>NZ_CAIUXT010000222.1 GCF_903903185.1 uncultured Rhodoblastus sp.
CTTGACCACGGTGGCGTAGAGGTCGTGGCTGATCGCCGAGGCGCCCGCCAGCGTCAGACCCGACACGACCGCGAGGATCGTGGCGAAGGCCACCGCCGAAATGAAGCCGAGGAACAGATTGCCGCCGACCGCGTCGGCGAGATGAATCGCCGCCATGTTCGAACCGCCCCGGATGCCGGTGAGACCCTTGGCCACATCGGAGAGGAAATTCGGATTGGTCGAGACCAGCACGATCGCGCCGAAGCCGATGATGAAGGTCAGGATGTAGAAATAGCCGATGAACCCGGTCGCGTAGAACACCGACTTGCGCGCCGCCTTGGCGTCGGCAACGGTGAAGAAGCGCATCAGGATATGCGGCAGGCCGGCGGTGCCGAACATCAGCGCCAGACCCAGCGAGATCGCCGACAGCGGATCGGTGATCAGCGAACCGGGCGACATGATCGCCAGATGTTTGGGATGAACCTTGACCGCCTCGGCGAACAGGGCCGGAGGGCTGAATCCGAACTTGGCGAGCACCGCGAAGGCCATGAAGCTCGCGCCGGCAAGCAGCAGGCAGGCCTTGATGATCTGCACCCAGGTCGTCGCCACCATGCCGCCGAAGGTCACATAGATGATCATCAGCGCGCCGACGCCGATCACCGCGTACATGTAGGGCAGACCGAACAGCAGCTGGATCAGGGCGCCGGCTCCGACCATCTGGGCGATCAGATAGAAGGCGACGGTGACCAGCGTGCCGCAGGCGGCGAGGATGCGGATCGGCGTCTGCTCGAAGCGGAACGAGGCCACGTCGGCGAAGGTGAACTTGCCGAGGTTGCGCAGCGGCTCCGCGATCAGGAAGGTGACGATCGGCCAGCCGACCAGCCAGCCCACCGAATAGACCAGGCCGTCATAGCCGTTCAGGTAGACGAGGCCGGAAATGCCGAGGAAGGACGCCGCCGACATATAGTCGCCCGCGATGGCGAGGCCGTTCTGGAAGCCGGTGATGCCGCCGCCGGCGGTGTAGAACTGCGCCGCCGAACGGGTCCTCTTGGCCGCCCAGTAGGTGATGCCCAGCGTCAGACCGACGAAGGCGACGAACATGCCGATCGCGGTCCAGTTGGTCTCCTGCTGAACGACCTTCCCGGAAATGGCGTCGGCGAAAGCCCCGGAACAAAGGACCGGGGCGGAAAGCGCGGCGAGGACCGCCGCGGAGAGGGTGAATTTGCAACGCGACATCACTTGCTCTCCTCTACAATCTGACGGGTGAGTTCGTCGTAGCGGGCGTTGGCCCGGACGACATAAAAGCCGGTCAGGAGGAAGGCCGAGACGATGACGGCGATGCCGATCGGAATGCCGACCGTGGTGACGCCTTCGCCCGAAATCGGCGTGGCGAGAAAGGCCTTGTTGAAAGCGACAAGCAGGATGAAGCCGAAATAGATGAACAGCATCACCAGCGACAGAGTCCAGCCAAGCGTTTTACGCGTGGCGACGAGTTCCTTGAATTTCGGATTTTTTTCGATTTCTAATGAACTGACAGCCATTTGCGGCCCCTCCCTTATTCCCGAGCCTCTTCCAGTTGGCTTGTTTCGCCCGAAGGGCGTCCCGCCTTGACGCGGAAAAACCTTAGCCTGAAAGCGCTCACCTTCTCATCTCTAGCCTAGCATGCGCTACGAAGTGAGTTAGCACTTTGTCGAACATGAGGGCGCCATGCCTTGAAAACGGGCAAAGCCCCACCTCCCGATAAGCTGCGACGCAGACTTGTCCGGCAGGTCGAAGGCGAGCCGTTACGGAACGACGCGCACGGCGCCCCGGGCGGCGCTCGTGGTCATGGCGGCATAGGCGCGCAGCGCCGTGCTGAGCGGCCGCACACGGCCCACCGGCTTCCAGGCGTCCGCGCCTCTGGCCTCCATGACGGCGCGGCGACGCGCGATTTCCTCCTCCGGAACATCGAGGCGCAACTTGCGCTCCGGGATGTCGATCTCGATTTGATCGCCGTTTTCGACCAGACCGATCAGACCGCCCTCCCCGGCTTCCGGCGACACATGGCCGATGGAAAGCCCGGAAGTACCGCCCGAAAAACGGCCGTCGGTGATCAGGGCGCAGGCCTTTCCAAGGCCCATGCTCTTGAGATAGCTGGTCGGATAGAGCATTTCCTGCATTCCCGGACCGCCGCGCGGCCCCTCGTAGCGGATCACCACCACTTGTCCGGCAACAACCTTGCCGGCCAGAATGGCCTCGACCGACGCCTCCTGGCTCTCGAAGACAACGGCCGGGCCGGCGAATTTGAGCACGCTGGCGTCGACGCCGGCGGTTTTGACGATGGCGCCTTCCTCCGCCAGATTGCCACAAAGCACCGCGAGGCCGCCATCCTGCGAGAAGGCGTGTTCGACGCTGCGGATGACGCCGGTAGCGCGGTCGTCGTCCACCGCCTCGTAACGGCGCGACTGGGAAAAGGCTTCTTGCGTTGGCACGCCGCCGGGCGAGGCGCGAAAGAAGGTGTTGAGCCCGATACAGTCGTTGCGCTTGAGGTCCCATTTTTTCAGCGCCACATCGAGACTGCCGGCGTGAATCGAACGGACGTCGCGGTTGAGCAGGCCGGCGCGGTCGAGTTCGCCCAAAATGCCGAAAACGCCGCCGGCGCGATGCACGTCCTCGACATGCACATCGGGAACGGAAGGCGCGACCTTGCACAGCACCGGCACCCGGCGCGACAGCCGGTCGATATCGGCCATTTCGAATTTTATGCCCGCCTCGAAGGCGGCGGCGAGCAGATGCAGCACCGTATTGGTCGAGCCGCCCATGGCGATGTCGAGCGCCATCGCGTTCTCGAAAGCCTTGAAAGACGCGATCTGGCGCGGCAGCACGCTTTCGTCGTCGTGCTCGTAGTAGCGGCGGCACAGTTCGACGATGGTCCGCCCGGCGTTGAGGAACAATTCCCGGCGGTCGGAATGGGTAGCAACGATGGTTCCATTGCCGGGCAGCGACAGGCCGAGCGCCTCGGTCAGGCAATTCATCGAATTGGCGGTGAACATGCCGGAACAGGAGCCGCAGGTCGGGCAGGCCGAGCGCTCCATCGCGGCGACCTCCTCGTCGCTGGTTTTCGCGTCGGCGGCGGCGACCATGGCGTCGATCAGATCGACGGCGCGGGTCTTGCCGCCGACGGTCACCTTGCCTGCCTCCATCGGCCCGCCGGAGACGAACACCGCCGGAATATTCAGGCGCAGCGCGGCCATCAACATGCCCGGCGTGATCTTGTCGCAATTGGAAATGCAGACGAGGGCGTCGGCGCAATGGGCGTTGGCCATGTATTCGACGCTGTCGGCGATGATTTCGCGCGAGGGCAGGCTGTAGAGCATGCCGGCATGGCCCATGGCGATGCCGTCATCGACCGCGATGGTGTTGAATTCCTTGGCGACGCCGCCCGCCGCCTCGATCTCGCGCGCCACCAGCTGGCCGAGGTCCTTGAGATGGACGTGGCCGGGCACAAATTGCGTGAAGCTGTTGGCCACGGCGATGATGGGCTTGCCGAAATCGCCGTCCTTCATGCCGGTGGCGCGCCACAGGCCGCGCGCGCCGGCCATGTTGCGGCCATGGGTGGAAGTGCGGGAGCGAAGCTGCGGCATGGCGGTCTCTTGAGGCTGGCGATTTTTCCGCGCCGATCTTATTCGGGCAAAATCAATCAGGGTTGCCCGACGCCATACACAATCGCGCGGCCCGCGTCCATGTGCGCTACGTCACGCCCGATGCGAGCGGATGAATCCGGCGATCAACTCGGCCAGTTCCGGGTCGGAAACCGCCTCCATCGCCTCGGCGGCGGGAAACCATCGGGTTTCGCGTTCGTGCTTTTCCGGCCATGTTTCTCGCTGGCGCGTGACACGCAGCGCATAGACCTCGACCCGGCAGGATTCGACCTTGCGCGAAAAACGCTTGGCGTAGATGTATGAACCAATCGGCTCGGGCGAAATGACCCCAAGCAGGCCTGCCTCCTCGATGGCCTCGATCGCTGCGGCGGCGGAACCGCTGCGTCCGGCCATCGGCCATCCCTTGGGAATGATCCAGCGCCGGGTCTCGCGCGAGGAAACCAGCATGATCTCCAGCCTATCGAGATCGCGCCAGGGCAAGGCGGCGACTTGCAGCCGTTTCGGCGCGGCGGGCCGGGAGGGCGCGGCATGGCGGGTTTTTTTGGCCTTTTTCGGGGCCTTCGCCGGTTTCGCCGGTTTGGCGCGCCTCATGCCAGCCACCCGGAAGCCGCATAGGCCAGGGCCGCGATCAGGCCCGCCGCCGGCATGGTCAAAACCCACGCAACGACGATATTCTGCGCCACGTTCCAGCGCACCGCCGAGACCCGCCGCGCCGCGCCGACACCGACGATGGCTCCGGTGATGGTGTGGGTGGTGGATACCGGAACGCCGAGTCCGGTCGCCAGAAACAGCGTCAGCGCGCCGGCGGTTTCGGCGCAAAACCCCTGCATCGGCGACAGCCGGGTGATTTTCGACCCCATGGTGTGGACGATGCGCCAGCCGCCGAACAATGTGCCGAGCGCCATCGCCGACTGGCACGACAGCACCACCCAGAGCGGCACATGGAATTCGCCGCCCGCCCCGTGGGCGTAAAGCAGCACGGCGATGACGCCCATGGTTTTCTGCGCGTCATTGCCGCCATGGCCGAGCGAATAGGCCGAGGCGGAAACGAATTGCAGCAGCCGGAAGGTCTGGTCGACGGCGACCGGCGTGGAGCGCACGCAGGCCCAGGACACCGCCAGCACCAGCAGCAGGGCGAGGAAAAAGCCCAGAGCCGGCGACAGCACGATGGCCGCGCCGGTCTTGCCGAGGCCGCTCCAGACGATGGCCGACGGCCCGGATTTGGCGAGCCCCGCCCCGACCAGCCCGCCGATCAGCGCATGGGAGCTGGATGATGGAATGCCCAGCAGCCAGGTGACAACATTCCAGACGATCCCGCCGGTCAGGGCGCCGAAAATCAGCCGGTCGTCGACGAGGCTCTTGTCGACAATGCCGGCGCCGACGGTGTTGGCGACATGGAGCCCGAAGACGGCGAAGGCGACGAAATTGAAAAAAGCCGCCCACATCACGGCATATTGCGGCCGCAGGACGCGGGTCGAAACAATCGTGGCGATGGAATTGGCGGCATCGTGCAGGCCGTTCAGGAAATCGAACAGCAGCGCGACCGCGATCAGCGCGACGAGAATGAAGGAGGCGCCATCCATGCCCGAGCCTTACATATGTTCGAGAAGAATGCCGCTCACTCGACTGCCGAGATCCTCGAAACAATCGACGACTTTTTCCAGATGGCCGAAAATTTCCGATCCGACGATGTAGGCCATTGGCTGATTGTCTTTATGTTTGTGATATAATTCTTTCAAACCTTGCATATAAAGCTGGTCAGACTCTTCCTCCAGACGGGCGATCTTCTCTTGGGCGCTATTGAGCTGCGCCGCATGGGTGTTGATGGCGCGCAGCAGAGGCATGGCCTCCAGCGCGCTTTGCGCCGATTCCACGATCAGATCCCCGATTTTCACCATGTTCGGCTCGAAAACCGCGACATCGAATAGGCTGATCGCCTTCACGGTCTGGCGCATCTGGTCGATGGCGTCGTCCATGTCGGTGATCAAGGCGTGAATGTCGCCGCGATCGAACGGCGTGATAAAGCTGCGCCGAAGCGCCAGCAGCACCTCGCGCGCCACCACATCCGCTTCGTCCTCCTTTTTGCCGACCTCCGCGCAGAGCGCCCGAACGCCGTCGCCTCCATCCAGTACGGCCCGCAAACTCCGCGCCGCCTCCAGCGATATCGCCGCATGACGCTCGAACAGGTCGAAAAACCGTTCCTCTTTCGGCATCAATGCCTGAAGCCAGCCGAGCATCGTCGCCCCCAACATGACAGTTTCATGAATCTTTTATGACAAACGCCGGCATTATGACAATCGCTCACAGGACCAAACGGCGCGGGAACAGCCGATCATTTTGGCTAAGCTCGAAGCAGCGGAACGGTTGCGTCGCTATCGACCAGACCTGAAGTTCCAAACCTTTTTGTTTTAACCCCAGGAGGGAAGTGAACCCTCAATTTCAATAGGCTCGGGCGATCAGAATTTCCTCGACCGCCGGGCGTCCGGTGAAGACGCAGGCTGCGTCCAGGGGCGCCTGCCGGCCGGTGGGGACGTTGCGCAACGTCAGTTTGAGCGCCTTCAGCCGCGCCTCGACGGCTTCCAGTTCGCCGCCAGTCGGACGCGCCCAGGGCGCGCGCGCCCAGCCCCGGAAACTGGATCTCGCCTCGTCATCCTCCGCAGCCGCGCCGAAATAAGCAGCAATGGCCTCGAAATCCTCAAAATCCGAGCGGATATTGCCGTCGAGCCGGGCCTTGGCCTCGGCATAGAGATTGGCCTGAATTTCCGCCAGCAGATCAGGCGCCCGCTCCAGAAAACCGCTGCGCAGAATCCCCTGCGAGACGATTTTATCGCCGTCGCGCAATTTATCGCGGCGAATCAGGGTGACTTGATCGGACGCCATGTCGCGCGGGCCGACTTCGAGCAGGATCGGCGCGCCGCGCCGCACCCAGTCCCAGCGCTTGTTGGCGGAGCGGGCCGGCTTGTTGTCGAGTTTTACCCGCAAGGGCTGGCCGAAAGCCGAAAGCTTGCCGATTTCCGCCTCAAGCCTTTCGCAATAGGCCAGAACTTCCGCGTCTTCCGGCTTTTCGCGCAGCATCGGAACGATGACCACCTGTTTGGGCGCGATGCGCGGCGGCAGCCGCAAGCCGTCGTCGTCGCCGTGGGTCATGATGACGCCGCCGATCAGCCGGGTCGAGACGCCCCAGCTGGTGGTGTGGCAGAATTCGAGGTCGCCGGCCGCCGACTGGTAGCGAATGTTCTGCGCGCGAGCGAAATTGGTTCCAAGATAATGCGAGGTGCCGGCTTGCAGCGCCTTGCCGTCCTGCATCATCGCCTCGATCGAAAAAGTCGCTTCGGCGCCGGGGAAACGCTCGCTTTCCGGCTTTTCGCCGACCACCACCGGCATGGCCAGGACGTCTTCTGCGAGCGCGCGATAGACTTCGAGCATTTTCAGGGTTTCTTCGAGCGCGTCTTCTCGCGTGGCATGGGCGGTATGGCCCTCCTGCCACAGAAATTCGGTGGTGCGCAGGAACATCCGGGTGCGCATTTCCCAGCGCACGACATTGGCCCATTGATTGATCAAAATCGGCAGGTCGCGATAGGAGCTGACCCAGCGCCGGAACGCGTCGCCGATGATGGTTTCGGAAGTCGGGCGCACCACCAGCGGCTCTTCGAGTTCCGAGGCCGGATCGACCACCAGCTTGCCGTCCACCACCTTGAGCCGGTGATGGGTGACGACGGCCATTTCCTTGGCGAAGCCTTCGACATGGCTCGCCTCCTGGGCGATGAAGCCGAGCGGGATGAACAGCGGGAAATAGCAGTTTTCATGGCCGGTGCGCTTGATGTCGGCGTCGAGCGATGCCTGCACCAGCTCCCAGATTCCCCAGCCCCAGGGCTTGATGATCATGCAGCCGCGCACCGGCGAGGTTTCGGCGAGATCGGCCTGATCGACCACCGCCTGATACCATTCGGGAAAATTGTCTTCGCGGGTGACAGGCAGGGCGCGCTTCATGGAATTTTTGATCGCTTTTTCGGCGCCGGTCCAGCCCGCAAGGTCCAGAAGCCTTGGCAAATACCGGACGCCGGCCCCCTGCCCCGATGACGGGAGAGGGGGCGTCGACGCCCGTCGCGCTGGCCATTTCAAATCTTGTGAGTCGGAAACGACAGGGAATGACAGGAGAACCTGTACTGGACCGAAAACGCGCGCATTGCAACGCCGTCGCGTCTGCCGTTCCTGCCGATCAGCGCTGGCTTTTCACCGCATGGGCCGGCTTGCACCAGGCCAGTTCGCGCATTTCGCGAACGATGCTTCCGGGGCGCAACGCCGCCTGGGGCATTTCGCCCTTGACGCCGCTTTCCTGACACCAGGCGAAATGGATGCGCGTCGGCAGCTTGCAATAGGCGCAGCGGGTGATCGGCATGGGACGTCCTTTCGAAACATGTTGATCCGTATCGGCCGGATTGTCGCCAACCCGCCCTGCCCCTTTGTCCGCCCCTCGCCGCGTGTTGCATTTTCTCGATCGCCGTCCGGCGATCTTTTCGTCATCGACTCCAAGCACGGATCATGCCATCGACACGCTGAACAGAGGGTTAAGGTCGAAACCCGCCGCCTCCGCCCTGCCGTGAAAAGGCTTCCGGTCGCCCGGCAAAAGAGCTATGACCGATTTCTACGCATCGCGCCGAAAACAAGATGCGCGTTGATCCTGAAAAAGCATCGGCGCGCGCGAAAAAAATCGGAAACCCGTCCATGCTCCCTGGTTTGCTCGCTCTGGTTTTCTCGTCGGCTTTCGCCGGCGCCGCGCTTTATCTCAATCTCGTCGAGCAGCCGGCCCGCCTCGCCCTCGACGATTCGTCGATGATGCGCGAATGGGCGCCGAGCGACCGGCGCGGCTTCGCCCTGATCGGCGGGCTGGCGCTGTTGTCGGCGCTCGCCGCCCTCGCGGCCTTTGCGCAGGGGAGCGACATTCGCTGGCTGGTCGGCGCGCTGATCGCGCTGGCGACCTGGCCCTATTCATTTTTCATCGTCGTGCCGCTCAACAATCGCCTGCTCGCCGCCTCGCCGGGCCAGCCGGCCGCCGATTCGCGCGAGATCGTCACCTTCTGGGGCCTGCTCGAATGGGGTCTGTTCGCCATCGGCGTCGCCTCCAGCAGCGTTTTCGCCTGGATTTTGGGGTGAAATCCGGCTGACGCCGCTTCGATTTGACTTGGCGCCGCAGCCGGTTGACTTGGCGCCGCCGCCGGGTCGAAACTCATCGGGTTCGGGAGTCGCCCCTCATGCATGCCATGGTTTTGAACCGTATCGGCGCGCCGCTCGAATGGATCGAGCGGCCCGATCCGTTCCCCGGCCCCGGCGAAATCCGTATAAAGATCGCCGCCTGCGGCGTCTGCCGCACCGATCTCCATGTGGTGGACGGCGAATTGCCCCATCCGCGCTTGCCCATCGTCCCCGGCCATGAAATCGTCGGGCGCGTCGACCGGATCGGCGAGGGCGTCAGCGGCTTCGACATCGGCGAGCGGGTCGGCGTTCCCTGGCTCGGCCATACCTGCCGGAAATGCGCCTATTGCGCGAGCGGCCACGAAAACCTCTGCGACGCGCCGCAATTCACGGGGTTCACCCGCGACGGCGGCTATGCCGACCTCGTCGTCGCCGACGCGCGCTTCGCCTTTCCGCTCGGCGAAGCGGGCGAGGATGCGTCGCTGGCGCCTCTGCTCTGCGCCGGTCTGATCGGCTGGCGGGCGTTCAAGATCGCCGGCCGCAGCGCCGGCAGGCTGGAGCGGCTCGGCCTCTATGGTTTTGGCGCCGCCGCGCATATTCTGGCCCAGGTCGCGGTCAAGCAGGGCCATGAGGTTTTCGCCTTCACCCAGCCGGGCGACCGGACCACGCAGGATTTCGCGCGGAAAATGGGCGCGGTCTGGGCCGGCGGCTCGGACGAGGCGGCGCCGGAAAAACTCGACGCGGCGATACTTTTCGCTCCGGTCGGCGCGCTGGTCCCGCCAGCGCTGAAATCCCTGCGCAAGGGCGGCGCGGTGGTCTGCGCCGGCATTCACATGAGCGACATTCCAAGCTTTCCTTACGCGTTGCTGTGGGAGGAGCGCCAGATCGTCTCGGTCGCCAATCTGACCCGCCGCGACGGCATCGAATTTTTAAGGCTGGCGCCGCAGCTCGGCGTGAAGACCACGACAAGGCTTTATCCGCTCCTTCAGGCCAATGCGGCGCTTGCCGACCTGCGCGCAGGCGCCTTCGATGGAGCCGCGGTATTGATTCCGTAAGGTGGAAAAAACGATGGCCAAGGACAAGCCGCTGTTCGACATCAAGAAATTTCGCGTCGGCGAAGACCGGAACGTCGATCTCGCCAAATGGCCGACGCTCATCGATCCCGTCTATGACTCGAAGGACGATTATCGCGCGCGGCTCGCCGAGCGGGTCGCGGCCCTGAGCGACGCGCAGCAAAAGCTCTATGCCGGCAATCGCCATGCGCTGCTTTTGATCTTTCAGGCGATGGACGCGGCGGGCAAGGACGGCGTCATCCGCCATGTCATGTCGGGAGTCAATCCGCAGGGCTGCCAGGTCACGAGCTTTAAACATCCCGGCGGCGCGGAACTCGACCATGAATTTCTCTGGCGTTCGATGCGGGTTCTGCCGGAACGCGGCCAGATCGGCATTTTCAACCGCTCCTATTACGAAGACGTGCTGATCGTGCGGGTGCATCCGGAACTGCTGCAAGCCGAGGGGCTCGACCCCGGCAAGGACGCGGACGCTTTCTGGGCGGAGCGCTACCGTTCCATTCGCGGCGTCGAGCGCCACCTAAACGCCAATAATGTGCATGTGCTGAAATTCTTCCTCCACCTCTCGAAGGAGGAGCAGCGCAAGCGCTTCCTCGCCCGCATCGACGAGCCGGAAAAGAACTGGAAATTTTCGCAGGCCGACATCGTCGAGCGCGGTTACTGGGACCAGTACCAGGCCGCCTACCAGCTCTGCCTGTCGGCCACCAGCACCGAAGCCGCGCCCTGGTTCATCGTGCCCGCCGATGACAAATACTCGACGCGGCTGATCGTGTCGCATATCGTGCTGGACAAGATGGCTTCGCTCAAGCTGGCCTTTCCGGAGGTCAGCGCGGCGCGCAAGGCGGAGCTGAAAGCGATCCGCTCGCTGCTGACGCTGTAGGGCCTTTCGCTTTCCGGCCGTACTTTGGCGGACCCCGGTTTTTGAAGCGGACTTTAAGCCACGATTTCTGCCCACCAGCCCCTCATGGTGAGGAAGGCTCCGTTGGGCGGCGCGAGACGCCCAACGGAGCCTGTCTCGAACCATGGGCCGCCGAAGATGCCGGGAGAAGCCGCCGATGAAACGGTGCGGCTAACGAGTCCCTCACCCTTCGAGACGCCTGCCAAAACAGGCTCCTCAAGGTGAGGGGATTTGTGCGGGTCAAAGGGACGGCGTGGCGACACGCTCAGCTATGGCCAAGCCTGCGTCAGTCCGGCAACTCGTCCACCCAGACCCGGAAGCTGCTGATGTAATTCCGCCCGAAGAAATGCACCAGCGGCACGTCGGCGGCGTCGCGGCCCTGCGACATCAGGATGCGGCCCATGCGCGGGGCATTATTGCGCGGGTCGAAAACCCACCAGCGGCCGCCGAGGAAAACCTCCATCCAGGCGCAGAAATCCTGATCGGCATAGGGCTTGGGCAGGCCGACGTCGCTGATGTAGCCGCTGCAATAGCGCGCGGGGATGTTGAGCCCGCGCGTCAAGGCGACAGCGAGATGGGTATAGTCGCGGCAGACGCCGATGGCCTGCGCATAGGTCTGCCCGGCGGTGCGGCTCGGGTCGGCCTGTTGATAGTCAAAATGGATATGATTGTGGACGAAGTCGCAAACCGCCTGGACCCGCGCCCAGCCCGGCGAGATGCTGCCGAACAGCTTCCAGGCCTCGCCGGACAGCAGGTCGCTTTCGCAATAGCGGCTGGGGAGCAGGAATTCCAGCGTGTCCGGCGGCAGGTCCGCCACTTCGTGCTGGATGGCGCTCGAATTGACCGGATCATAGGCGCGGTTGGCGTGAAAGACCGAGTCGGAGGTGATGCGGATCAGGCCGGCCGGCGCGACCAGCCTCGTGCAGAGATTGCCGAACCCGTCGATATAGGTGTGCAGCGGCACGACCGGTTCGGTGCGCAGATAATCCGGCTGTTCGAGCTGCGCGGACTGGCGCTGGTGCACGTTGAGCAGGCAGATCATCGGCGAGTCCGCCGGCGCCTCGTAAGTCATGTCGAAGCCAATGCGAATACGCATGAAAATTCCTGTCCGAAATGGTTGGAAGGGCAAGGTTCGGCGGGCCGGCGCGAGTTTCCCCTTCGCCTGGCCCTCTTGCGCCGTTACGCGATTCAAGCAGCGAAATGGGGTGGAGCTATGCGCGAGTCTGTCCCGCGACCGCCTCTATATAGGGATCCCCGGATCAATATCCAATCGCGGGCGCGACCTTTCAGCCGCTGAGCTTCCAGCCCTCGCCGACGCGGCAGGCCTTGCCGCTGCCGACCTGCGGACGGCCGTTGACATAGACCGTATGGGTGAAGTCGCGGCAATCGCCGCCGCCCGCCGCCGGCGCGACATAGCCGTAGGAGCCGTCATCGCCGCGCCAGGTCTTGCGCTCGCCGCTGGCCAGCGCCGCCAGTTCGGCGTTGTTGGCGGCGCTGCGGGCGCCGGGCGCGAGGCTCGACCCGAGCGCGCCCTCGGCGAGGCCGACATAAGGCGGCGGCGGAGGAGGAGGAACGGCGGCGGCGGCGTTGGTCGTCGCGGCCGGCGTCGAAGCGCAACCCGACAAGGTCGCGAGAACAGCTAGGGCGAACCCGGCGCGCGCCACAGAAAACACGGCAAGACCTCCAGATAACGGCTTTGCGCGGCGGGCGCGCATCTGGACATAGTCTAGCGTCCGGCGCCGCGCCGTAAAAGACGATGATGACGAATTTTAACCGGTGTGTTTTTCGGGTCGCGTCCTGTCGGGGGGAAAGCCGGCGCCCGCGCTTCGTTTTCGATCGGCGTCGCCGTAATCCGGCGGCACGCGGTCTCAGCCCGGAAAACATTTGCCGAACGACGCCAGGAGTTGCGGCGGCCCCTTGAGCTTGACGGCGCGCGCGATTAGGACGCGAAAGAGCGAAGTCTCCTTGTTGACGAAGCGCACCCATGACCTTCCGTCGGCGGTTATTTTCAAATTGGCCTGGCCATGCAGGCCATCCCACACTTCGAGACGGCCTTTGCGGATGGTCATCGTCGCTTCGCAGGCCTGCGGGCCCGTGAAGACGAAGTGATAGACGGCGTCGAGCCTGCCCGCCTTGCCCGGCTGGAAGCTCAAGGGCGCCCCCGCGAGGAAATCGCGGATTGACGTGGCGCGCGCCCCCGACCTGACCCAGCGAATGGTTTTGTGCGGAAAGCGCCGGGCGACATGGTCGGCCGCATCCGTTCCCTTGCCGACGAAAACGGTTTCCTGCTTTTGCTTGAGCGGATCGACGATTTCCCTGAGATGGCGGCCCTTGTCCTGCAGATAGGGACCGATGACGTCGTCGCCGGCGGGGCAAACGGCAATGCAATAGGCGGCGTTGTAATTCGGCCCGTAAGCCAGACTCTGCCAGCGCGTGACGGTTTCGGCGTAACTCTGCCTGTTGCGAAAGTCCCGCGCCGAGCGCGCGTCGGCGACATCTTCCACGAAATTGACGAAGCCGCCCATGAACTGCTGGTAATTATGGGTAAGGCAGGCGGAGAAATCGAAATAGCCGTCGGGCTTGAGGGCGCCCACCGGGCAGGCCGCGACGCAGAGCTTGCATTCGAAACAGGGATTGAAGTCGAGCGGTTGGCCGTGGGTCTCGACCTCCTCGCCGATCAGCACGCAGCCGAGCAACACGAAGCTGCCGAATTTCGGATGGATCAGGCTGCGATGGACGCCCATTTTCCCGAGGCCGGCCGCCTCCGCGACGCGCTTGTGCGACACGACCCAGCCGCGCCGGGGAAAGCGTTCGGTCTCCATCGGAAAGGCCATCGCCGGATTCAAGGCGCGGACGCCGCTGTCTTCGAGCCTGCCGACAATGCGGCGGGCGATTTCATCGACCTCGCGCCCCGTCGAATGAAATTCGAGATTGGCGACCGAGCGCGCGGGCGAGCGCACCGGTTCGCGATTCATGCGCTTGACCAGCGCGAGCAGGGTGCGCGTTGACGGAAAAGCGCTCAAGACATGCGGCCGTTCCTCGTCCATCGCGGGATGGTCGATCGAAACGAGGCCGGCGTCGTCGGCGCCGCAGGCGCGCGCCAGATCGAGGAGTTGTTGCGCGGAAATTTCTGGGCGCAAAGCCTCATCCGCCATCGACGTTTTCACGGGCATTATCGTGCTCTCCTTGAAAGGCCGGGGCTTCAGGCTCCGGTCATGCCCGCCATCACTTTCGCCATCACCCGCACGCGGAAATAGCGGGGCAGAAGGGAGAGCGACGCTTCGAGCGCCTTGGCGAGGAAACCGGGCCTGACCGTCGTCCGGCGACCGAGCGCGCGCAGCGTTCCGCGCGCGACTTCTTCGGGAGTCTGGCCGCTGGCGATTTTCATTCCCGAACGCGCCCCGAAACCGCTGACGACCGGACCGGGCGCCGAGGCCAGCACATCGACGCCGCTGCCTTTCAACTCGACGGCAAGCCCTTCGGCCAGGGTCTGGACATAGGCCTTGGTCGCCGCGTAATTGGCCGCCCTCGGCACGCCCTGAAAGGCGACGAGGGAACTCATCAAGACCAGCGCGCCGCGGCCCCGGGCCACGAAACGGCGCGAGAAATCCTGCGCCGATTGCGCCAGCGCGCGACAATTCAGGTCGATCATCCCGAGTTCGGCCTGTTGGGATGCGTCAACAAAGGGTCCGCTGCCGCCATAGCCGGCCGCCAGCACGATCAGCCCAACGTCGATATCTCTGGTCTCGCTGTCGAGCCGGGCCGTCTGCGCAAACGAAGCGAGGTCGGCGACCAGCGCAAGCGCCTTGACGCCGAAGCGGCGCTTTACCTCATCCGCCAGATCGTCAAGGGCGGCGCCGCGACGGGCGACCAACACCAGCGAGAACCCCTGCCGCGCCAATTCGATCGCGAAGGCGCGGCCGATCCCGTCGGAAGCGCCGGTGACGACGGCCCAGGGGCCATAGGCGGCGCAAAGCGCGCTCTGTGCAGCGGGGACGTTTTGTTTGGTTGGGACGTGTTGGTTCATGGGTGACCTCCTCCATTTAGATGTCATTCAACATCTATTTGCGTGGATGTCAATCGTCATCTATGTTGGCGTCGGAGGTCGATCATGAGAAAATCAAGGGAAGCGGCCGCGCAGAGCCGAAGCCGCATCGTCAACGCCGCCTCGCGGATGCTTCGCTCGCGCGGGGTTGACGGAACCAGCGTGGCCGACGTCATGCAGGCCGCCGGCATGACCCATGGCGGTTTTTACAAGCATTTCGCCTCGAAGGTCGAATTGTCCGACCTTGCCGCGCGCGCCGCGTTCGAGGAAATTGTCGCGCGGTTCGACGAGCGCGAGAAGATTGAGGGACTACAGGCCGCGCAGAAAGCCTATTGCGCCGAATATCTTTCATTGGCTCACGTCGAACATCCCGAACTCGGCTGCCCGGTAGCCGCCTTCGGCGCGGACGCCGGCCGGCTTGCCGGGGCGCTCGCGCCGGCCTTCGCCGAGGGCGCCGAACGGCTCATCGAGCGATTCGACGCAACCGAAGGCGCCGCTGCCGGACGGGCGGAGGCGATCAGGAGGCTGGCCAGCCTGATCGGCGCAGTGGTGGTCGCGCGCGCCGTGGGCGACGGCCCGCTGCGCGAGGAAATCCTCGCCGCCTTTGTTTCGGATGGAAATTGACGGCGCCGGACAAGGCGCGCCCGGCGCCCACCTGGAGTGTTTTCCCAACAAGGTGAGGTCTTTTCAAAAAAAAAGAATAGGCGATCAAAAAACTAAAGGCCGCCTCGCGGCGACCTTTCAAAAGTCTGCGACCAGAAAACGATCAGGCGGGGAAGCGTACGGTTTTGTTGCGACGATACGCGGCGAGACCTGCACCAGCGAAGCCCATCAGCATCATGGCCCAGGTCGAGGTTTCGGGCACGCCGCCCGCCGCATTGAACGTTCCGGAAATAGCGACGCCGTTCAATGTTCCATAGTTTTCACCGGGGGCTTTCTGCAGCGAAACGATGAGTTGTTCGCCCGCCGTGACGGAAAGGCTATTTTTCGTTACGGTCCAGGGAGACGATCGATCTGTATTGGAAAGGTAGCCGACATCAGCCGATCCAAGAACGGTTCCTCCAAGCGAGACGCTGTCGACATTCGTGCGCTGGATTACCAAACCGCCCGTCAACGTGTGCGCGTACCAGAGGTCGGTGGTAAAGCTGATCGTCCCGTTCGAGGGGGCCGTCCAGATTATTTCGACCGGCAAACCATCGCTTGGCGAATGAACGATCACGTCGCCCTTCTTGAAATCCCCCAGCGTGTAAGTCCCTTGCGCTCCGCTGGCGGAGGGCCCGTCGACGACCGACTTGATGACGTCTGGCGTATTCTGGTCTAAATTATTGCCGGAGCTATAATATCCGCCAGAGCCGATCGTCGGTATTCCTGAATTGCCGTTGCTCAGGGGCGCGCCGACATTGGACAGTGGCGAGCCGGCGTAAACAAACGACCATGCCCCGTTCGGATTGCTTGTGTAGCTGAAGTCCGCCGAAAGATCGAATGTCGACGCCTGCGCCGAAACGTCGCCTGCAAAGGCAATAAACAGCCCCAAGGCGACAACCCGACCTCGTACTAAATTAGATTGAGAAAACATTTTTCGGCCTCCATGGCGACCGGAGCGCAATTGACGTTCTTACTTTCGCCGCGCTCCCACGCCGGAGCGTATATAGCCGTTGACCCGAAATCAACAGGCACGGTTCGCACAGAGCGTTGAAAACATTAAATTTGCGGCCACAGCAGCGTTAAACAACTGTTTAAGTTCATTTAATTTCTTAACCATTGCGCTGCTTGCGTCCTCGGCCACCCCAAATCCGCGGTCATTGCTGCAGCGCCGCCGGCAGAACCAATGTCGCGCGCAGGCCGCCGAGCGGCGAATCGCCGAGTTCCAGCCGCCCGCCATAGGCCGAGGCCAGATCGGCGACAATCGACAGGCCAAGGCCCGAGCCCGGCTTGCTCTCGTCGAGCCGCCGGCCGCGCCGCAGCGCCTCCGCGCGCTGCGCCACCGTCAGTCCGGGGCCGTCGTCATCGATCGTGGCGCAAAAAAACGCCCGGTCGCGTGCGCCCATCGGCGGGATTTCGACCAAAACCCGCACTTCGGAGCGCGCCCATTTGCAGGCGTTGTCGATCAGATTCCCGGCCATATCGTCGAAATCCTGCCGCTCGCCGAGAAAGCTCACGTTTTCGGGGCAATCCACGGCAAGGTCGATGGCGGGATAGATTTTGGCGAAGGCGCGCGCCAGGGCGGCCAGCGCCGGCGACGGATCGGCGGAAGCGCCGATGGCGCCCGCCCGCGACGCGGCGCGGGCGCGGTCGAGATGAAAGGATAATTGCCCGCGCATCAGTTCAGCCTGTTCGCCGATTTTGCGCGCCAGGCCTGAATCGTCGCCATCGGTCTCGTTGACGATGACGCTGAGCGGAGTTTTCAGCGCATGGGCGAGATTGCCGACCTGAATGCGCGCCCGCTCGACGATTTCGCGATTGGCGGCGATCAGCAGATTGAGTTCGTCGGCCAGAGGCGCGATTTCGAGCGGAAAGACGCCGGCGATGTTTTCGGCCTGCCCGCGCCGCACCGCGATCACGTCCCGGCGCAAACTCCTTAGCGGACGCAGGCCGTAGCGCGCCTGAAGCGCCATCGCCGCCACCAGCAGCAGCGCCAGCGCCAGAAAAGTCACGCCGAGGTCGAGCTCGAATTGCCCGACCTGACCGTCCACCGATTGCGTCGTCGCCGCGACCTGCACCAGATAGCGGCCCTGGTCGCCGGCGTCTATGATGCGCTCCAGCATCCGCAGCGGTTTTTTCTCCGGCCCCATGACTTCGCCGCGCCGCCGGATATTTTGCTCCGCGTCGCCGGGCGCCGGTTCGGCCTGCGCCGATTCAACTTGCGTATCGCTCAGGCGCGGCAGGCGCGAGGCGAACAGCGAGCGCGAGGAGCGGATCTGCGGCGGTTCGACATCGAGCCGGGTGATCTGCCAGTACCAGCCCGAAAGCGGCAGTTCGAATTGCGGCTCGCCCATCTGACCGGGATCGGCCAGCTGGTCGTCGCGCGGAGCGGTGATGTCGGCGACGAGCGCGCGCAGATAGACGCCGAGCTGGTCGTCGAGCGCCGCTTCCGCCGTCTGGCGGTAGAGCGCCGACAGCACCAGCCCCGCGAAGGTCAAGACCACGATGCAGGCCAGCGCCGAGGACCAGAACAGCCGCGTCGCGATCGAGGTCGAGCCGAGCCGCCAGTTCATTTGCCCGCCGGCGCGCGGCCCAAAGCGCCGCCCGGCTCGATGACGTAGCCGAGGCCGCGCACCGTCTGCAGCACATCGACGCCGAGCTTTTTGCGCAGGCGGCCGATGAATACCTCGATGGTGTTGGAGTCGCGGTCGAAATCCTGATCGTAGAGATGTTCGACGATTTCGCCGCGCGACACCACGCGTCCCGCATGGTGCATCAGATAGGCGAGCAGGCGATATTCATGCGAGGTCAGCTTGATCGCCGCGCCCGAGACCAGCACGCGGCCCGATTTGGTGTCGAGCGCCACCGGACCGCAGACCAGTTCGTTGGTGGCGTGGCCGGTCGAGCGGCGCAACAGCGCCCGCAATCGCGCCAGCACCTCCTCCAGATGGAAGGGCTTGGGCACGTAATCGTCGGCGCCGGCGTCAAAGCCCTGCACCTTTTCGCTCCAGCCGTCGCGCGCCGTCAAGATCAGCACCGGCATGGTCCGCCCGGCCTTGCGCCACGCGGTCAGCACCGAAATGCCGTCGAGTTTCGGCAGGCCGATGTCGAGCACCACCGCGTCATAGGGCTCGGTGTCGCCAAGAAAATGTCCGTCCTCGCCATCCGTCGCCGCATCGACGGCATAGCCCGCCGCCTCCAGCGCGGCGACAAGCTGGCGGTTGAGGTCCCTGTCGTCTTCGATCACAAGCAGGCGCAAGTTTTTGCCCTTTCGGGAAAGTGGATTTCAACGGGCGTCGGGCCCGCCGACGACCGCTCCGGTCGCGGCGTTCATCAACAGGCGGATCACCCGGCCATCGGGCCGCAGCAGGGTGATTTCGTAAATATCGAGCTCGCCGCGGCGGCACAGCCGGCCCGACAGCGCCTCGGCATGGGCATAGGCCGCCGCCTTGCGCATCAGGGCGAAAGGCTCCCGCAAATTCTCGGCGACCACCCGCTCGCGCGTCTCGGCCCTCGAATAACACAGGCGAGGACCCGGCGGGCCCGGGTCCATGCCGCTGAAAGGCTCAATGGGCGGCGGCCCGGCGGGATCTGGCTCGACATCGTAAGCGCGCGGACCGTCAAAGCGCGGACCGTCATAGCGTGGAACCCCGAAATAGGGCCCGCCGAAATGCGGCCCCCAGCCGCCGAAGCGAAAACCGTCCGCCCCGGCGATCTCCGCGCCGAGGATGAAAAACCCGCAAAGGCCGACCCGCAAAAGTTTCACCAGAACTTTGGCCATGACGCAGATTGGTCCGCCCAGTCTGAACAAGTCGTGAACCGCTGGCGCCGCACGGCCGGGCGACATGCCGGCGCAAAACCGCCGTCACGAGAACACCGGATTGCCGTCGCGCTTTAGCCGCAATGCGCGCTCCAAAATGCAATATCCGCCGCTATAGCTGCGGCGACAACCAGTGCGCCCGTAAAACCAAACCGCCCGAGGGTCATCGCGCATGAGTCGCCAGTCGAGCCTTTTTCCGCTTTCGTCCGCCGCGCGCATCGTCGTCGCCGGGACTTTTTGCATCGGGGCGGTTTTCGCCCTCGCCGGCCTGCCGGGGTTCCGCCCGGAGCCAGAGCCCGAAAAACCCGCCGCGTCGCCGCGCGTCGAAATGCGGGCGGCGCCGGCGGCGCTGCCGGTCTACAGCTATTATCCCGAGCAATTGGCGGCCCTGCAAAGTCTGAGCCGGTTTCAACCGATCGCCGACGCGGGCCGCCAGCCGGAGCCGCAGCCCGTCGCGGTCGCATTGAGAGTCGCGGCGCCGGACGTCCGACCAGCGCGCCGCCCGGATTCGCCGGCAAAACCCGCCCCCGTCGCAGCGGCGAGCGCTGCCGCCGCTGCGACGGCGACGACGCCCGAAAGCCAGAAAATCGTAAGCTTTCCGCTGGCCGAGGCGGCGGAAATCAGCGGACGTTTCGCCGGGCTGCGCGACGCTGCGGCGAGTTGGGGCCAGGCGGTCGTCGGCACGGGCGCACAGGCCGCCGCGACTCTCGGCGGCAAGATCGCCAGCCTCTGGCGCTGAGCCCGGGACAAGGTAGCCGGAACCTATTTGGACAGCACAAATCTTGGAACTGCCGGTCCAGTTGACGCCGACACTCGCAACATTTGGACTTGGGGGGATCGAGGGATCAGATGCCTTCCCGATCGACTGTCCGTTATCGCATCTCGAACAGTTCCTGGTGGAAACGGGATGTCGGCAGCCCCTGCGCAACCATCGCGCCGCGGATCGCCTCGCCAAAACCGCGCGGGCCGCAAAACCAGACGTCGGCCTGTTTCCAATCCGGCGCCGCAGCGACGAGGCTTTGCAAAGTTAGACGTCCGCCATTCGATCCGTCCACCAGATGAAATGCGATTCCCGCTTGTTCGGCCAGTTGCCGGATCGGGGCGATGAAGGCCAAGTCCGGCGCATTGGTTGCATAGAACATGTCCACCGGATATGACCGGCCAATTGCGGCGAGGTCCCTGAGACGAGCGATGAATGGCGTGACGCCGACCCCGCCGCCGATCCAGATTTGCCGATCGCCGGCGCCGTGAAAATTGAACCGGCCATAGGGACCTTCGACCACGACGCCCTGCCCCAGATGCAGGCTGCTCGCCAGGGTTCGGGTGTAGTCGCCGAGCCCCTTGATGGTAAACGTGAGCAGCCCGTCATTTTGCCAGGCCGAGGAGATGGTGAAGGGATGCGCATTCTCGACATCGTCGAAATTCACGAATGCAAACTGGCCGGCATCGTGTCCGCGCCAGGCCGTTTTGAGCCGAACCCCGACCTCGAGCGCCTGATTGCCGTCATACAGCAACAGCGTCGCAATGGCTCCCGAGGCCTGACGCGAACTGCCAATTTTTCGAAACAGCGCAATCACCGCAGCTACCGTTCCCGCCGTTAGCAGCAGCGCCAGCACGGGACCGAGCGGCCTGGTCCAATAATTCCGGTCCATCAAAATAAAGGCGTGAAACACCAATAGCAGGTAGACCAGCGGCATGAGGCGATGCGTCTTGAAAAAGTATTTGTACGGAAAACGCTTCCACAGCGCGAGTCCGACCAGACCGACCATCAGGTAGAACGCCCATTCGCCGATCTCGACGGCAGGTTCTTTCAAATAGCGAAACAGGTCGAAACCGGTCGCCACTTCCTCCGCCTTGGGCGGCTTCGGCGGAATGACGAACAGGCTCAGATCGGTGATCCATGACGGTCCCTTGCGCAGCACCCAATGCGCGATTGCGAATCCCAGCGCTGAGATACCCAGCCATTTGTGCAAGCGATAGAACTTGTCGAGGCCGCCCAGCGGAGTTTCAAACCAGGCCGGACGGGCCGCCAGAATCACGCCAACGGACATCAGGCCCAACGCCAGCACACCCGTGCCGTAGACCAGGGTTTTGCGCATTGCCCAGAAGTCCCCCGTGAGCGCGCCCGGCTCAAGGCTGAGCAGCCAGAGTCCCGCCAATCCGACGATCGCCGATGCGAATATGGTCTTCAGTATTTTGAACTGCATGCATCTATCCAATTTCGTGCAATTGAGGACGCGCCGTCTTCCGGGGAAACCCGCCGATTTTCCAGGCAGGACGGCTCGAAAATTGAAACGACGCCCTTGGAGTTCTCAATCCGCGATCCTCGGCGTCGCAGCAGGCGGTCGTGCGCCCAACCTATGCGCCCAGGCGATATCTCGCGTCGCTCTCCCAAATTCCCAACCAATATCAGATACCGCTATTGCGTAACTTAAACGGTTGGGTGCTTGCAGCGCCCTACCTAAACTTGGCTTTTAAAACTAGGCCTGAAACAAGATGCGTGGGTAGGTTCGGAAAATACTCACGTTCGAGCCGGGAATGATTCGTCGATTTCTGCCATTCCTGAAGATTTATTGTCGGCTCGCTCCGGGTCAACTTGTCGGGAAGGTGGGCGGTCCACCGTTTCCCGCTGTTGCGACACCCGCTCTATCCGTAACGAGTGTCCGTTTTAAACGGATGGAAGCGGTTAAAAAAACGCCTCAGCGTCCATGCGACGAACAGGAATTAATCGGATGGGCGCCGCGGCTTCCCTCCCCGCGCCCGTCGCGCCGGGCGTTTCAAGCGAAACGCTTGCCAGACAAAGCGCCTTCGTGCCACCAATGCGCAGCCGCTCAAAATCGCGCTGTTTTCGCGCGGCTCAGTTTGCCGAAAACCATCCGGCGCGGGCGGAAAAGCGGAGGCGGGAAAGGGCTTTGTCCAGACTGAAACCCCTGCCGGCCGCGGCCTTCGCCGCTCTCGCGCTGGGCGTGGCCGCGACCGCGCTGTCGCTGCGCGGGGAGCCCGGTTTCGGCGCGGTGCGGCTCGGCGCCTGGACCTCCTTTCCGCGAATCGGCGGCGCCGACATCGACCCCTATGGCCGCGCCGTCGTGGCGCTCGGAGGCGCGATGCCCCTCGGCGAGGGCGAGGGTCTGGCCTTCGTCGCCGACAGGGACGACGACGGCCGCGCCCTCGATTCGCGCTGCGACTATCTCATTTCCGGCGCCGCCCTGCCTGCGCGCCTGTGGACCCTGAGCGCCTACGACCTGGAGGGCCGCCTGCGGCCCAACGAGGCGGACCGCCACGGCCTGACTTCCGTCGGCCTGCTGCGCCGCAAGGGCGGCGACTTCGCCATCGCGGCGGCGCGCGCGGCGCGCCCCGGCAACTGGTTGCCGCTTGGCGAAAAAAGCCGGTTCCTTCTGGTGCTGCGCGCCTATGAGGCCGGGGCCTCTTCGCTGGCCGGGGCCTTCGAGGGCTGGAACGCGCCGAAAATCGCGCGCGGCGACTGCTCATGATGCGGCGGGAGACCGATTTCTGGCTCGACCGGACGCTCGACCTGCTGCCCTGGCTGCTGGCGGCGCTGCTGGGCGGCGTCGCCCTCCATCTCCTCACGCTGCTGGCGCTGCCGCGCCTGACCCCCAGCTCGGCCTACCGCAGGCTGGCGCTCAAAACGCCGGTCGGACAAGTCGCCTTGCTGCCGCGCGCCGCGCCGGGGACGGGGCCGAGCTTCTCCGATCCCTTCGCCACCCTGGCGCTGTGCCGATTCGATCTCTCGCTAGGACCACTACGCCTGCGCGCCCGCGCCGACAACGACCATCCGTTTTCGGTTTCGGTGCGGCTCGCCGACGGCACCATCATCTACAGCGCCAACGACCGCCAGACGCCGAAGGGAAGCTTCAATATCCTGATCGTCACCCAGGCCCAGGCGGACGCCAGCGATCTTCAGCGCGACAACGCCGGAGCGGACGAGAATGCGGCCGGCGACGCCGGGACAGTTAACGAGGATGAGTTGCGGCTGATCTCTCCGGCCAAGGCCGGCTTCGCCCTGTTTCGCGCGCTCAGCCTGCGCGAGAGCGATTACGATGCGGCGGCGGCGGCGCTCGCCTCCGTCGAATGCGCCGTGGAAAAACCGGCGCGATGAAAAGTCAGGACCACTATCGCCTCATGCGCGTTTCTTGCGCCGGGCGCCGGTCCCGCCGGACCGGCGGCGACCGGACGACTGGTCGGGGCCGTTCGCGCTGGTCGCGCCATGCAGCCGGTCTGGATGGTCTTCCTGGCGGTGATAGCGCACGCCGAGAAAAAACAGGATCTGCGCCGGGCCTTCCGGCGGCGCCGATCTGGCGCGCGTGCGCCCGTTGCGGCAAAATGGTTTGACCTCGCCCATGGTTTCGATGTCCTCGCGCCTTCCCCCGCCGAAACATGCGGCGGCACAAACAGCGGGGCGGCGCGACGCCAAGAGCCCAATGGGGCGTCCTCTCCACCCGTCGAATCATTAATGAATGGCGTTGGTTAATGATGCGTCAAGAAAGCTCGGCTAGGCTTCAGGCCTTGGAATTATTCCGGACCCAGCCTCATGCAGACCGACATTTTTGCCCGCCTGCGCGATCTCGCGGCCTCCGCCGGGTCCGGGACCGGGGAAATGCGCCCGATTCTGCTGCGCGTCGCCACCGACCTGTTCGCCCTGCACGAGCGGCACAGGCCGCATGAAATCCGGCTTTACGAAGAAATGGCGGACCGGCTGATCGCCGACGCCGACGAGGCCAGCCTGACGCTCGTCGCCCGCAAGCTGGCGCGCTGCCCGGACGCGCCGGCCGCGATCTTGCGGCGCATCCGCGCCCGGGGCGGCGCGCCGGAAGTCGAAATCTTGGCTGCCGACCCGCGCATCGAACACAAGGAATTGCGCCAGGTCGCCGCCGGCGGGGCCTGCGACCACGCCTGCGCCGTCGCAGGACGCGACGATCTCGACCGCGAAATCGCGAAAATTCTGAGCCGGAGGCCGGAACGCGAAGTCGTCCGCGCGCTTGCCGCCAACGCGAAGGCGCCGCTCGCCGTCGAAGAACTGCGGCTGCTGTGCGCACGCGGACGCGACGACGCGGTTCTGGCGCAAGCCCTGCTGGCGCGGGGCGAGCCGATGCTCGAATGGCTCCCGCTCTACCTCGCCGCCGATGCGGCGCAGCGGGAAAAGCTGATCGGCCTCGCGCGCGCCGCCGGGCTCGCGCAGATCGGCCGGCCCGACGACCTGCCGCCGCTTGACGAGGAGGCCGCCGCGCGTCTGGAGTCCTGCGCCTTGCGCCGCAAACGATCGGCCCTGGCGCTGACGCTCGCCGAAATTCTCGGCTGCGACCAATTCCGCGCGCGAAAGATCGTCGGGGACGAAGGCGGCGACGCCTTGACCCTCGCCTTCATCGCCATCGGCCTCCCTCGGGAGGCCGCCGCGCGAATCCTTCTCGCCGCCTTTCCGAAGGTCGCCTTGTCGGTGGGCGCTTTTGCACGCACCATGGCGCTCTACGCCCGATTGCCGCGCCGCGAGGCGTCGCGCATCGTCGCCGCCTTCGCCGGCGAGGCGGGAAAGGCCGGCGCCAAATTCTTGCGCGCGCGGGCGGCCAGGGCGCAGGCGGGAAGGTCTAAGGCCGAGCGCCCGCAAGAAGCAAGGGCTCCGGCGGGAAAAGGTCTCGCGGGCGCTGCGGGAGGGGCCTTTTCGGCGCGTAATGCGAACCCGCTCCGGACGTTCACGCGGCGGTGACGCGCGGGACGACGCACGATCCAAAAGCCAAAAATTGGCCCAAGAACCAAAACTGGCCCCAACGCCTGATTTCAGTTCGGCAATTGGTCGATCGGAATGAAAATCTTGCCCAGAAAGCCCTGGCCTCTGGCAGGATGTTCCTGACAGGTGAAGGTCAGGGTCTCCTGACCATTGGCGTTCCAGCCGCGCCACTGGCGGGGAATCAGCACCATGCCATATTTGGCGCATTCCCGTTCCGCCAGCGCCACCAGATGGGATTCGCGGTCGGCGGGCCGGTCCAGGCCGGGATATAAAAAGTAAGTCACTTCACGCGGGGCGCAACCGGAGATCGCGAGAAGCAACCCGACGATAAACAGACGTCGCATCATCGCGCTCCACAAGTTGGGTTGCCCAGGTTCGAATGGTTTACAAGGTGAAAGAATCAAATATCGCCTTGACCGGCCATGCTTGCCGACGAGCCCTCTTTTCCAGCAAGAAACCGGCGAAGTCAATCCGCGCGTCGAAAGTTGGGCCATCCGTTATTGCCCCCTCGCCACCACGCCGACGATCGGCCCCATCGGCAGGGTGAAATCGTCGCGCCCCAGTTGCGGCGCGTAAAGCGCCGAAATCGAACCGTCGAGAAACAGCGCATTGTCGCATTGCAGCTTGTCGCGAAACAAGCTCGCGAACTGAAAAAACGTGACAGGCTCGTTGGATATAGCGAAAATCGCAAGTCCTTCATGATCTACGCCGACGCCGTTGCGCAATTTGAGCGACGTGCCGTCGGCATGGATGCGCGGATGAATCTTGCCGTTGAGCACCAGCATCGGGCCGGACTGGGTGGCGTAGGCGGCCGGGGGGCGCTGGCCAAGGAAATGCGAGGTCTCCCAGACTCCCGCCTGCCCGCCGCCGACGAAAAACACACCATTGGGTTTGAGATGGAAATTGGCCGCGCCGCCGCGCGTATTGGCGCGCTTGAGCTCGACGCCCTGTTCGATATAAAGCCCGACCGGCGCATTGCTGTAGTCATACATGCCGCCGTTCATGCCGAAGATCAGTTTTTCGCCCGGCTTCAGGCTGGCCGCCGCCGCCTCGAAACTGCCGAGAGGCTGGCCGTCGGGACCGCGCCAGAACAGGCGCAGATCGTCCTTTTTCGGATCGAAGCGGCAGATCGTGTAGGACTGGCCGCCCTGGACCAGGTCGCCGCAAGGCGCGGTCAGAGCCGGCGCGCAGGCCAGGATCGACGCCAACATCGCCGCCAGAACGGATTTGGGGCTCAGCCCGAGTAAACCGGCCGGAAGCCCGTTTCCGGCGAATCGGCGCGCCCGGCGAGCCGGTTCAGCGGATTTTAGTATTGCTAAAATCGACAAAATCCTTAGCCTCGAAGCCATGAAGCTGGCGGCATGGTTACGCAAATCCGGCGTGAGCCGAATTGAATTCTCGCGGCGGCTCGGCCTGACCCCCGGCGCCGTCAGCCAGTTGTGCAATCAGGAGCAGGTGTGGATGTCGCGAGAGACGGCGCGGGCCATTGCGCGCGAAACCCGGGGCGCCGTGACGCCCAATGACTTTCTGCCCGACGTTGCGGGCGAGAACAAGATGCTGGAGGCTTCCATGTCGAATTCGGTGACCCAGGCCGTCGAGGCGATCAAGCGCGGCGAGATCGTCATCGTCACCGACGACGACGACCGCGAGAACGAGGGCGATCTCGTGATGGCGGCGAGTCTCGCCACGACGGAGAAAATGGCCTTCATCATCCGCAATTGCTGCGGCATCGTCTGCGCGCCGCTCTCCGCCGCCGAGGCCCAGCGCCTGCATCTTCAGCCGATGGTGGCGGAAAACGACGCGCCGCTCGGCACCGCCTTCACCGTCACCGTCGATGTCAAACATGGCCTGACCACCGGCATATCGGCCGAACAGCGCGCCAACACCGTGCGCGGCCTCGCCAACAATAATTTCGGCGCCGCCGATTTCGTGCGGCCCGGCCATGTGTTTCCGCTGATCGCCAAGGAAGGCGGCGTGCTGATGCGCTCCGGCCATACCGAAGCCGCGGTCGATCTTTGCAAACTGGCCGGCATGCCGCCGGTCGGCGTGATCTGCGAATTGGCCAATGACGACGGCACCGTGATGGTCGGCCCGCAAATCGCCGCCTTTGCCGAGAAAAACGGGCTCCGGCAGATTTCGGTGGCCGATCTGATCGCCTACCGGCAGGCGCGCGACAAACTGGTCGAGCGCGTCGCCGCCTTTCCGGTCGAAAACCGATATGGCCGGTTCACCGGCTACGCCTTCGTCACGCCGTTCGATTCGGTGCAGCATTTCGCGCTGGTCGCCGGCGACATCGGCGATGGCCGCGACATTCCCGCCCGCCTGCACCGCGCCGATATTCTTTCCGATATTTTCGGCGGCGGAACCGCGATCAATTCGGCGCTCGAAGCCTTCCAGAAAAAAGGGCGCGGCGTTCTGGTCTATCTGCGCGACGGCGCGGCCGGCGTGCCCGCCAATCTGGTTGGCCAGAAGGAAGAGGCCGGAAACGAAAACGCCCGCGCGCGAAACTGGCTCGACATCGGCCTTGGCGCGCAGATTCTGCGCGATCTCGGGGTTTCGTCGATCCGCCTGCGCACCAATGCGCCGCGCAAATATGTCGGCCTGTCGGGCTTCGGCATCGAGATCACCGGCATAGAGGACGCCTCGCGATGAGCGAAGACGAATTGCGCCACCAGCGCAAAATGGCCAGACGCAAAGAGGTCCAGGACGCCGAGGTCGCCGCCAAGACCATTGAGTCCAAAGGCCTGCTGATCGTGCATACCGGGCCGGGCAAGGGCAAGTCCACGGCGGCGTTCGGCCTGATCCTGCGCGCGCTCGGCCATGACTGGCGCGTCGGCGTGGTGCAATTCGGCAAGGGCGGCTGGGAGACCGGCGAACGCAGGGCGCTGGAGCGTTTCGGCGACAAGGTCAGCTGGCACACATTGGGCGAGGGCTTTACATGGGAAACACAGGACCGCGCCCGCGACCTCGCCGCCGCCGCCCGCGCCTGGGACAAGACTTTGGAACTGCTTGCCGACGAGACCATCAAATTGCTGGTGCTGGACGAACTCAACATCGCCTTGCGCTACGAACATCTGCCGCTCGACGAGGTGGTGGCGACGCTTGGACGGCGGCGTCCCGACCTGCATGTCGTCGTCACCGGGCGCAACGCGAGGCCCGAACTGATCGCCAGCGCCGATCTCGTCACCGAAATGGGCGCGGTCAAGCACCATTTCGCCGCCGGCGTGAAAGCGCAGGCGGGGATCGAGTTTTGAGATGAGACATGCTCCCGTGAGTCCCGTCATGGCCGGGCAAAGCCCGTCGGGAGACGGGCGTCTTTCGACGCCCTTTGTCCCGGCCAACCACGCGGCGCGGTCTCCACAGTCTTGTCCGTCCTGCGCAGGCCCAATCGCGTGGATGCCCGGCACAAGGCCGGGCATGACGTGCGAGGGAAACGGCGATGATGGCGTCTCCGCATGACCCGCTCCCTGATGTTTCAGGGCACCGGCTCGGATGTCGGCAAATCCCTGCTCGTCGCCGGCTTCTGCCGCGCCTTCACGCTTCGAGGCTTGCGCGTAAGACCCTTCAAGCCGCAGAACATGTCGAACAATGCCGCCGTGACGCAGGATGGCGGCGAGATTGGCCGCGCTCAGGCCTTGCAGGCGCGCGCCTGCCATGCCGCGCCAAGCCTCGACATGAATCCGGTGCTGCTGAAGCCGCAAAGCGACACCGGCTCGCAGATCGTCGTGCAGGGAAAAATCTTCGGCGTCGCCAAGGCCCGCGACTATCAGGCGCTGAAACCGCAACTCGCTGGCTTTGTCGCCGAGTCCTTCGCCCGCTTGCGCGAATCCGCCGATCTGATTCTGGTCGAGGGCGCCGGCAGTCCGGCGGAAATCAACCTGCGCCAGGGCGACATCGCCAATATGGGCTTTGCGCGCGCGCATGACGTCCCGGTGGTGCTGATCGGCGACATCGACCGCGGCGGCGTGATCGCGCAACTCGTCGGCACGAAACAGGTGCTCGACCCGCCCGACGCCGCGATGATTTGCGGCTTCCTCGTCAACAAGTTTCGCGGCGACGCCAGCCTGTTTGCCGACGGCATGGCGATCGTCGCGCAACAAACCGGCTGGCCGGCGCTCGGGCTGGTGCCGTTTTTCGCGCCGGCCGCCTGCCTGCCCGCCGAAGACGCCATGGCTCTGTCGCAGCGCCGCGAGTCGTCGGGCGCCGGAAAAATCATCGCCGTCCCGATCCTGCCGCATATTTCGAATTTCGACGATTTCGACCCGCTCAAACTGGAGCCGGACGTCCGGCTCGTCATGGTTCGCCCCGGCGAGCCCTTGCCGGTCTGCGACCTGATCGTCCTGCCGGGCACGAAAACCACCATTTCGGATCTGGCGTCCTTTCGCGCGCAAGGCTGGGACATCGACCTGCGCGCCCATGTCCGGCGCGGCGGCAAGGTGTTGGGCATTTGCGGCGGCTATCAGATGCTCGGCCAAAAAATCTCCGATCCGCTCGGCATGGAGGGCCCCGCCGGCAGCGTCGAGGGCCTCGGTCTGCTCGACGTTGCGACGCAAATGACCCCGGACAAGGTTTTGCGCGCCTGCGCTGGCGTTTCCTCCCCCGAAGACGCGGCGTTCGAGGGCTATGAAATGCATGTCGGCGTGACCGATGGCCCGGATTGCGCGCGAAATTTCCTGACCTTCGCGGACGGGCGGCGCGACGGCGCACTGTCGCCGGACGGCGCCATTCGCGGCGGTTACGTCCATGGCCTGTTCGCCCATGAGTCTTTGCGCGCCGCGCTGCTGCGCTGGATCGGCGCCGAGGCGGCGGATTTCGCCTATGAGGCGGAAGTGGAGCGCACGCTTGACGCCCTGGCCGACCATCTCGAACGGCATGTCGATCTCGATGCGCTGCTGGCGCTGGCGCGATAGCGCGCGCTATGCGCCAAAGACCCCGACCAGCATTGCCAGAAAAATCATCTGCGCGGCGCAGGCGCGGCGATAGAGCGCCAGAGCGCACCGGATGTCCTGCGCGTCAAGTTCGGCGCGGCCGTCGCCCATGAAGGCGTCGGCGACCAGTTCGCCGCCATAGATGCGCGGTCCGGCCAGTTTGAAGTCCAGCGCGCCGGCCATGGCCGCTTCCGGCCAGCCGGCATTGGGCGAACGGTGGTTTTTGGCGTCGCGCCGCACCGCGCGAATCGCGCCGGCGCAATCCGCTCCGGGCGAAACGGCGGCGGCGAGCGCCAGCCAGAGGGCGGCCAGCCGCGAGGCGGGCAGATTGACGAGATCGTCGAACCGCGCCGCCGCCCATCCGAAATTCCTGTAGCGCTCGCTCTTGTGGCCGATCATCGAATCGGCGGTGTTCGCCGCCTTGTAGAGCGTGCCGCCGGTCAGGCCGAAAACCGCCGTCCAGAAGGCGGGCGCGACCACGCCGTCGGAAAAGTTCTCCGCCAGACTCTCGACGGCGGCGCGCGAGACGCCGGCGACATCGAGCGCCGCGACATCGCGCCCGACGATCATCGCCACCGCCTTGCGCCCGCCCTCCAGCCCCTGCGCCTCCAGCGCCCGCGCCACCGCAGCGACATGATCGTAAAGGCTGCGCTGCGCCATCAAGGAACTCGTGGCAACCGCCAGCAGGACGAAGCCGAACAGGTTTTTCGGCGCCAGCGCGGTCAGGGCCGAGGCCGCGCCTCCGGTCGCCGCCAGCGCCAGGGCGAGCGCGACAACGCCGGCGCATTTCCGCGCGGCGCCGGAAAATGCGGGGCGGTTGAGCCCTTGCTCCAGACGCGCGATAAGGGCGCCGATCCAGGTGACAGGATGGCGTATAAGGGCATAGACAGGCGCCGGATAGCCGATCAGGGCCTCGACGGTCAGGGCGGCAAGAGCCAGAGCGAAAGGATTTGCGGACAGCATGGGCGACGTTTTTCGGCCTGAGCAGGAGACGAATCGGCTGGCGGCTCTGGCGACAGCCTATCATGGCGGCGGGCTCGCCGCCGCGCGGCGGCGCTTTCCGCTGGCGCCCGAACCCTGGCTCGATCTGTCCACCGGGATCAATGCGCTGCCCTATGCTTGCGGCGGTCTGAGCCCGGAGGCCTTCGCCCGCCTGCCCGAAGCTGAAGCAATCGCCAAACTCGAAGCCGCCGCCGCGCAATTTTTCGGTCTGGGCGCCGGCGCCGAATGCGTCGCCGCGCCGGGCACGCAAAGCCTGATCCAGTTGCTGCCGCGCCTGTTTCCGGCGCAAGACATCGCCCTGCTCGACTTCACCTACGCCGAACACGAACGAGTCTGGGCTTTGAGCGGCGCCCGCGCGCAAACGCGGACAAGGCTCGACGATCTGGCGCAGGCCGATGTTGCGATCGTCGTCAATCCGAACAATCCCGACGGGCGCCTTGTCGCCGCCGACGATCTCGTCGCTTTGGCGCATCGAAGGGCGGCGCGCGCAGGCCTGTTGATTATCGACGAAGCCTTCGCCGATTTCCTGCCGCGCGCAAAAAGTCTCAGCTCCCATCTTCCCCTGCCCGGCGCGATCGTGCTGCGCTCCTTCGGCAAGACCTTCGGGCTGGCGGGGCTGCGGCTCGGCTTCGCGCTGTGCGGGCAGGATCTGGCCAGGAAATTGCGCGCGGCGCTCGGTCCCTGGGCGGTCAGCGGCGCGGCGGTTGAGATTGGCGTCAAAGCCTATGGCGATGCGCGCTGGCTGGCGCAAAGCGCGGCGCGGCTCGAACAAGACGGCGCCCATCTCGACGACCTGTTACGCAAGGCTGGGTTCGTTGTTCTTGGCGGGACGCCCCTGTTCCGGCTGGCGCGCCATGACGAGGCCGAAAAAATCTTCGAGCGTCTCGGCGCCGGCGGCGTGCTGACCCGCCCCTTCGCCGGAAAACCCGGATGGCTGCGCTTCGGCATTCCGCATCGGGGCGAGGATTTCGACCGGCTGGCGAAAATCCTGCCTGGCTGAACGGTCGGCGCGCCGTTCGCCTTATCAGCGATGGACGACATAGACCTCATAGCCGGAAGGACCGACCAGCCAGGAGATCACCCAGGAGGTCAGGCTGACGACGATCGAAGTCAGGATCGCCGGCAACAGCCCTTCGACGTGAAAACCTGTGAGGAAATGCGCGACCAACTGGATCATCAGGCCATTGACGACCAGAAGGAACAGGCCGAGCGTCAGAATGGTGATCGGAAAGGTCAGCACGACCATGATCGGCCGCACCAAGCCGTTGACGACGCCAAGCGCCAGCGCCGCCCAGATCAGGGTCCCGTTCGAGGCGAAGGCGATGCCCGGCACGATGCTCGACGCCACCCATAGGCCCACCGCGACGACGGCGGCGCGGATGAGAAAACCGATCATCTGAAACTCCCTTTTCCGATTAATTGGTCATGGCCGCGCTTTTATGCAACGACGCCCGGCGGCGAGCAAACCGCGCCGAGAGCGCGTCCGGAGAACTTCCGTTCAAAGGACGCGCTCCAGGTCTCTGTTCTTTAACGGAGCGACCTTTTGCCGAATAAAGCCACCAGTTCGCTCTGCCGGGACACTCCGGCCTTGGCGAAAACCCGTTTCAGCACGGTGCGGGCCGTGGATTCGGCGATTCCGAGCTTTTCCGCCGCGGCTTTGGGCGCGAGACCCGAACCGACCAGCGCCGCTACCCGCGCTTCGCCGAGCGTGAGGCCGAGAATGTCGCGCACCAGCGCCGGATCGGGCGCGGCGTCGCCGCTGGAATCGATCATCAGCACGATGGCGCGCGCCTGCGCCAGCATGTCGTGGGTTGCGGCGGCGCCTTCGGTCACCGGCAGGACATAAAGGGTCAGCGGCGGCCGGTTCAGGCCGCGCTCGACGACGACATTGACCGGTTCGCGCGAGTCCGCCCTTTCGCTGCGCGCCAGCGCCCGCGCGATCTTCCGCCGCACCGGGGCGGTCAGCCCAACCGCTTCGCCGGCCCCCGACAGCACTTCGAACCCGGTCCGGCTCGCCGGATTGGCGAAAATCACCCGCAAGTCATTGTCCAGCGCGAAAACGCCGATCCCCAGCCGGCTCAGGACTTCGCGCATGCCCAGATTGCAGTTTTCGGCGTCGAACAGACGAATGGACAGTTTCAGCGATCGCTCGACATGGCGGGCCAGCAGGCTGACCTTATGCACTTCCTCGCCCGCGTAAGGCGCCCTCGCCTTGTCGCGCTGGACGCTGAGCACCGCCTGCACGTCTTGCTCCGGCGAAAGAAACACCGCGGCGCACCAGTAAACGCCATGGCGCGCGAAAAACTGGGTGTAGATCGGCAGGGTTTCGAGTTCCTCGACGCTGAACAGGTCGAGGTCGGTCACGCCTTCGCGGTCCGACAAGTAGCCATGCTCGAAGCCACGCGCCGAGCGCACGTCGAGATGCTGCCAAAGGGCGTCATATTCGCTCTGCGCCTCCGCCAGTGCCGGCGACACCACCGATCCGTAGCGGCCGTTTTCCCGCCGCCAGACCAGGAGCGCGCCGGTATCGCGAAAACAATTCGCCACGGCCTGCAAAGCCATCGGCCAGCGCGCCGGCGCAAGCGCCGCCTCGTAAATCTGGTCGACCGCCAGGCTGAAATCCAGATCGATCATGGCTCGCACCCAAACCCGACCGGGTTGCGGAGGGGAATTCATGGCGCAGCTTACCCCAAACGGGGGATGCGTGGAAACCGCAATGCAGCCATGCTACTTTTTGTGGATACGGGTTTTCCGGCCACGATTTCAAAACCAAACCATTTGCGCCAGCTGACCGGGTTATCCGGGGGGCGCCGCCGCCGGAGCGAGGATTTTTCCATTCGCCGAAGAATGGAAAAGCTCCTAGCAGGCGGCGGTTTTATCGTGTTTCAAGTCCCTGCCGTCGTTGCTTTCATATCCCTGCTATCGCTTCCAGCGGTTCGCGCCCGCGCCGCGCCAGAATCTTGTTGAGCGCCGAGACATAGGCCCGCGCCGAGGCGACCAGTGTATCCGGATCGGCGCCCTTGCCGGCGACGACCACGCCGTTTTCCGACAGCCGCACCGACACTTCCGCCTGCGCGTCGGTGCCCTCGGTGACCGCGTGGACCTGAAACAGCTCCAATTTGGCGTCATGGGGCGCCAGGGCGCGGATGGCGTTGAAGATCGCGTCCACCGGACCATTGCCGGTGGCCTGATGGGTCTGCGGCGCGCCGTCGATCTCCAGCGTCAGCGCCGCCGATTGCGGCCCCTTGGTGCCGGCGATCACCGTCAGCGCCAGAACCTTGATGCGCTCGCGCGAGGACACGATCTCGTCATCCACCAGCGCGGCGATGTCCTCGTCATAGACAATCTTCTTTCGGTCGGCCAAATCCTTGAAGCGGTTGAAAGCCACTTCCAGCCCGTTCTCGCCCAGATCGTAGCCCAGTTCCTTGAGCTTTTCCTTGAAGGCGTGGCGGCCCGAATGCTTGCCCATCACCAGCGAGGTCTTCGACACGCCGACCGATTCCGGCGTCATGATCTCGTAGGTATGGGCGTTTTTGAGCATCCCGTCCTGATGGATGCCGCTCTCATGGGCGAAGGCGTTCCGCCCGACAATGGCCTTGTTGTATTGCACCGGAAAACTGGTCACCGCCGAAACCAGTTTCGACGCCCGCGTCAGCAAGGTCGCCTCGATGCCGTTGCGATAGGGCAGAACGTCGGCGCGGGTGCGCAGCGCCATAACGATTTCTTCGAGCGCCGCATTGCCGGCGCGCTCGCCAATGCCATTGACCGTGCATTCGATCTGCCGCGCCCCGCCCATCACGCCGGCGATGGAATTGGCCACCGCCATGCCGAGATCATTGTGGCAATGGACCGAAAAGGTCGCCTTGTCGGCATTGGGCACGCGCGACCGGACCATCTCGAACAGGGCGCGATATTCGTCCGGCGTGGTATAGCCAACGGTGTCGGGAATATTGATCGTGGTCGCGCCGGCTTTGATCGCGGTCTCGACGGCCCGGCACAGGAAATCCGGCTCGGTGCGGGTGCCGTCTTCCGCCGACCATTCGACGAATTCGACATGGTTTCTCGCGCGCGATACCGATGAGGCGATCAGCTCCAGCACTTTTTCGGGCGCCATCTGCAATTTATACTGCATATGGACCGGCGAAGTGCTGATGAAGGTGTGGATGCGCGGGATGCGCGCCTGTTTGACCGCCTCGGCGCAGCGGTCGATGTCCTTGGCGGACGCCCGCGACAGGCCGGCGACGGAGGCGTTTTTAACCCGTTTGGCGACTTCCGACACCGAGTCGAAATCGCCCTGCGAGGCGATGGGAAAGCCGGCCTCGATGATATCGACGCCCAAGGCGTCCAGGATATCGGCGACCTCCAGCTTTTCTTCAAAGGTCATCGAGGCGCCGGGGCATTGCTCGCCGTCGCGCAACGTGGTGTCGAAAATGAAGACGCGGTCGTTTTCGGAAGGCTTTGGGGTCTGCTGCTGTTCGGTCATTGTTGAACGCCTTGAATTTGGGATGACCCCGGCGCATGGCTGCGGGGCCGGAAACGGCGATGAAAACCCCTGAGCGCCCAGGCAAAGCCCGGCCGGCCCTCAGGGGTTGATAAGAAGAAGAAGCTGTTCGAGCGCGCGCGCGGACGGGCGCGGGGCGATTGGCCCGGCGTTCATCGTCAGCGTCTGATGTGCGTCCTGGGGCACGTGCGGCTCGCGTTGAGGGGCTGAAACAGCCTTGATTTTTTTCATAACCGATTTGGGGGGGGCGGCGCAAGCTCATCCATAATGATAGCGGCATTGTGCGATATGCAGGGCGCCGTCGATGACGCGATAGACCAGACGATTTTCCTGCGTCAGCCGCCGCGACCACCAGCCCGACAGCGCGCCACGCAAGGGCTCCGGCTTGACGGTCCCCGTGAAGGGCGTTCGCGCGCATTCCTTGATGAGGCGATTGAGCCGCGCCAGCAACTTGGCTTCCGTCGCTTGCCAATAAAGAGTGCCTTCCCACGTGGACTCGTTGAAAACCAGCTTAACTCGGCGGGGTCCGGCTCTTCAAGGGCGCGCTCGCGTCCCTCGCCCTTGTCGAGTTCGGCGATGGCCTCGCGCAGACGCTCGGCGTTTTTCGGGCTGGCGAGCAGGTAACGGGTTTCCTCGAACGACGCGTAATCTTCAGGCGACATCGGCACAGCCGCCGGCTTGCCCACGTCGCGCGTGATGATAACCTGCTCGCGATCGGCGTTCACCCGGTCGATGGTCCCGGCGAGATTGCGCCGCAACTCGCTGTAAGAGTTGGTTTTCATGTTTTTTTTGTACGCGTAATTGTACGTTAGGGCAAATGAGGGGCGAGGCTCGGCGCCGGGAATTCAGGACGGGATCGCATTGCGCGGGCTTGGCTGTTTCGGGTTTCGCGTGAGAGACCGGGGCGCGTTTCGTTTTCTGCCATGAACTCCCGGTCCAACATCGGTGCGCCGTTGCAATTGAGGATTTAGCACCATTTGACGTATTTCGAGGCCAAAGGCCGGGCGTTCATCGTCAACGTCTGGTGTGCGTCCCGGGGCGCGTGCGGCTTGCGATGAAAGGTTGAAAAAGCCTTGGACGGATTTTGATGACCGATTTAGGGGGGTGGCCGCAGGAGCGCCGCCACAAAAGGAAAGACCGCCTAGCAGCGGTCTCTCCATGGTTTGAAAGGTGCGAAAGATCAGGCGGAAACCGAGGCGGCCTTGACTGACCGGCGATGGGCGGCAAAGCCGAACCCTGCGAAGCCGACGAGCATCATCGCCCAGGTCGACGGCTCGGGAACCCCGCTCACGCCATTATAAAAATTCGTGGAGCTTGGGTCCCCATTACCCGCCAGATACCTGAAGGTTTCGTTCGGGTTTTCGACAGCGCCATTGTATCCCAAGTTAAGAATCCCCGTATCGGCCAACGCTCCACCCCCGGGTAAGGACGTGAAGATCAGGTATCCGTGTGATCCTGCATTGTAAAAAAGCAGATTGTCGCTGATTGCTCCGCTTACATCTAGAATGTTGACGCCGCCAGCGTTGATGATTTCTGGAAGCGCGTAGGTCAGGACGTTGCCGGTAAATGTATTCGTCGGATCAGCGGCGAGGAACCCTGGATCGTTGACCACGGGGCCATAGAAGCCTCCGCTGAACACGGAATATGATCCGTTGCCATTTTCATCGAAATTGATCGTAAACTTGGCCTGCGCCGCGTTGGCCGCGACCATTGCCGCCGCGGCAACGAACAAACGAGAAACATTTTTCATTGACGTTCTCCCCGAGGCAAACAAGTTCGACGAACCCTTTGACCCTGATTACCCTCCTTCAAGTTAAAATTTTTGTCAATATTTTAATATTTGAATACGCTTCAATGAGGTCTGACCGATGGTCGATTGCTAAGTCACTGTTCATGTTTACATAATTCTGACTTGGCGCAAATTGTCCATCACGCCATCAGCCAAGTTTATTTGCCCTTAAACGACGGTAACACTTGCCTTTTTTCCACTCCATCGAATTTCTTCCGTTGAAATTCTGATCCTGAAAGATGACCGACATGGCGGAAAAAATATTTTCCTTCCCCTTTCCCGAAATGCGAATTGCGTTGACGTTTCACCAAAATCCCGGCTGCAACAAATCGCCGCCAATGAACCCGGAGTTCGGGGACAGGAAACGAATTGCGCCCCCGATTGCCGCGCTCCACGCAATCGCATCCCGCCCCTTCGCCCGCACCAAAGCCAGCAGAGCAGTTTCAGCGACGGCCCGCTCGGGCGCCTCACTCCCCGCTCCCGGTCGCTGACCCGTTTGGTCCGCAAATTCAGATGATGGGCAAAAACCGCCGGCGCCCCGGCCTTCATCGGTCTCTGGATTGCTTCGCTGCGCTCGCAATGACGGTGGCCGGTTTTTGCCAAAATGCGTCAAGATCGAGCAGGGTCGCCTTGTCTAATGCAACGACGCGGTGCAGGCCAGCGCCCGTCTTGCGCAAGACTTCGAGGCGCCGGTTGCGATAACCCAACCTTGTCATGGCGTCCTGCATCCGTGATTTTTCCAGCACTCTCGTTCTGATCTCATACCCTTGCGACTGTTCAATTGTAGCGGAAATCCTGGCGCCGTCATTGCGAGCGCATCGAAGCAATCCAGAACACCAAGGTCAATTGTTCAGGGTCTCATAGAGGTCCATCCAATTGGGGTTCATCGATTCGATCAGGAAGAGCTTCTTCTTTGCGGCTACCTGCCTTAATCTGTTTTTCGCGGGCGATAGCGTCGGCGATGGCGTCATAATATTCATAATCGACAAGCAGGGCGCAGCCGTAGCGTTTGTTGAATCCTTCGGTCAAGCCCTGCTTGTGCTTGAATATTCGCCGGGACAAGTCCGATGTGACGCCTGTGTAGAGGGCGGCGTTCCGGCGATTTGCGAGAATGTAGATGGCGGCCTGACGCATGTCGGCTCGGAAGGAATCCTTGGCCTTAATCTGGATTGCTTCGCTGTCGCTCGCAATGACAGCCCTAAGGTAACGCTAAAACCCCGCGGCTGGCGCTACTCATCCTGGACTGTTTCAGCGTCCCTCGCCCTTGTCGAGTAATGCGATCGCGTCGCGCAGGCGCTCGGCGCCTTTTGGGCTGGCGAGCAGGTAGCGCGTTTCCTCGAACGAGGCGTAATCTTCAGGAGACATCAGCACCGCCGCAGGCTTGCCCCGGTCGCGCGTGATGATGACCGGCTCATGATCGGCGTTCACCACGGCGACGGCCCGCGCCTGCAACCATCTAACGCTGCTCGAAGGTTCCGATCAGGGCGCCATGGGCAAGGATATTGGCGGCATTGGCCGCCAGAATGCCTTCCAGCTTTTCCGAACGGCCGCTTTTGGGCGGTTCCGACAGCGCCATCAGGTGGAAAAAATAGCGGTGCGGGCCGTGGCCGGGCACCGCGCGCGGTCCCCGATAGCCGCTGGGCCCAAATGTATTGCGGCCATAGGGCGCGCCGGGTCCGGCTTCGGCCAGTTCTCCGGGTTCGAGCGAACGCCGTTCCGCCGGGATGCCGAGGGCGATCAGATGGACGAAAGGTCGCGGCAGTGGCGCGTCGGGGTCCTGGACAACGAGCAGATATCCCTTTGTTCCGGGTGGGACTCCGGTCCATTCGAGCGGCGGCGAGATGTTGTCGCCGAGGCCCTGCCCGGCCGCCTTCAGTGGGATGGGATCGCCCGGCGCAAACCATGGGCTGCGCAGGACAAGCGTCGCGGGCAGGCTCTTCAAGGCCGGATGATTGACCGTCAGATGGCCGTCCCCGGCGCGGACGCCGGCCAACAGACCGCCAAGGAATCGCGTGATCTGCGCTTTCATGCATGTCTCCAACGGCGAAGGCGCCCCGCACAACGCCGATAGCGTGACTGTCGCCCGCACGGGCGCTGCGGATTACGGCCAAGCTCGAACGATGCCCCGTTTACAACAAATGGCCGATGACGGCACGGGAATTCCGGGACTGGAAACGAATGGCGCCTGTCTCCCGCAACATCATGGAATCCGTCATGGTCAAGCCATTCGATCCGGCCCACGAATGCGCAAGTGCTTGCCGTCATGCCGAGCCATTCTGGCGGGCGCCGTCCCCTCAATCGGAAAAAAGCCCCAGCCCACGCAACAGATCGCCAACCACGGTCTTGTCAATCCGGTTCCCGACGAAATTGCGGATGACCGCGGGAACGGGATAGGGCTTGCCGTCGCGCAGCAGGGACGCAGCAGCGAGCAGTTTTCGCAGATCATAGGTCGAGTTGAACACTTCCGGCACGCCGCGTTCGACGTTCAGCAGGGTATAGACCGCCTCCATCGGCGTGCGGACCGAATATTCGGTGGTGAAAATGCAGTCGCGTTCCGCCGATTCGGCGAACTGGCCGATGAAGGCGAAATTGACCGCGCCGGCCGGGACCACGTCCGGCCGGTCGCCGGCCTGACGCGGCATGAAAAACGCCGTGACATAGGGCATCATGCAGGGGACCGTTCGCGCGCCCGTCGCCGCCAGTTCGGGAATTTTTTCGACCGGCGCGCCGAGGTGATAGAGCCATTCCTGTGTGATCTCCTCGCCCGTGCAGTCCTGCATCGGCTTTTTCACATAATCGCCGGGCCGGTCCACAAACAGCCCATAGACCCAGGAGACGATCTGGTCCTTCGGCTGCGCCTTGAAATGCGGCTGGCGGTTGACGGTCCAACTCAACAGCCAGCTTGAATCCTTCGCGGTGACGATGCCGCCGGAAACCACCTTGCCGCTGAACGGATCGCGTTTGGTGATTTTCCGGATCAATTCAGGAATCCGCGCGTCGAGCGTGGTGACGGTGGCGGATTCCCATTTGGTTTGCGGAATATTTGCCCCGAAAACGTCGGGCCGGCCGAAAGCGGGGTCCCTGGCCGCGATGCGCCGCCATAAATCCCAGGCCGGCGCCGGTCCCTCATCGAGCCGGGCGGGCGTGTGGTGGTCGCCGCAATCGGAATTTTCCGTCAGCGAACCGATGGTGAGAAACACCAGATCGTCGGGGCCGAGATCGACCCCGCCGGCTTGCCCGTCGCGCAGCCAGTGGATGCGGGTCGCCTGCTTGCGTCCGGGCATTATGTCAAAATCGACATCGGTGACTTCGACGCCGAAGTCGAAGCGCACGCCCTTTTCCTCCAACCATTTGCGCAAAGGCAGGACCAAGGATTCATATTGATTGTAGCGGGTGAATTTCAGCGTCGAGAAATCGGGCATCCCGCCGATATGATGGATGAAGCGGTGCAGATAGAGCTTCATCTCCAGAGCGGAGTGCCATTCTTCGAAGGCGAACATGGTCCGCCAATAGAGCCAGAAATTGCTGGCGAAGAAATCCAGCCCGAAAACTTCGTCGATGCGCTTGTTTTCCATCGACTTGCGCGAGGAGAGAAACAATTTGGTCAGTTCGCGGCTGGCCTTGCCGTTCAGCGTGAACATTCCGTCGGTATGGGCGTCCTCGCCCCGGTTGACGGTGGCGCGCTGCAACGAAAAATTGGGATCGTCCTTGTTGAGCCAGTAAAATTCATCGAGAACGCTGGCGCCGTCGATTTCGAGCGAAGGAATTGAGCGGAACAGGTCCCACAGGCATTCAAAACGGTCCTCCATCTCGCGCCCGCCGCGGATGACGAAGCCTTTTTCGCGGTCCTCGATTCCGTCCAGCGCGCCGCCCGGAAGGCCGAGCCGTTCGACAATCGTAATCTTGTCGCCCGGCATCTGGGCGTCGCGGATCAGGAACGCCGCGCCCGCCAGCGCGGCGAGCCCCGAACCGACGAACCACGCGCTCTTGTTTTCGACGCCGTCGGGTTTTCGGGGGCGGGCGAAGGCCTCGTAATTGCCGCTGGCGTAATGCATGGCGAGGTCCCTCTGTGAACGCTCCACCGCCTGAAGGCGGTCGCTTCGGGTTACGGCTGAAAGCCGGATCGAACAGCCCTCTGGGCCGATAAGCTACACGATCTTGAACCGATTATCCGGCGGCTCCGGCCTTTGGTCCTCAATATATTTTTTCCAGACTTCGTCGGTCACATTGCCGCTTGTCGGAACCCGGTAGCCCGCGCCCACAGGCGGCTGTCCCAGTAGCGTTTGCGAAGGGCTTGATATTCCGACAAAAGCCTTTGAGAGCTTTCCCCCTCAACGACTGCACGGGCCGAGAAACCGAAAGCTGAAGAGGAATGGAGATCAGCCTATCCAGGTGGTGGCGATGGGTCGCTCGGGCATGGTTCGTCATTTCATTCGTCCGGGCGATTTCTCGCAGCACTTCACGCGCACGCTCGCCCACGTCCCTAACCCACATTGGATACCGATTCGCGTGAACCGGACAATGTGGCGCTTGCAGTCCCATAAAGTGTGAATGCCACGCTTGTCGTCCAGCATTCAGCCAGGATCGCATCCCGGTCGCCTGAAGGCGAGGGATTTACGGTTCCGCTATCGGGGACTTTAAACCAGCTTTTCAACATGTTGGCATCTATATCCGCCGATCGCGGGGTCTCGATCGAACATTCCGCAAGAATTTTTTCGGGCCGATGTAACATTGCCCGGACCATAGACGAAATGACCTGTACAATACACTTTCTGGAGTATCCCATGTCAAAATTCAAGAATTCCCGCGATCTCGTGCTTGCCGGTTCGCTGATGGCCGCGATGGCCTCCTTCGCCTCCAGCATCCCGGCCAGCGCCGACGAGCCCAAGAACGAAAAATGCTTCGGCGTCGCCGTCAAGGGCATGAATAATTGCGCCGCAGGCGCCGGAACCACCTGCGCCGGAACCTCGACGGTCGATTATCAGGGTAATGCCTGGATTTTCGTGCCAAAGGGCAAATGCACGACGATGAAGACCCCGGACGGCCGCCCCGGATCGCTGACGCCCAGCAAGTCCTGATTTCGCGCGGTTTCTGAACGGGGATTCTTCCGCTGCGGGCGATTCGAAGGCGGAAAAGCCGGTCGTCGGCTTTTTTCGAAATCCATTGCGAAAACCACATGGGCTCCGGCGCTCCCTTGCATCGCCGACTCTCCGCCCCAAGGCGCGGCGATCCCCTTGCATGCTTTCCGTCTGTCGCCGGGAACGCCGGATAAACGCAACGCGTCCAGCGCGATTCCTTAATTCACCTGAAACGAGAAGCGGAAGCAAACCATGACCCATATCGCTGATGATTTTGCCGCGCCGACCCAGATTGGCGCCAATCTCGAAAAACTGCGGTTCTGGGGCGCGGCCCTTTCCCAACTGCTGTTGCGGATTGCGATCGCCGTGCCGTTTTTCAGGTCCGGTCTGACCAAATGGGACGGCTTTCTGCGGCTTAACGAATCGACGGACACGCTGTTCGCCGAGGAATTCAAATTGCATCTTTTTGGCGCGGAATATGCGTATCCCGCCCCGCACGTGATGGCGTTGATCTCCGGTTCGCTGGAGATCGCCATGCCCATCCTGCTGGTGCTGGGATTGGGGACGCGGCTTGCGGCGCTCGTCATCATCGGCATGACGGCCGTGATCCAGCTCACCGTGCCAGAAGGCTGGGCCAATTTTCATCTTCTGTGGGCGGCGACCGCTTTGGCCATCGTCGTCCACGGCCCCGGCGCGATCTCGCTCGACGCCGCGATCTGGCGCTTTTTTGGCCGCGCCCATTCCGAGCGCTTCCTCAAATCCTGAAGCTCGGCGCCGCGCCCGGCTGAGGCGAAGCTCCGTCAGGTCTCGCCCATTCGCCGTCCAGAATATTTTTCCTGGCCTGAACGAGGAATGCTTGCCGGCCCATGACCCTTATTGTCGCCTCGGTGACAAAAACGCTCGATGTCCTCTCGACACTGCCGGAGCGCGTTGGTGAATGGCGCGTCGAAATGTAAGTCGGCGCATGGACCCGGCGCGGAAAAGTCAAGCGCCCATCGCGGATTTTGGCGCTGACCGACCTTGACGCCCTTCCGAAATGCGCGGGCCATTGAAGGCCGGGCATATAGCCCCTCGATAGCGCGCCATCGCGGCCGCGCGCCGCGCGCCGCGCATCGTCGAGGTTCCGATTCCCGGCCAATCCGCTCGCGACGCCGCGGCTTGCATTGCGCCGGCGACCGTGGAAAGAGGCGGGTCGGACCGATCGCGCTCAAGGACCTCTTGTTATGGCCTTCTGGTTGGACATCGCCGCTTTTGCCCTGAAAGCCCTTGTCATCGTTGCGGCGCTCGGCGCCTTCGCGGCGCTCGTCGCGCGCCTGACGCGCCCTGACGCAAGGCGCGTCCGGCGGGAAATCGAGGTCCGCTCGCTCAACGAGCGCTATGACCAGATGCGCGACGCGCTGCTCGACGCGGAAATCCTCGACGGCAAGGAGCGCCGGTCGCTCGCCAGGGCCCGCAAGCGTGAAGCCAAGAACTTGGCCAAGAACTTGGCCAAGAACTTGGCGAAATCGCGCGGGGCGGCCCCGGCTGGCAAGCGCATCTATGTGCTCGGCTTCAAGGGCGATCCGATGGCCTCGTCCGTCGAGCGGCTGGCCCGGGAGATCGACGCCGTGCTCACCGTCGCCCGGCCGGAGACGGACGAGATCGTGTTGCGCCTGCAAAGCCCCGGCGGCACGGTGACCGGCTACGGTCTCGCCGCCGCCGAAATCTCGCGTCTTCGCTATGCCAAAATCAGGGTCACGGTCTCCGTCGATCAGGTGGCGGCGAGCGGCGGCTACATGATGGCCTGCGCGGCCGACAAAATTGTCGCCGCGCCCTTCGCGCTGATCGGTTCGATCGGCGTGGTGGCGCAGGTCCCGAACCTCCATCGCCTGCTCAAGAAAAACGACATCGACTTCGAAGAACTTACGGCCGGCGAATTCAAGCGCTCGGTCTCGATGCTCGGCGAGATCACGCCGGCCGGACGCGAGCATTTTCGCGGCAAGATCGAGGAAACGCACCTTGCCTTCAAGAGCTTCGTCGCCGAGCGCCGCCCGGCCGCCGACCTCGCCAAAGTCGCCAACGGCGACGTGTGGCTGGCGAGCGAGGCCATGAGCCTCGGTCTGGTGGACGCCTTGTCGACCGGCGACGATCTGCTCTTCCGCCTGAAGGACGAGGCGCGCCTGTTCGAAGTCACGATCACGGCGCGCAAGACGCTCCTGCAACACCTGCTCGGCGGCCTCGGTTTCGAGGCGGCCTCGCCGCTTGCGCCTCTCGCACCGCTTGCCGCGATCGCCAAAGCATTCGGCGCGGTTCGCAGGGATTGACCGCGACGCGAGGCCTATCCAATCGCGCTCCACCAGCTTGCAACTCGTCGCGGCCTGAAATAGCGCGCCCGCGGCGCTATGCTCCCCGGCGCGGACAAGCGACCGAGCGAAACGATCGCCGGCGGCAGGCTTCGCGCCACAATCGGCGATCTGGCGTGGACTTGGCTTGACGCGCCCGGCTCCTGCGGGAATATTCAGTCATCGGCGGCTATTCCATTGGGGCCTGCGTTCAGCGGGGATTCCGGAAGCCGAGCGTCGCTGTCGGGGGAAGTCTGATTGTCGCACATTCTGGCGCTGCTTCCCCTTTGGCAGTTGATGTTGGCCATCGTCGTCCTCCCGACGGCCGTCGCGCTCGTTGTCCAGGTGATTGTCCGGCGCCGGATCGGCTTCGAACGGCTTGAACTCAACAACGAGGTCGCAGGCTTCATGTTTGCCGCCATCGGGGTCGTCTATGCCGTGCTGCTGGCGTTTGTGGTGATCGCGGTCTGGGACAAATTCAGCGAGGGGCAAACCACGGTCGCGCACGAATCCGCCGCGGCCGCCGCGTTGTTTCGCTACGCCGAGGGCGCGGAACCCGAGGCCGCAAAGTTCCACGCCCGCCTCGTCGATTATCTCAAGCTCGCGATCGAGCGCGATTGGCATGCAATGAAGACCGATTCGGAAGACGGCGAAACGACTCACGCTCTGGATGCGCTTTATCGCGCGGCCATGGCGCTGAATCGCACGGGCGCGCGCGGCATCGCCGACATGACGGCGGTCTTCACCCAGCTCGACAATCTGACTTTGGCCCGCCGGGTGCGCCTTCACCTGTCGACCGGCCTCGTGCCGGACGTCATCTGGTTCGCGCTGTTCGCGGGCGCCGGCCTCACCGTGCTGTTCTCGCTGTTTTTCGGCAATCCCAACGAGTTGACGCAGCTGGCGATGACGGCGATCCTGTCGATTGTTCTCACGTCGGGCCTCGTCGTCATCATTTCATTGGACCACCCGTTCAGCGGCCCGGTCCATATAGCGCCGGAATCGATCGAACACGTGCTCGCCAACGCGACGGAAAGATAGCGATTCGGCTGCCGCCGACGTTTATCCAGCGGCGCGAGACGCCATTGACGCTAAATGATTGCGGATCGCGTTCATGCCGGCGGCGGGCGGCGTGACGACGTCGAACCGGCGGATCAGAACATCATCTTCCACAGGTCGGCTGCGTCGGATGCAATGTTCGACGACGCAACGGATTTTCGCCAGTCGCCAACGATCCCGCGAATTCCGCGCCGGCCGGAACTCTGGCTCTCCATCAATTCGTTCATCCGGCGGAGCCGCCTGACCAGCGCCTTCATGAAGGTCGCGCAGAAGTCCTGATGTTCATCGATCGATTTGATGAACTCGTCATATTTGATAGCGAGGCATTCCACGTCGGTCGCCGCCTTGACGGTCGCCGATCGCGGTCCCGGCTCGATCAGGCACATTTCGCCAAACACCTCGCCCGCGTTCAACACGCCAAGGACCTTGGCCCTGCCGCCCTGACCGATCGAGACCTCGACGGATCCGGTCACAATGGAAAAAGCCGTGTCGCCCTCCTCGCCCTGGGCGATGATGGTTTCTCCGGCTTTGAACGCAACGGTCTGCATGATGGCCTCCGTGGACCCGCGACACAATAATTGAAGGCCAAGCTTGTGCCTTTTTCGCGAGCGTCGCAACAGGGTCGCGCCGGCGCGCTTTTCTTCCGACGCTCGACGGGCGACAGCCCCCCGTTCACTTTCGCAGGACGGCAAGCACCGCAATGTCATCGGACTGTGGAGCGCCGGACGCAAAGGCTTTGACGGAAGCAAAAATCGCCGCGACCGTGTCTTCGACCGGGCAGCCTTTCAGCCCCGCCAGAGTTTCCTGCAGGCGACCCTCCGAATATAATTCCCGGCTGGGATTCATCGCTTCGGTCACGCCATCGGTGTAGATGACGATCGTCGCGCCGGGATCAAGGACGACCGAAGCGTCAAGGTAGGGGGTCTCTGGGTCCACGCCGAGCACCATGCCGTCGGGCAGAGGCAGGAAGCGGCAGTCGCCTTCGGCGGTCAGGATCACCGGCGGATTATGTCCGGCGTTGGAGAAGGCCAAGGCGCCGGTGCGAAGGTCGAGAATGCCAATGAAAAGGGTCACGAACATGGCGTTGTCGTTGCCCTCCGACAAACTCACGTTGACCTGGCTCAGGATGCCGGCCGGCGTAATGCCCGACTGCATGCTCGCGCGTTTCATCAGCGTCATCGTCATGGCCATGATCAGCGCGGCCGGGACGCCCTTGTCGGACACATCGCCGATATAAAAGCAAAGGCGGAAGTCATCCAGAAGCGCGAAATCGTAAAGGTCTCCGCCGACCTCCCTTGCCGGCTTGATCTGTGCATAAAGCGAAAATTCCTTCCTGTTCGGAAAGGCGGGAAAAATCTTCTTTAGGAAGCTCATCTGGATGCCACGAGCGACCTGCAACTCGCTTTCGAAACGCTCCTTCTCGGCGGTGACGTCCCTGAGATTCTTGATGTAAGCCTTGACGTCGCCGGCCATCTTGTTGAAGGCGCCGGCCAGTTCTCCGATCTCGTCGCGGGTCTCGACCTTGACGCGGTAGTCGAGGTCCCCGCCGCCTATGCGCCTCACGCCGGCGTCCAGCGCTACGATCGGTTCGGTGATCCCTTTCGAGATTCTGGTGGCGGCGTAGGCAACCAGGGCGGTCAAGGCGGCAAACAGGCCCAGGACCAACTGCAACACCGCGACCAGCCTTTTGTGGATATCTTCGGCAAGCTGGGTAATCTCGCGTTCAGGCATGGATACGCCAATACTCCACGTTGTTTCTCCACGTTCCGTGCGAACGGCGCGGATGGGGGCGAAAGCCACATAGGTGGCGTTATCGGGGTCGTACTCGACGCCGGTCTCGCCCGAGACCATCTTCAATCGGATATGGCCGTTGGCTTTCGGGACGAACGTCTCCGCGTTTTCCTGATCGACGAGTTCACCAACCCCGTTGAGCAAAAATGCGTCGCCCCTGAACTCATCCGGGGTCCGGATAACGTTTTCGCCGACGGTTTCCATGGTGATGTCCAAACCGACAACGCCAGCCAGATTTCCTTGCGCATCGAGCACGGCCTTTGAACAGGTCAGGATGTCCACGTGGTAGACATTCAGCCTGTCGTTGTCCTTTCTTATTTCGTAACTATTTCCATTCTCGTCCTGGAGCAGCCACCTCGCGCCCGGCTCTTTCGAAATGGGGTCGTTAACGGTCAGGACAATCTGCCGATTGCGGAACGCCGCCGCAAGGGCGGGCGAAACCTTTTCGGTTATCTGCTCCTTGAACTCCTCTGCGATCATGAACAACGGCTTTCCCCCAGCCGCGTAGTGGTCCCAACCGGGGTGTTTTGACCAGAAGATCGTTTTTTGGTTGACCGCGCCGATGTACCAGGGCCTGATTGTCGGGTCGTATTCCTGTTTAACGAGCAGCCGCGCGTCGTCGCGCCGGACGGAGAATATCTGTTTGTTCCGATTGTCTTGTATCGCCCAAAGCTTGCCCGGCTCAGTGGTCGAAGCCACGGCATCGGGGGAAAGCGACACGCCGCTTGCCGTCAATGCGCTCCACAACGGCTCGGCAATCTCGCCAGCCTGATTCAACGACTGCGCAAAAGATGCGTCCAGGGTGAATTCAGTAAAACCCAGCTTGTCCTCGTCGGGTTCAGGATATCGCCGGAGAACGCCGGACTTCGTTCCGTAGAAGATACTGTCCAGCAACGAATCATTTTGCTTAACAAAGGCAAAAAGCTTATCCAATTTGGCGGTCAGCATCAATTCGGGTTTTGCTTCAGCCAACGTAAGCCGGGGTGACACCAAGGACGACCCGACTACCGGATCGCGCAGCAGCCTGACGGGCGCGGTGTCCAGCGCCGCGGGATTTTGCAGGACCGTCTCGGTGAAAAACGCCACCGTCCGCGTCTGCCTTTCAATTTTGTCGAGGATATTATTGGCTTTCTCTGCTTGCCGTATCGCCACCCTGCGGAGATCCTTCTCGGCTTCCCGGACCAGCCGCGATTTGACGTATTTCTCCACTTCAAGCATGCGAACACGGTTGATCGTGACCGCAATGATCAGCGGAAGCAAGGACAGCGTCAGTAGCGCCAGCAGAATTTTGGTCTTGATGGATCGACGTTTCTGCGTCGTCGGCGCGGGCGGGGCCGGCGTGAATTCATTCATGAACTGCCCTGACCTCGAAGATATTGAGATTGCTGCCGTCTTCGCGCCGATAGTCGAAGCGGTCAACGCCGTGTATGGCGAGATAAATTCCCAGCCCGCCGATCTTGCGGTCTTCGAGCGGCCTTGCGAGATCCTCCGCTTCAGGCAATTGCATCGTGCGCGGATCGAACGGCGGCGATTGATCTTTCAAAGTGATGACCAGCGCATCGCCCCTCGTTTCGGCGCCGATGGAAAGGACAGCCCCCTCGCCGGCGTCCTTGTAGCCGTACAGGATGATGTTGGTGGCGATTTCATCGACCGCCAGTTGCAATTGATAGGTTCGAGACTCGTCGATTCCCGCGCCGTCGGCAGCCTCCTTGACGAAGCCGCGGATGTCCGCGAGTGACTCCAGATCTGCCGGCATCGAGCGCGTCGCCATGGCGCGGGGACGCTATTCGAGCGGCTTGTAAGTGTCTTGCAAGATGACGCTGCGGTGGAATCCGCTCATCGTCAGCGTGTTCAGCACCGGTCCCTGGCTGCCGATCACATAGAGCGATACGCCCGAGCCCATCTTCTGCTTGGCGAAGATCAGCACCCGCAAGCCCGCGCTGGCCATGAAATGAAGCTCGCCGACGACGAATACGAGCCGTTTGGGCTTCGCCTCGGCCACTTTCTCGACGGCCTCCTTGAGCTTTGGCGCGGCTGCCGCGTCCAGCTCTCCCGACAATTGGATAATCGCCTCGTCGGCGCCCTGCGTGACGGAAATGTCTAACCCCATGTCCGGTTCCTTTTCGTATTTTCGCCTGTTACAGATCGAGCGCCGCAACGCGGTCTCAAGATGACCGCTTGCGGCGCTATTGGGCCTCGGATCGGCCCACCAGGATCACGACCGAACGGCCGCCTGTCAGGCAGACGTTCTGGTCGGCGAGTTCGGGCTCAGCGCCGGCGTCGAAAGCATCCTCCGGCGCCGGCATGCCGGTGTTGGCGAAAATGCGCCATCGGAATCCGTCGGGCAATCGCGGCAGTTCGAACGGCAACGCATCCCAATGCATGTTCAGCGCGACATAGATGAAATCGTCGGGGGCCGTCCCGCCTTTGGCGTAATAGCCATTCAGCATGAAGGCGATCGCCCTGCCGCCCCAGTCCGGCCGCCAGGCCTGGACGCCGTGCCATGAAATATCGCTGTATCCGCGGCCCGCGGGATCGGAGTAATGAAAAAAGTCCCGGCTTCGAAGGACGGGGTGGGCCAGGCGGAAGGCGATCATCTTGCGGACGAAGCGATGGAAATCGCGATGGGTTTCCCGCAGCGTCCAGTCCAGCCAGTTGATCTCCGCATCGAGCCCATAGGTGTTATTGTTGCCGAACTTGCTCTGAGCGAATTCGTCGCCCATCAGGATCATCGGCACGCCCTGGCTGACCAGCAGCATGGCGATGGCGTTCTTCATCTGGCGCTGCCGCAGGGCCAGTATGGAGGGGTCGTCGGTCGGGCCTTCCCATCCGCAGTTCCAGCTGGCGTTGTCGTTGGCGCCGTCGCGATTGTCCTCGAGATTGGCCTCGTTGTGCTTGCCATTGTAGGAAACCAGGTCGGCCAGATTGAACCCGTCATGGCAGGTGACGAAATTGATCGAGGCCGTCGGTCCTCGTCCCTGGTAAAGCTGCGGCGAACCGAGGATCGCCTGGCTCATGGCGCCGGTCTCGCCGGGGTCGCCCTTCAGGAACTGGCGGATGGCGTCGCGATACTTGCCGTTCCATTCGGCCCATCGACCGTAAGCCGGGAACGAGCCGACCTGATAGAGGCCCCCGGCGTCCCATGCTTCGGCGATGAGTTTGCACTTTCCAAGGATCGGGTCGAAGGCCAGCGATTCGAGCAGAGGCGGGTTGGCCATCGGCCCCCCCCATGGATCGCGGCTCAGGATGGAGGCGAGGTCGAAACGAAAACCGTCGATGTGGAACTGCGACGCCCAGTAGCGCAGCGCGTCGATGACCATGTCGCGCACGATCGGATTGTTGCAGTTGAGCGTGTTGCCCGTGCCACTGAAGTTTTGATAATAGCCTTCCGGGGTAAGCATGTAGTAGGTCGAATTGTCGATCCCGCGATAGGAGATCGTGGGCCCGTGCTCGTTGCCCTCGGCGGTGTGGTTGAACACGACGTCGAGGATTACCTCGATGCCGTTCCGATGCAACTCCTTGACGAGGCTTTTCAACTCGTCGGCCACCATGGTGCCGTCGCCCAGCCGGCCTGTCGAGGCGTATCCCGCCTTGGGGCTGAAGAATCCGATGGTGCTGTAGCCCCAATAGTTCATTTTGGACCAGCATTTGCGCTCGTCGTCCCAGCGGCTGTTCTCGAACTCGTCGAACTCGTAGATCGGCATGAGTTCGACGCAGTTGACGCCCAATTCCTTCAGATAGGGAATCTTTTCCCTCATGGCCGAAAAGGTTCCCGCCTCCGCCGCGTCGATTCCGGACGAGGGATGACGGGTGAAGCCGCGCACATGCATCTCGTAAATCACCAGATCCTCGAGCGGAATCTCGAGCGGCCGGTCGCCCTCCCAGTCGTAATCGTCGCTCACGACCCGCGAGCGGTGCGGGAAAGGCGCGTTCCAGTCCGGTGCGCGCCCCCAGACGTCGCGGCCGCCAATGGAGCGGGCGTAGGGGTCGAGCAATACGACCGAGGGGTCGAACCGATGGATGGCCGGTTTGCCGCGCTCGGCGGGGGCCAGACCATTGTCCATGCGAAAGCCGTATTCGATGGCCTCGTCGTCGAGGCCCAGCACCGTCATGTTGAACACATTGCCGATCCGGAATTCCCCCCAGACCGGCTCCTCGGTGAAAGCCTTGGCGAACATGCCGCGGAAGGGAATTTCAACCAGCGGCGTCGCCGCGCCCTTTTCAAAAATCACCAGAACGCAGTAGCTGGCGCTGCGCGAAAACACCGAAAAATTGACGCCGCCCGGCACAAGCGAGGCGCCGAAAGGAAAGGGCTTGCCGGGACGAATCCTGTAGCCCTGGTATTCATGGGTGGGTTGGATATCGATGCCTTGCATGTCTCAGCCCAATTGTGAGATGGCGTCCTGAACGGTCTCGGCGACGATGAAGAACGCCAGGAATCCCGTGGCGGACATGCTCTTGCGGATGTCGTTGTTGACGCCCGTCAGCACGATTTTCGCTTCTTTGGACTTGGCCTGCTGGTAGATCAACAGCATCGACCGCAAGCCGGCGCTGGACATGAAATCGACCTGCGTCATGTTGAGCACCGTCCGCGCCTTCGGCTTCAACAAGGCGAGAACCGCGTCGTGGAATTCGGGCGCGGTCTTGCCGTCGATGAAGCCCACGGGTTCGATAAAAACGACGCCGCCGTCCTCGCTTACGACGATTTTCATCGCGCCGCTCCTGTCGGTTTGAGCAGCACTTTCACCTGCACGCGCTTGTCGGTTTTCGGCAGATGGACGGTCAACCCTTCGGCGTCGAAATCGCCGTAGGGCTCGCCGTCGATCCAGACCTTTTCCAGCCGCACCCTGCCGGGCGGAAGCAGGTCCGGCGCGACCCGCAGGATATTGTCTTTGAATCCTTCCGGAAACGGCTTGAAATAGAGTTCGAGAGGCTGGTTCGTGATGAGCAGGTTGGTATAGACCTGCGCCAGGAAGCACAGTTCGAAAGAATGGTAGCCGCTCATCGAGTGGCTGCCTTTCAGACGCTCGTTGCCCATCATGTAGGGCACGCCGCTGGCCAGCACGTTGAAGTAGACGGCCCCTTCGTCCTGATCGAGGAAGAAGGCGTTGTAGAACGCCGCGGACTCCCGGGCCAACCTCAAATATTCCTCGCCGCCGAGGACGCCATGCATGATGAGATAGGCCAGAATGCCCTGCTCGTTCTGCCACCAGGTCTTGCGGTTGTGAAAGCCGAACCGGTGTTTCTCGTCATTCGGCCCCAGATTGCGCTCCATCGCATCGTACCAGCCGCCGCGCTGCTGGTCGCTGCCGATGGGGGGCATCACCTCGGCGATCTTCCGCGCAAAGCTTTCATATTCCGCTTTTGGCTTTTCGCTGTGCATGCGCGTGATGTTCCACGCGATCTTGAGATTATGGCCGACGATGCCGAGGTTCTGCTGCCACATGTGGGTGTGGTCATGGGTCCAGTCCTCGAAGAACTTTTCATTGACAAAGGGGCTGTTGTCATAGTCTGGGAAATGTTTGGCGATCGTGTCGAACGTATACTCAAGCATCTTCTTGTAACGCTCCTCGCCCGTCGCGAGGTATAAATTGATCAGATAGGCCGGCGCGTGGTCGCCCACCGAATTCCAGTTTTTCTTGCCCCGGTTCGCGCCAAGGGACTCAGCGCGCGGATCGAGCGTGATCGGGTCGAGGTGGGAAAAATATCCGCCGAGTTTGGTGTCGAGGAAGAAACGGTCGAACAATTCGACCGTCAATTCCGCGTCCTCGAGAATCCGCGGATCGCCGGTGATGCGATAGGTCTGGATGGGTCCGGCCAAAGCGTAAATTTGTTCATAGGCCGGGATCGCGTCGAGGTCGTCGCCGAACTCCGACGCAAAGATCTTCGTCTCCCGGCGGCCGGACACGTCCATTCCGTGGTACCAGTAGACGATCTTTTCATCGAGGTCATAGAAGCGCATGTGGTCGCGCAAATATTCCGTGCCCTTTTCCGCCCCCTCAAGGTAGCGATCGTCGCCGGTCAGCAAATAGGCCGACGCAAGACCATACACAAGGCGCGAGATCGTGTCGGTTTCCTGGCGGTAGTTGTCCTGATCCTTTTCGCCCGTGACCTTGATGATGGTGCGATAGTCTTCATAATTGACTTCCTTGCCGCCGAATTGCGCGCGCAGGTAGAAGTCGCCGAGCGCCCGGATCTGGCGAATCCACCAATCCGGCTGCTCAAAGCCATATTCGCCGACATCGGCCCCCAAAAACACCAGGTACTGGGCGACAAAATTGAAGCCGCCGCCCTCGGGGTAGAACGTGCCGTAAACGTAGAGAAAACGCCCCGGCGCAAGCATGCTGCGCATCTGGTCGCCGCACCACTGGCGCGGCTCGTTCAGATTGTTGGCGATCCACGCATAGGTCTTTGGGGAAAACTTGACAGTGTATTCCCGGTTGTCCGAGGTCCTGATCCGAAAGGAGTCAACGTCTTTGTCGTATCCTACCAAATATCCGGCTATGGAGTCCGAAAATGAGAAGTTGATCTTGTCCATCGAATGCCCCGTTTCCTCGCAGTTAAACTAACGTTCTTCAGAAGATTTCCTGTTTCGGGCGCGACACTTCGGCCTCTGCGCGCTTCCACCTGATCTTGCGAATGCGAACGGGGCCGAAGCCCCTTCACCGATACGGGCCGAAATCGAGATCAGGCCGGCATTTTCTCATCGACACGTTCCGCCCAGATGGACCTTGTGGTTCGCGCCGGGGGATTCTGGAATTCACGGTTTCAGGAAACTGCCGAGGGGGTTTTCAGCTGGCGCGGGGATCGCGAGAGCGGTATCGGCGGGCAATGCAGCGGCCCGAATTCCGGCGGCGTCCAGGCACGTTCGGGAACCGCCGCTCTTCCCATCCGACCGCTCGAAGAGACGCCGCCGACGACCGGTCGAAACCCGGAGTTCCCCGGCTCGCGCCGCTCGCAGGACGGAACCGACCAGACGTCTGAACTTCAAACAGTTTGACGCCCCCATCGCACTCCATCCTGGGGCACGCCATCCAGACATGCGGCGCCAGTCCTTGAACGAAAACAATTACCTGGAATTTATTTGCTTGCTGTTGAACGCGAAGCATACCTTCCCGATTTGAAGGGAAAAACGAATTTCCCTGCCTATTTAGGGACAAACGATGAGGAATGAATCCGGGCTTGTCAATCGGAAAATGGCCATGGGGAATGCCTATTAAGTTTATAGGGAATATCGCAATCCATCGTCCTTCGCACTTGCGAAATTGTATTGGTAACGCGTTCGATGGCGAGGCGCGAATGCTCGTTGACAACGATCGGAACCTTCGTTCAATATGACGTTCAAGGTTAGTTATACGTGTGACTTTCGTCATCGGCTGGAGTGGGCCAAGGGGCCGCTTCATTCGGCGAAGCTGAAGGTCGGAGTTTTCGACCTGGGGGAACGTTGACATGGCTTCGACCGGAAAAATCCTCGCCGTTATGTCCGAGTGGGGATATTGGGGCATCGAGCTTGTCGGACCTTTGCTGAAACTCGAAGCCGCCGGCTATGCGTTTGATTTTTTCACCCCGCGCGGCAAGCGCTCGCCCGTCCTGCCGCCGAGCATCGACCCAAGTTACGTCGATCCGCCGCTCGGCGTCTGCGTAACGACACCCGAGGACGCAAGCCTCGTCAAAACCTTCGAGGCGACCAACCGGCTGGACGAAACGAAGAACCTCTCGGCATTGTTCCCCGAACGTCCGTATTTCGCCGCGGACCCCTTCCTGAGAAAGTTCGAAGCCTATTACGAGGCGCGTAGGCAAGCGCAGGCCGAAGCGCTGGCGAAGTACGATGCGATTCTGCTGGTTGGCGGAAGCGGCCCGATCGTCGACGTGGTCAATAACCAGCGGGTGCACGATCTGGTGCTCGGCTTCCATGCGGCCGGCCGTCCGATCGGCGCCATCTGCTACGGGGTCGCGACCCTGGCCTTCGCCCGCGACTTCAACGAGCGCAAGCCGATCATCGCCGGCAAGCACGTCACCGGCCATTGCATCGAATATGATTACCATGATGGCACCGGCTTCGTAGGCACCGACTTCAACATGGGTCCGCCGCCCTACCCGCTGGAATATATTCTCGCCGACGCAGTGGGGCCGACGGGCGCCTACCACGGCAATTTCGGCAAGGGAACGTCGGTGCTCGTCGATTACCCCTTCATTACCGCCCGTTCGCTGCAATGCGCGCACGAGTTCGGCGACCGCTTCGTCGACGTGCTGAAAAACGGTCTCGTCCGGTCCGGCTGGTAGCCGCTGTCGCCTCGCGGACGCGTGGCGGGTTCAAACCACAACGGGGGAACGTCGTGCGGACCGGATATCGCGCAGTGCTCGAGCAACTCGTCGCCGACGGCGTCACCCATGTCTTCGGCAATCCCGGCACCGTCGAGCAGGGTCTGCTCGACGAATTCGGCGACTTCCCCGAAATCAACTACGTCTTGACGCTGCAGGAATCGATCGCGGTGATGGCCGCGGACGCCTATGCGCGCGCCGCCCGCAAGGTCGCGGTGGTCCAGATCCATTCGTCGCCGGGCCTCGGCAATGCGATCGGCGCGCTCTATCAGGCGAAGCGCGGCCATGCGCCGCTGCTGGTGATCGGTGGCGACGCGGGCGTGCGCTACGCCGCGATGGACGCGCAGATGGCCGCGGACCTGGTGGCGATGGCCCGGCCGGTGACGAAATGGGCCACGTATGTGCAGCATCCCTCGTCCATCCTGCGCGTCTTGCGCCGCGCCGCAAAAATCGCCGCGACGCCGCCGATGGGCCCGGTCTATGTCTGCCTGCCCCAGGACATTCTGAGCGGCGAAGCCGTCGAAACCGCCACCGCCGCCAGCCCTCCTTCGACCCGGGTCTCCGCCGATCCGGCGCTGATCGCCGAGGCCGCCGGGAAGCTCGCCTCCGCCGCGCGCCCCGTGCTTTATGTCGGCGACGGCGTCGCGTGGTCGGGCGCCCAGCCGGAAGTCGCGCGGATCGCCACGCTGATCGGCGCCGACGTCTGGGGCGTCGATAATGGCGACGTCAATCTCGCCGCGACCCACCCGATGTGGCGCGGGCAGACGGGCCACATGTTCGGCGAGCACAGCCTGCCGATTTTCAGGAGCGGCGACGTCAACCTGATCGTCGGCACCTATATCGCTCCGGAAGTATTTCCCGAACTCGGCGACGTGTTCGCGGAGGGCGCCTTCGGCATTCACATCGACCTCGACGCCGAGGCCATCGGCAAGAACCATCCCGTGGACATTGGCCTCGCAGCCGATCCCAAAACGACGCTGCAACAACTCGGCGACGCGATCGAGCAGCGGCTGACCGCGGCGGGCCGGTCGGCGGCCGCGGCCCGGGTCAAGGCGTCGGCGGAGGCGCGTTCGCGGGAGCGCGACGCGGCGATCGCCGCCGACGCCGCCCGCGCGGACCAAACCCCGCTTCCCTTCAGCCGTTTCATGAGCGACTTCGCGCGGGCAATGCCTCCCGGCACGCCGATTTTTGACGAAGCCCTGACGAACTCGCCGGCGCTGACGCGATATGCGCCGCCGGTCGATCCCTCCGCCTTCTTCCAGACCCGGGGCGGCTCGCTCGGCAGCGCGCTGTCGGGCGGACTCGGCCTCGCCTGCGCGCGTCCGGGCCAGCCGGTGGTGGCGTTTTCCGGCGACGGCGGCGCCATGTACGTCTTTCAGGCGCTGTGGACCGCGGCGCGCCATCGCCTCGACGTCAAATATGTCATCTGCAACAATCGATCCTATCGATTGCTTCAGGTCAATATTCAGCAATATTGGGCGCAGGCCGGCGTCGCCGATCGGCCCTTCCCGCTGTCTTTCGATCTCTCGAAGCCCGAACTCGATTTCGCCGAGCTTGCCCGCGCCTTGAGCGTGCCTGCCCGGCAGGTGCGGACGCAAGGTGAGATCCTGCCGGCGATCGAAGCCGCCTTCGCGGAGCCCGGCCCCTTTCTGATCGACGTCGTCATCGAAGGCGACGTGCATCCCGAATTGATCGGGTTGCGTTGTGGCCAGTGAACGTCAGCCTGCTTCAGTTGGGGAGGGAGCCATGCCGACCGCCAAATCCTTGCCCGGCAAGACCGTTCTGGTCCTGATCGAGAGCGATTTCTACGAGCACGAGATCTGGTATTACCAGTTCCGCTTTCAGGAAAGCGGCGTGCCGGTGCGTTTTGTGTCCCGGCTGTGGGGTCAGGCGTCGATCACGTTCAAAGGTCACGAACACCAGGCGCCGTTCGAGTGCCGCGACAGTTTCGAGACGATTGACGACGCGGCGCTGGCGGACATCGGCGCCGTCATCGTGCCGTCCGGCATTGTCGCCGACCGTCTGCGCTATACGGAAGACATCGCCAGACTGCCCCCGGCGACCGCCTTTCTCGCCCGCGCCTTCGCCAACAAGCAGGTGATCAAGGGGATCATCTGCCACGGCTTGTGGCTGACCGCGCCGGCGACGGAACTGGTGAAGGGCCGCCGCCTGACCTGCCATCCGAACCTTCATGGCGACGCCATCGCCTATGGCGCGGAATTCGTCGATGCCGATCTGGTGGAGGACGGCGATCTGATCACCGCCCGCACCGGAGGCCACGCGCATTTGCTCGCGCGCGCCATTCTGTCGCGGCTGGGCGCGGTGTAATTCCCCAAAAGGTTGTCGATCGGAGCGAAGCCATGATCCATCAGCTGATATTTGCTCATCCAAAACCCGGCATGTCCGAAAAGCAATTCCAGGACTATTGGGTCAATGTTCATGCGGTGAAGTTTGCGGGCAAGATTCCGCAGATCAAGAAATATCTCATCGACACCCGGATTCCATTCGGCCCGGAGCCGGAAGACCCGCGCTTCAGCGGCATCGCCGAGATCTGGCTCAATAATGAAGAGGAGCAGCTCGCATCGCTACAAACGCCCGAGTTTCTTCAAGGCGCCCGCCTCGACGAACCGAACTGGGCCGCCTTCTGGCGCACCATCGGCGTCGACACCACGGCACATGTCTTGCTCGAAGGGCCGCCGCTCAGCCGCGACGCCAAGGGAATCAAGCTCGTCACGACGGTGAAGCGCAAGGAGGGCGTTCCGCTTGAAACCTTCCGCCGTTACAGCCTCGGAGTCCACGGGCCGCTCGAACTGAAGCTGCCGGGGCTGCGTCGCTACGCGCAATGCCATGTGCGCGACGGCGCCTATGCGATCGGAGAGCCGATCCTCGACGCGGTCACGATGTTGTGGTTCGACGATGTCGCCGCGCTCCAGACGGCGCTCGACTCGCCGGAAAACGCCGCCGCCAAAGCGGATCTTCCGCATTTCATCGAGCTGAAATACGCGTACAGCCTTGTCGTCGAGGAACATTGGGTCATCGGCCCCGAGCCCCGGCCGTGATGAGCGCCCTGCCGGATGTCTGAATCGGGACGGAGGCGATAAAGGCGACGTCATCCCGTTTTTGGAGGCGGCATGTCTTTTCGCGGGCGAGAAATGCGGGCGGACAAATAGACCGTCCAAACCTTAACGTCGTCAATCCGGGGAGAATAGGCCGTGACCGAAGCACAGACAAGAGAAGTCGCACAGGACTGGTTCGACGCGCTCGATCGCGGCGATCTGAACGCCGCCGTCGCCTGCCTGGCCGACGACATCGAATGGGAGAACCTGCCAAAAATACCTGGAGTGAGCGACATCATTCCCTGGACCGGGAACGCGCACGGGATCCAGGAGGTCCTGCAAAAGTTCGCGGCGCGCGACGGCGCCATCGAGGTGAAGCGATTCAAGCCGCTCGACCTGATCGTCGAGGGCAATATTGCGGTCGGAACGGTGCACGAGATCTCCACGGTGCGCGCGACGGGTCTCGATTTCGAGATTCATCTGGCGTCGTGGATGGAAATCGCCGACGGCAAGATAAAGAATTGGAAATCCTATGTCGATCCGTCGCCGATCGTCGCCGCCTTCAGGGGCGATCTGCACGAGAGATTGATCGCGGCGGTGAGGGCCGAGGACGTCGCTTTGACCGGGAAACTGCTGTCCTATGGCGCCGATCCCAACACGCGCGACGCCCCGACAGGCCTGACCGTGCTGATGATGGCGGCCTGCCAGGCCCATCCGGCTTTGGTGCGGCTGCTGCTCGACGCCGGGGCCGATGTCTGGACGACCGACAGCTTCACCGGCGCCTCCGCGCTGCACAAGGCCTGTCAGGGAGGAAGCGTCGAGGTTGCGGAAATGCTGCTCGATCGCGGCGCGCATATCGACGCGATCACCCCGACCATGGGCCATACGGCGGTCATGGACGCGCTTTGGTACAAGTGGCCCGAACTGGTGAAGCTGCTGGTCGATCGCGGGCAGAACCTCTACTTCTCGACCCATTACGGATTCACTTTGGTCGATCACCTCAACTTCGAGCTCAACGTCAATGTCGGCGAGGAGAAGAAGAAGTTCGAACGCGTCAAGGAGATCATCGACGCGGGCAAGGCGCGCAACGACCGGCTCATCGCCGAGCAAGAGGTCATGGCGGCGACGAGCAAGGGCGACCTCGACGAGGTAAAGCGGCTGATCGCGGCGGGCGCGGACGTCAACGCCGTCTATCCGCACATGGATTCGTTTTTCGACGGTCATACGCCGCTGCTGGTGGCCGCGCGGGACGGTCACACGGAGATCGTTCGCGAGCTTTTGCAGGCGGGAGCGAAAGTGCGGGTGTTCGACTGGACCTTCAAGGGCTCCCCGATCCACAAGGCGACCTATAACGGCAACCTGCCCATTCTGAAAATGCTGGTCGCGCATCCCGATATCGACATCAATGTGCAGGGCCCGATCAACGGCTACACCCCGCTGCACGATGCGCTCTGGCATGGGTTCGTCGAGTGCGCGGAAGTTCTGGTCAACGCCGGCGCCTCGTTGACGCTGCGCGGACATGACGGCAAGTTGCCGCTGGATGTCGCGATCGAGGTCACCGGGGCCGAATCGGGCATCGCCAATCTCATCCGCAGCAAAATGGCGGCGGCGGCGCATAGCCGGGACATGCCGGCTGTCGGGTAGGATCAGTCTCGATCTCGCTGCGGTGTTGCGCCATCGCCCGGATCGATGTCGAATCGCGGCCGAAAACCGCTTGCGAGCCGAACGTCCTCGATCATATCAGGTACAGATCCAAATTCCGCGCGTAGGGCGCGAGCGCTGCGGTTTCGACGTCGAGCCCCCCGGTCAGCGAGCCGAAGGACGGCATGACGATGTGATTTTGGCCAACCACAAAACAGCGGCGGCGTTGCCGTCCCGCCCGCGTCGATACCGTCGCGCAAGGATGGAAATGACCGAAAATCTGGGCTTCCTGACTTGCCGTCGGTTGATGCAGCAGAAGCAGCGGCGTCGGTTCGCCAAGCCTCCAGCTGTCGTGCAGATCGAGCCCGAGATTTTTCAGCATCCGCGCGAGAGTGCGGTCGTGATTGCCGGCGACGAACAGCGCGGGCGCGCGGCGCGAAATTGAATCGACTATGCGCGGCAGGAACTGCGGGTCCTGTCCGACGAGCGCGGAATGAAACGTATCGCCAAGCAAAAGGATTTTCCGCGCGCCGGTCGCCTGCGCCTCGCGATCGAGCTTTTCCAGCGTGGCGTCGGCCTCATAGGGCGGCAAGAACCGGCCAAGCGCCGAAAAATGGGTCGCCTTGCCAAGATGAAGATCGGCGACCGCCAGCAGGGCGAGATCTGGAAAATACAGCGCTCCGCTCGGCCGCAAGGCGATTTTGTGGCCATGGAAGTCGATGACGGCGGGCGCCAGCAGCGGCGTGACGGCGCGAGGCGGTCTCATTTCATGTCATCGCTTGGACAGCGGTTTTATTTGAGGCGGCGAGCAGTTCATCGCCGAGTTCCTCCAGCGCGAGATCGCGGGCGTCGCCGGGGGCCTTTTCGCGGCTGATTTCGAGCAGCAGCGGCACGGCCAGCGGCGTCGGGGCGTCGCGGCGGACGAGGTCGATCTTGCCGGCGAATGTCGTCAAATGGGCCCCCAGACGATCCAGATCAAGCATTTCGCGTGCGGCCTCGCGCCGCGCCGCCTGCAACAGGATGTGGTCGGGCTCGTAGCGGCGCAAGACGTCATAAATGAGGTCGGACGAGATCGTCAGCGCCCGGCCTTTTTTGGCCTCGCCGAACGCGCGCCGCTCGACGAGGCCCGCGACCAGCGCGCAATTGCGAAAGGCGCGCCGCATGATGCTGCTCTCGTCGAGCCATTCCTCGAGATCGTCGCCGAGCATGTCCGGCGACAAGAGTTGCGCCATGAATTGCGCTGTCGCGCTCTCGGGGAAGGGCCGCAGCTGCCAGACCAGCAGGGCGTAATCATTGGCGGCGAAGCCGATCGGCGCGAGGCCGGCGCGATGGAGGCGGCGCGTCAGCAGCACCCCCAGCGTCTGGTGCGCGAGGCGCCCGGCGAAAGGATAGAGCGCGAGATACTGCCGCCGGGCCCGCGGAAAGGTTTCGACCAGCAGCCGGCCGCTCCGGGGCGTCAGGCTGGTCTCGGCCTGGGCGGCGAGCCATTCCGCGACCTGCGGCGGAAAGGGAATGTCATGCCGGGCGCCGGCGATCAGTTCGGCGACGCGCGCGGCGAGCGATTCCGATACCGGCAACCGGCCGCCCATATAGGCGGGTATGATCGTCGAGGCGTTGGCGCGCGCCCGCGACACGAATAGTTTGTCCTCGCGCAATGCGCGAAAAACCCATGCTTCGCCGGCGAAAAAGAAGCTGTCGCCCGGCGCCATGCCGGCGGCGACGAGCGAATCGATGGTTCCCAGTTCCTTGCCCGCCTTGAGCGCCCGCCCGGCGCCGACAGCGATGACCACGCGCGCCATCGGGCTGTCGGCGATCGCGCCGATGTTCATGCGATGCGCGGCGAGCATTTTCGGGTTTGCGACGCGCAAGACGCCATTCGCGTCGGCGCGGATTTTCTCGAACCGGTCATAGGCTTTCAGCGCATAGCCGCCGTTGCGGACGAAGCCGAGCAGGCGCTCGAAAGTTTCCCGATCCAGACCGCGATAAGGCGCGGCTTTGACGAGTTCCGCGTAAAGGGCGTCCGCAGTCATCGGCTGGGCGCCGAGCCGGCTGACGATATGCTGCGCCAGCACGTCGAGCGCGCCTTCGCGGGTCGGCTCGGCATCCTGCGCGCCGGCCTGCGCCGCCTCCACCGCCGCGACGCATTCGAGCCATTCGAAACGATTGGTCGGCACGAGCAAAGCTTTTGAGGGCTCATCGAGCCGATGGTTGGAGCGCCCGACTCGCTGGGTCAGGCGGCTCGAACTTTTTGGAGCGCCGAGCTGGATGACGAGATCGACATCGCCCCAGTCGAGGCCGAGATCGAGCGTCGAGGTCGCAACCACTGCGTCCACCGCGCCCGAGGCCATCGCCGCCTCGACGCGGCGGCGATGCGCGCGGTCGAGCGAACCGTGATGCAAGGCGATGCGCAGGTTTGCGTCATTGACATCCCACAGCAATTGAAACGCCAGCTCCGCCTGCAGGCGGGTATTGACGAAGACGATGCTGAGTTTTTGCCGCCGCAATCGCTGGTAGATCTCGGCCATCGCATAGCGGCCGGAATGGCCGGACCAGGGCGTGCGGCTTTCGCTGTCCAGAATTTCGAAACGCGGCGCGGGCGCCCCCGCCGCCTTCACCACCTCCGGCGTCATTTTGGCGCCCGAGGCCAGCCATTGCGCCAGCGCATCCTCGTCCCGCACCGTCGCCGACAGGCCGAATCGCTGAACAGCGGGGGCGATGGTCGCCAGTTGCGCGAGGCCGAGCGCCAAAAGGTCGCCGCGCTTTGACGGCGCCAGGGCGTGAATTTCGTCGAGGATCAGATATTTCAGGCCCGCAAAAAAACGCGCGCTGTCTGGATGCGACAGCATCAGGGCGACTTGTTCGGGCGTCGTCAAAAGGATCTGCGGCGGCTTGCGCCGCTGCCGGGCGCGGCGCGCGGCCGGCGTGTCGCCGGTGCGCGCCTCGACGCGCGCATTCAGCCCCATCTCGGCGAGCGGCGTTTCGAGATTGCGCCCGACATCGACCGCCAGCGCCTTCAGCGGCGAAATATATAGGGCGAAAACAGCGTCGGCGGGCGCCTCGCCGCGCGCAATGTCGCACAGCGCCGGCAGGAAGCCGGCGAGCGTCTTGCCGGCCCCGGTCGGCGCCATCACCAGCGCCGATTTGCCGCGCGAAGCGAGCGCCAGCACCTGCCGCTGATAGGCGCGCAGCGACCAGCCCCGCGCCGCAAACCAATGGGCGACGACCGGCGGCAGGTCTCGATCCGCAAGCGACCCGGCAATTTCCATTTCTGGTTTGGCTCCCACTGACCTTACGCATGAACCGGCTCGCGGGTTCATGCGTTACAAACGGATGCGTCCGCAAGACTTGCTGGTTTTGCGCTCCGAGGGGCTTTATTGCCCGCCGGGCGATTTTTTCATCGATCCCTTTCGTCCCTGCGCGAGGGCGGTGGTGACGCATGGCCATTCCGACCACGCCCGAGCCGGACATGGCGACGTGCTCGCCACCGAGGCGACCGTCGCCATCATGCGCGCGCGGCTGGGCGAAAATGCCGCCGCGCGCTTTCAACCGGCCGGGTACGGCGAAAAAATCCGCATCGGAGAGGCCGATGTGACACTCCATCCGGCCGGGCATATTCTCGGTTCGGCGCAAGTCCTGCTCGAATGGCGCGGGCTTCGCATCGTGTTTTCCGGCGATTACAAGCGCGAGGCCGACCCGACCTGCGCAGCCTTTGAGACCGTCCGGTGCCACGTCTTCGTAACCGAGGCGACCTTCGGCTTGCCGGTGTTTCGCCGCCCGCCGCCCGGCGACGAGATCGAAAAATTGCGCGCCTCGCTGCGCCGCTCGCCGCAACGCTGGCATATTGTCGGCGCCTATGCGCTCGGCAAGGCGCAGCGTCTGATCGCCGAATTGCGCGCATCGGGCGACGACCGGCCGATATTCCTGCACGGCGCGGCGCTGAAATTATGCGCGCTTTACGAGCGTTTCGGCATACGGTTCGGTGCGCTGGAACTGGCGACGGCGCAAGCCGCGAAATCTTCGGCGCCGGGCCTCGCGATCTGTCCGCCCTCGGCCTTGCAGGATCGCTGGTCGCAAAAATTCGGCGACGCGGTGCGCGGCATGGCCTCGGGATGGATGCAGGTGAAAGGCCGCGCGCGGCAAAGAAACGTCGAACTGCCACTGATCCTCTCCGATCATTGTGACTGGACGGATCTTCAGACGACGATCCTCGACACCGGCGCGGAGGAAATCTGGATCACCCACGGCCAGGAGGACGCGCTGAAGCGCTGGTGCGAATTGCAAGGCGTCGCCGCGCGCCCCCTCAATCTTGTGGGATACGAGGGCGAGGAAGAGGGCCAGGAACAGGCGCTTGCCGGGGCCGCGGACGCATGAAGCCTTTTGGCCAATTGCTCGAAAGCCTGCTCTACCAGCCCGCGCGCAACGGCAAGCTGGCTTTGCTCGTCGATTATCTCGCGGCGACGCCCGACCCCGACCGGGGCTATGCGCTGGCCGCCCTGTGCGGCGCGCTGACGCTGGACGAAGTAAAGCCGGCGCTGTTGCGCGGCCTGATCGAAGCGCGCGCCGATCCGGTGCTGTTTCGGCTGTCCTACGACTTCGTCGGCGACCTGTCGGAAACCATCGCGCTGATGTGGGAGCCCTCCCCCGCCGCCACGCCGACGCCGGGTCTTGCAAACGTCGTGGAGGCGATGCGCGCCATGTCGAAAGCCGAGGCGCGACGGCAATTGCCCGCCTGGCTCGACGCGCTCGACGGGACCGGCCGCTGGGCGCTGCTCAAACTGGTGACGGGCGGTCTTCGCGTCGGCGTCTCCACCGGCCTCGCCAAACTGGCGCTGGCGCAATGGAGCGGCGTCGCGCAAGCCGACATCGAGGAACTCTGGCACGGTTTCGCGCCGCCCTACCTGCCGCTGTTCGCCTGGCTTTCGGGCGCCGCGCCGCGCCCGTCGGACAAGGATTCGCTCGGCTTTCACTCGCCGATGCTTTCCCATCCCATCGAAGACGGCGATTTCGCCAAATTGAATCCGAAGGATTTCGCCGCCGAATGGAAATGGGACGGCATTCGTGTGCAATATAAAAGTCGCGGAAGCGGCGCCCGGCTGTTCTCGCGTTCGGGCGACGATATTGGCGCGGCCTTCCCCGATCTGATCGACCCGCCTTTGCTTTTCGGCGGCCTCGACGGCGAACTGGTCGCGCTGACGCCCGGCGAGGCCGGCATGGACGCGGTCGCCAGTTTTTCGACGTTGCAGCAGCGGTTGAACCGCAAGACCGTCTCGGCGGCGATGCGGGAGCGCATTCCGGTTGCGATCATCGCCTACGACCTGTTGTTCGACGGAGATTCCAGCGGCGAAAACTGGACGGACGTCCGCGCCCTGCCCTTCCACGAGCGCAGCCGCCTGCTGGAAGCGGCGGTGGCGAGAGCGGCTGACCCGCGCCTGAAATTGTCGCCCTTGCTCGACTTCGCCGATTGGCCGGCCCTGGCGACCCTGCGCGCGGCTTCCGCGCCGCGCCCGAGCGTCGAAGGCGTGATGCTCAAGCGCCGGGACGGGCCTTATCTCGCCGGCCGCCCGCGCGGCGAATGGTTCAAGTGGAAACGCGACGCGCATCTCCTCGACTGCGTGATGATGTATGCGCAGCGCGGCCACGGCAAACGGGCCTCGCTTTATTCCGATTTCACTTTCGGCCTCTGGCGCGGCGGCGATCTGTTACCGGTCGGCAAAGCCTATTTCGGCTTTACCGACGCCGAACTCTCGCAACTCGATCGTTTTGTGCGGCAGAACACGGTGCAGCGCTTCGGCCCGGCCCGGGAGGTCGTTCACAGCAGGGAAGAGGGACTAGTGCTCGAAATCGCCTTCGAGGGCGTCGCCAGATCGGCGCGTCACAAATCCGGCTTCGCCATGCGGTTCCCGCGCATCAACCGCATCCGCCGCGACAAGAAACCCGGCGAAGCCGACCGGCTCGAAGCGCTGGAAAAACTGGCGCGATGAGTCGATGGCGCCCGCTTCCCGATCCTGTTCGACCATTTGCGCCGGTCCGCCCTCACCGGCTCACTCCACCGTGACGCTTTTCGCCAGATTGCGCGGCTGGTCCACGTCCTTGCCCATGAACACCGCCGTATAATAGGCCAGCATCTGGATCGGCGCGGCATAGACGATGGCGGTGAAATCGGGCGCCATGTCGGGCATGCGGATTTCGCCCGCCAGAGGCGCCGCCGCCGCCTCGATGGCGTGGGCGTCGCCGATCAGGATGATCTTGCCGCCCCGCGCCGAAACTTCCTGAAGGTTTGAGACGGTCTTTTCCAACACGGAATCGGTCGGGGCGATGACGATCACCGGCAATTGCTCGTCGATCAGCGCGATCGGCCCGTGTTTCAGTTCGCCCGCCGCATAGCCCTCGGCGTGGATATAGGAAATTTCCTTGAGTTTGAGCGCGCCTTCCAGCGCCAGCGGATAGGAGGTTCCGCGTCCCAGATAAAGCACGTCGGCGGTCTTGCCGAGTTGATGCGACAAAGTCTCGATGCCGGCCTCCAGCTTCATCGCCTCGGCGAGCAGGCCGGGGACCACCATCAGCTCATTGACAAGGCGCTGTTCGGTCGCTGCGTCGAGCACACCGCGCGCGCGCCCCAGCGCCACGGCCAGCGCCGCCAGCACGGTCAGCTGGCAGGTGAAGGCCTTGGTCGAGGCGACGCCGATTTCCGGCCCAGCCAAAGTCGGCGCGGCGACGTCGCTTTCGCGCGCGATGGTCGAGGTCGGCACATTGACCACCCCGACGATCTTCTGGCCATGGGCCCTGGCGTAGCGAAGGCTGGCCAGCGAATCCGCGGTCTCGCCCGATTGCGACACCACGATCATCAGCCCCTCGTCGGGCAGCGGGGCCTCGCGATAGCGAAATTCCGAGGCGACGTCGATTTCGACGCGCAGCCGGGCGAAGCGCTCGAACCAGTATTTGGCGACCATGCCGGCGTAATAGGCCGTGCCGCAGGCGGTGATCGTGAGGCCGGTCAGTTTTTCGGCGTCGCAGGGCAGTTCGAACGGCAGCCGCACCGCGCCATTGGCGAAATCGATATAATGGGCGAGGGTGCGCGCCACGACTTCCGGCTGTTCGTGGATTTCCTTGGCCATGAAGTGGCGGTAATTGCCCTTGTCGACCAGAAAGGCCGAGGCCTGAGTCCTGATTTTCGCCCGGTATACCGGCTCGTCGGTCTTGTCGCGAAAGGTCGCGGAACCCCGGCGCAAGATCACCCAGTCGTCGTCTTCGAGATAGGTGATCGTATCGGTGAAGGCCGCGAGCGCCAGCGCGTCGGAACCGAGATACATTTCGCCGCCCTCGCCATAACCCACCGCGAGCGGCGCGCCGCGCCGGGCGCCGATCAGCAAATTGTCCTCCCCGGCGAACAGAAAGGCCAGCGCGAAAGCGCCCTTGAGCAGCGGCAGGCTGGCGGCGACCGCCTGTTCCGGCGACAGTCCCTGGTCGATCGCCTCGGTGACGAGATGCGCCACCGCCTCGGTGTCGGTCTGGGTGACGAATTCATGGCCCTTGAGCAGGAGATCGTCGCGCAATTCGCGGAAATTCTCGATGATGCCGTTATGCACCACGGCGAGCTTGTCGGTGGCGTGGGGATGGGCGTTGTTTTCGGTCGGGCGGCCATGGGTGGCCCAGCGCGTATGGCCGATACCGACCGAGCCGTTCAAAGGCTGATCGCGCAACAGGGCTTCGAGATTGCGCAATTTGCCCTCGGCGCGGCGGCGCGCCAGCTTGCCTAGCTCCAGCGTCGCGATGCCGGCGGAATCATAGCCGCGATATTCGAGCCGCTTGAGCGCCTCGATGATCGAACCGGCGACCGGACCCTGGCCGAGAATGCCGACAATGCCGCACATGGATACGCTTTCCTTTTCAAACTCTTGGGGCCAACCAGAGGCCCGGTCGCGGACCCGGCGCAAGTCACTTGTTGTGACGGTTTATGTCAATTCACGCCCGCCTCGAGGGGAATCTCACTTTTCCGCCTTGCGCGCCGCCATTTTCTTACGGAATGCCGCCGCCCAGCCGGGAAGGTTGGCCTGCCGGCCGCGCGCCACGGCGAGCGCCTCCGGTTCGACATCCCGGGTCACCACCGAGCCGGAGCCGACATAGGCCCCCGCGCCGATCTCGACCGGCGCGACCAGCGACGAATTGGAGCCGATGAAGGCGTCGGCGCCGATGATCGTGCGATATTTGAGGAAACCATCGTAATTGCAGGTGATGACGCCGGCGCCGATATTGGCGCGCGGGCCGATGCTGGCGTCGCCGATATAGGTCAGGTGATTGACCTTGGCCCCCGCGCCGATCTCCGCCTGCTTGATTTCGACGAAATTGCCGACCCGCGCGCCCTCATGCAGGTTGGCGCCGGGGCGCAGCCGCGCATAGGGGCCGATGGTCGCGCCTTTCGCCAAGGTCGCGCCTTCGCAATGCGAGAAGGCGTGTATCACCGCGCCCTCGGCCACACGGACGCCGGGACCGAACACCACATGCGGCTCGACCAGCACATCGGCGGCCAGAACCGTGTCATGGCTGAAAAACACCGTCTCGGGCGCAACCAGCGTCGCCCCCGCCGCCATGGCGGCGAGGCGCAGGCGGCGCTGGATTTCGGCCTCGGCTTGCGCCAGTTGCGCCTTGTCGTTGACGCCCAGCACTTCGCCCGCCTCCGCCCGAGCGATCAGGCAGTCCGCGCCGTCGCGCCGCGCGATCTCGACCACGTCGGGCAGGTAGAATTCCCCTTGCGCGTTGTCGTGGCCAATTCGCTCCAGCCAGTCGAGCGCCCGGACGCCATCGAGCGCCATCAGCCCGGCGTTGCACAGGCCGACCGCGCGCTCCTCGTCGCTGGCGTCCTTGTGCTCGCGGATCGCCAGCAGATGGCCGCCCTCGTCAGTCAACAGGCGGCCGTAACCGGTCGGGTCGACCGCCTCAAAACCGAGCGCGACGACGCCCGCACCGGAGCCCCGCTTTTCAAGCAGCAGGGCGAAAGTTTCGGGCCGCACCAGCGGCGTGTCGGCGAAAACCACCAGCACATCCGCAAAACCCTGCGACAAAGCGTCGCGGGCGGCCAGAACCGCATGGGCGGTGCCGCGCCGATCCTGCTGCACGAAGATTTGCGCGCCCGGCGCGGCTCTGGTCACCTCGGCGGCGACGTCGTCGCGATTCGGGCCGACCACCACAGCGACGGAATCGGCGCCGGCCCGGCGCACGGCGTCGAGCACATGGGCCAGCATCGAGCGCCCGGCGATCTTGTGCAGGGCTTTCGGCAGGCCGGAGCGCATCCTTTTGCCCTCGCCGGCGGCGAGCACGACCGCCAGACAGCGCCTTTGCGCCGAACGGTCGCCGGGCGATAGGCTCTGGCGCGTTGGCGTCGTCGTCATGCAAAATCCCTCTTGTTTTCTGCCCTGAGGCAGGGCGCCAAAAAGCGGATGCCGGGCTTTCGCCAACAATGCCGCTCGATCCCGGTCGCCACAGGTCTTGGCGATTCGACGAAAGGGCCAAAGATTCCGGCGGTCGGGAGCGGCGGATCGTGGCTGGTATAGGGGACCGGCAAAATCGGGCAAAGCAAAAAATCCGCCTCGCCTGGGCCATAAATTGGGTTATATGTCGCCCGGGATCGCCACGAGAAGCGACAAAACGGACAGCCTCGCCCATGTTGAAGCGACGGGATTTACTGCAACTGGCGGGCGCCGCCGCCGTTCTTGCGGCTTCGGGCGCGTCTTCCGAAAGCCAGGCGCAGGGCCAGAAGGCCACCATCCCCATTCCTTTTTCCGCCGCTTCCGTGGTCGAGGCCGCCAAAGCCCTGGCGGCGAAGTCTTTCGCCGCGCCCAGCGTCTCGGACCTGCCCGGCCCGCTAGCCAATCTGAGCTACGAGGCCTATGCGGCGATCCACGCCAAGCCGGAGGGGCTGATCTGGGCGCAGGACCCGGCCGGCTTCGTGGTCGAACCGCTGCATCGCGGTTTTGTCTTCACCACGCCGATGCAGATCCATCTGGTCGAGGACGGGCTGGCGCGGCGCCTCGACTATGACGCGTCCAAATTCATCTTTGGCGGCGTAAGCATGAGCGGACCGCCGGCCAATCTCGATTTTTCCGGGTTCCGCGTCCTGCTGCGCGACGATTCCGGCGGTTTTCAGGAACTGGCGATCTTCCAGGGCGCAAGCTTCTTCCGCTCGATTGCGCCGGGCCAATCCTTCGGTGTCACCGCGCGCGGCCTGTCGATCCGCACCGGCGACCCGCGCGGCGAGGAATTCCCGTTCTTCCGCGCCGTCTGGATCGAAAAACCCAGCCGCGCCTTCAACACCCTGACCATTCACGCGCTGCTCGATTCGGAAAGCGTCGCCGGCGCCTATCGCTTCACGCTGCATCCGGGCGACGCCACCATTATCGACACTGAAATTTCGCTGTTTCCGCGCGCCGCGCTCGATAGTTTCGGCCTCGGCGCCATGAGCGCGACCATGTTGTTCGGCCCGATCGACCGGCGCGGCGTCGACGACCTGCGCGAGGCGGTGGCGGAGGCCTCGGGCCTGCAAATGCTGACCGGCGCGGGCGAATGGATATGGCGGCCGATCTCCAACCGCAACGCTCTGCAAATTTCCGAATTCGTCGACGAAAACCCAAAAGGCTTCGGCTTCCTGCAAAGAAAACGCCGTTTCGACGATTTTTACGACGAGCTCCAGCATTGGGAGCGCCGTCCGTCGCTGTGGATCGAGCCGATCGGCGACTGGGGGCCCGGATCGGTGCAACTGGTTGAAATCCCCTCGGATTCGGAGAGCGCCCAGAACATGATCGCCTTCTGGCGACCCAAAGCGGCGCTGGCCAAGGGCGTTGAGGCGGATTTCGCCTTTCGCCAGTTCTGGGCCTGGTCGCCGCCCTCAAATCCGGCGCTCGCCATCGCCATTGGCGCGCGCGGCGGACGCGGCGCCTCGTCAAGGCAGCGGCGCTTTCTGGTCGATTTCCACGGCGACGTGCTGGCCGATCCGGCCCGCGCCGCCGACATCAAGGCCAATCTCAATATCTGGCCGGGCAAGATCGTTGCGATCAAAGTCTTTCCCTCCCCGGAACGCAAAAGCTGCCGCGCGCAATTCGACTTCGAACCCGGCAACGAAAACGCCTCCGAAATGCGCCTGACCCTCGAATCGCAGGGCGCACCCATATCCGAAACCTGGCTTTACCGATGGACGCCTTGACCCAAGCCGCCTTTTCCGCCGAAACCCAGCCGACTGAGGCGGCCATCGCGCCGCCCATGCCCGAGGAATCGCACCTCGTCATGCCGGAACAGGACCTGTTCCGCTTCGACGCGCGGACCGGGCGGCGCAAGACTCTTGTCGCGCACGCTGCGCCATGGCTTTCGCGCCTGCTGGTGTTCGGCGGCGGCCTCGCCCTCACCTGCTGGGGCGGCTATGAAATGTACCGCGTCATCGACGTCGGCGGCATCACCTTGCTCAAATGGATGCTGCTGATCCTGTTTCTCGCCAATTTCTCTTGGATCGCGCTGGCTTTCTGCGCCGGCGTCGTCGGCTTCCTGCATCTTTTTTTCGTTCGGCCCAGGCCGCCCGCCGCCCCGGAAAAACTCGTCAGCCGCAACGCCGTGGTCATGCCGATCTATAACGAGACGCCCTCGAGGGTGTTTGGCGCGCTGGAGGCGATCCACGAGGATGTCGAGGCCACCGGGCTTGGCGGCGCCTTCGACTGGTTCTTTCTGTCGGACACCACCAATCCAGACATCTGGATCGCCGAAGAGCGCGCCTTCGCCGATTTGCGGGCGAAACTCGGGCCGCGGGCGCGGATGTTCTATCGCCATCGCCCCAAGAACACCGCGCGCAAGGCCGGCAATATCGCCGACTTCGTCACCCGCTGGGGCGGCGCCTACGATCACATGGTGGTGCTCGACGCAGACAGCCTGATGACCGGCCACGCCATCGTCAGCCTTGCGGCGGCTATGGAGGCCGATCCCGATTCCGGCATCATCCAGACCCTGCCGCTGATCATCAACCGCAACACCTTGTTTGCCAGGGTGCAGCAATTCGCCGCCCGCATCTACGGTCCGGTCATCGCCGACGGCCTGTCGTGCTGGATGGGGCGCGACGGCAATTACTGGGGCCATAACGCCATTATCCGCACGCAAGCCTTCGCCGGCCATTGCGGCCTGCCCCATCTGAAGGGCAGACCGCCGTTCGGCGGCCATATCCTGAGCCATGACTTCGTTGAGGCGGCGCTGATCCGCCGCGCCGGCTACAGCGTCTACATGCTGCCCTCGCTCGGCGGCTCGTTCGAGGAAAGTCCCCCCTCGCTGATCGACGTGGCGGCGCGCGACCGGCGCTGGTGCCAGGGCAATCTCCAGCATATCCGGGTATTGCCGGCAAAGGGCCTGCATCTGGCCTCGCGCCAGCATTTCGTCACCGGCATCATGGGCTATTTGGCCTCGCCGTTCTGGCTGGCGCAGCTGCTGGTCGGCCTGTTGCTGGTGTTGCAGGCGAGCTATATCAGGCCCGAATATTTCTCCAAGGAGTTCACGCTGTTCCCGACCTGGCCGCGCTTCGACGCCGAACGGTCGCTCGAATTGTTCCAGGTGACCATGGCGGTGCTGCTGGCGCCAAAACTGTTCGGCCTGATCCTGGCCCTGTCCGACGGCCCGACCCGGCGCGGCGCGGGCGGCGCGATCCGGCTGGTGTTCTCGACTTTGTTCGAAGTGGTGATGTCGGCCCTGCTCGCGCCGATCATGATGCTGATCCAGACCGGCCATGTGCTGCACATATTGTTCGGCTTCGACACCGGCTGGGAGCCGCAGCGGCGCGACGACGGCTCGATCCCGTTCAAGGGCATCGTCTGGCGGCACTGGAGCCATGTGCTGCTCGGCGTGGTGTCGCTGGTCGCGGCGTTGTTGATCTCGCCCTCGCTCGCGGCCTGGATGTCGCCGACCATCGCCGGCCTCGTCCTCGCCATCGCCCTCTCCTGGGCGAGCGGGCAGAGATCGATCGGCCTCGCGCTCAAGCGCCTCGGCCTGCTGGTGACGCCGGAGGAAACCACGCCGCCGCCCATCGCGGCGCGCGCCAACGCCTTGTCGCAGGAAATGGCCGCCAATGGCCATGACGACGCCGACGGCTTGCGCGCGCTGCACGACGACCCGGAATTCTGCGCCCAGCACGTGGCCTTTTTGCCGCCGCCGCCGCATCGCGCACGCGGCGCCATCTCGCCCGAACGGGCGATGGCGGTCGCCAAGCTCGCCGACGCCCAGACCATCGGCGACGCCGTCCACTGGCTGCACCACAAGGAGCGCACGGCCCTGCTCCATGACCGCGCGCTGATCGCCCTGCTGGTCCGCCTGCCGGAGGACGAGAAACCGGAAAATCGTTAATCGCGGGTTCATGCGTTGTGCTGAAGATGGCGGTCCGGAAGACGGGAGTCTTCCGATGGCGTTGTCCCGCGACCTGCCGGGACCATGCCGCCTGAATCCGTGCGGAGCCGCCCGATGAACGATCTGATTGTTCTGCCCCAGCCCGAGCCCCGAAACGACGCCTCTGGCGCGCCCGAACTTGGGGCGCCGGAGCGTTATCCGCGTCTCGAATACGCCCCTTCGCCGCGCTGGAAGCGTTTCGCCGCGCCGGCCGCCCTCGCTCTGGCCTGCGGCCTTGGCTGGGCAGGCGCGGCGCGGTTCGAGGATTTTTCGCGGCGACCCTCGCCCGATCTCGCCGCCGCGCAGAACGCCGCCCGGATGGCGGCGGACTCCGCCGCCGACGCCGCTGCTGCTGCAAAGGCCCAGCTTCAGGAGATCGGCGTCCTGCGCGATCATGTCGAGGGCCTCAAGAGCAAGCTCGAAACACAGGCCCAAAAAACGCGCGCCGCCGAGACAACCATTGCAGCCTTGCAGAAAAACCTGTCCGAACAGCGCGCTGAAGCAGCCGCAGCGACCTCGCAAGTGCAGGCGAAGCTTGAAAAAGCGCAGACTCTGGCAAGGGATAGGCCGACGGACCGCACGCCGGTCGCCTCCATCGGCAAACCGGCGCCCAAACCTTTGCCGGCCGCCGGCGCCGGCGGCGGAGCCGCAGCGATCCGGTCCCCGCTCGCGCCTTACCGCGCCTTCGTCTTGCGCGACGTCGACGACGGCAGGGCGGTGGTCGAAGGCCCCGGCGGGCTGGAAGAGGTCGGCCCCGGCGATGTCCTGCCCGGCGGGGCGCGGGTCCAGCGGATCGAAAAGCATGGCCCCAACTGGGTGGTGCTGACCGATCGCGGCGCCATCAACCCGGACGGCCGCTGGGATGATTGAGTGGGCCTGAAAAAGCCCCTCACAATTCCGGGCGCAGCGCGCGGCTGGGGTCTCGCGCTTGTGAAAAAGCCGTCTCCAGCAACGGCAGGATGTCCTCGACCCTGTCGCAGACGAGAGCGCGCGGCTCGGTATGGGGCCGAATGAAGGCCTGTTCGCGCATATGGTCGAGCAGGGCCAGCAGCGGGCGCCAGAAGCCTGCTATGTCGGCGATCAGCACCGGCTTGTCGTGGCGCTCCAGCTGCACCCAGGTCAATTGTTCGACCAGTTCCTCCAGCGTGCCGATGCCGCCCGGCAGGGCGACGAAGGCGTCGGCCTTCTCGAACATCAGCCGCTTGCGCTCGTGCATATCCTCGACGATCAGCAGTTCCTGCACGCTTTCGAGCATGTGTTCGCGCTTTTGCAGGAAGCGCGGGATGATGCCGGTGACATGGCCGCCGGCGCGCAGCACCGCATGGGCGGTCGCGCCCATCAGGCCGAGATCGCCGCCGCCATAGACGAGGCCAATGCCGTTTTCGGCGAGCAGGCGTCCAAATTCTTCTGCCGCCGCCAGAAAGGCCGGGTCGGCGCCGCTCGACGAACCGCAATAAACGCAGATTTTGCGAATCCTGTGCATCGGAGGCCCCGTTTGCCCTGTTGTGTCGCGCCGCGCCGGGCCGGTCAAGCCGCCGCCCGCCGCGCCGAAACCGAAAAACGTCTTTGGTCGCATGGCGGTTATTGCGTCGCGGGCATAAAAGCATGAAAAAGGCCTTCGCAATGCGTTCCCCGTGGCGGCGCCAGAGGCGTCCGCCCAAATTTCCCTTGCCGCCCGCCACGAGAAAGAGGCGTCATGTCCGCCAAGCCCGAAGCCGCCCAGACGATCCCGGTGCGTCTCGCCGATTACCAGCCGTCCGATTATCTGATCGACGCGGTCGAACTCGACATCACCCTCGACGACAAGGCGACGCGGGTTATATCGAAGCTCAGCCTGCGACCCAATCCGCTGGGCGCGCCCCATGCGCCGCTGGTGCTCGACGGCGGCGACCTCCATCCGGTCCGCGCCCTGCTCGACAACGAGATGCTCGATCTGGCGCAAGTCGCCGCGCCCGACCGCCTGACCATCCTCGACCCGCCGGCGCGGCCCTTCACGCTGGAGATCGAAACCCTGCTCGACCCCTCCGCCAATACGCGGCTCGAAGGGCTATACCGGTCCGGTTCGGCCTATTGCACCCAATGCGAAGCCGAAGGCTTTCGCCGCATAACCTATTATCTCGACCGTCCCGACGTGTTGAGCCTGTTCATGACGCGCATCGAGGCCTCGGTCGAGGAGGCGCCGGTGCTTCTGTCCAACGGCAATCTGGTCGAATCCGGCGCGGCCGGTCCGGGACGCCATTACGCGCTCTGGCGCGATCCCTTTCCCAAGCCCTGCTATTTGTTCGCGCTGGTCGGCGGCGATCTCGACTCGATCCACGACACGTTCACCACCGCCTCGGGCCGGAAAGTCAGGCTCGGCATCTATACCGAGAAGAACAAGTCGCACCGCGCCCATTACGCGATGGAATCGCTGATCCGCGCGATGCGCTGGGACGAATTCGTCTATGGCCGGGAATATGATCTCGACGTTTTCAACATCGTCGCGGTCTCGGACTTCAACATGGGCGCAATGGAAAACAAGGGCCTCAATATTTTCAACGATAAATATATCCTCGCCCGGCACGAAACCGCCACCGACGCCGATTTCGCCAATGTCGAAGGCGTCGTCGCCCATGAATATTTCCACAACTGGACCGGCAACCGCATCACCTGCCGCGACTGGTTCCAGCTCTGCCTCAAGGAAGGCCTGACGGTCTATCGCGATCAGGAATTTTCCGCCGACCAGCGTTCGCGCCCCGTCGGGCGCATCGCCAATGTCCGCGCCCTGCGCGCCGCGCAGTTTCCCGAGGACGCCGGCCCGCTGGCGCATAACGTCCGCCCGGATGTCTATCACGAGATCAATAATTTCTACACGGCGACGGTCTATGAGAAGGGCGCCGAGATCATCCGCATGCTGCGCTGCCTGATCGGCCATGACGCTTACCTCGCCGGCATGGAGCTTTATTTCAGGCGCTTCGACGGCCAGGCGGTGACGATCGAGGATTTCGTCGCCTGTTTCGCGGAAAGTTCCGGCCGCGACCTGACAGGGTTCTTTCGCTGGTATGTCCAGGCCGGCACGCCGAAAATGACGGCCAAAGGCGTCTATGACGCGCAGGCCAGAACCTATACGCTCGACCTGTCGCAGGAAACCCCGCCGACGCCGGGGCAACCCGAGAAAAAGCCGCTGACGATCCCGATCCGGCTCGGGCTGATCGGCGCCGACGGCGCGGAAATCCCGCTGGTTCACGACCATCCCGCCAGCCCGCGCGAGGCGAAGGCCGGTATTTTCGAACTGACCGAAAAAACCCGGCGAATCGTTTTCAAAAACGTGCCGAGCAAGCCCGTTCCGTCGCTGCTGCGCCGTTTTTCCGCGCCGGTCATCCTCGACATCGATCTTGGCGAGGACGAGCTCTTGCATCTGATCTCCCATGACAGCGACCCGTTCAACCGCTGGCAGGCGGCGCAGACCTTCGGCGCCCGTCTGCTGATCCGCAACACCCGGCTGATCAGCGACGGCGAAATACCGGAATTCAGCGAGACCTTCGCCGAGGCTCTGGGCAGGCTGATCGACGATTGCGACGCCGATCTGGCTTTCACCGCCGAAATCGTCACCCTGCCGAGCGAGGCCGACATTGCGCGCGACCTCGGTTCCGATGTCGATCCCGACGCCATCCACATGGCGCGCGAATACTTTCGCGCCGAACTCGGCAAATATCTTTGGCATCGCTTGCTGGCGGTCTATGAAAGCCTCAGTTCCGATGAGGCCTATTCGCCCGACGCCGCCAGCGCCGGCCGTCGCTCCCTGCGCAACGCCTGTCTTGGCCTGCTTGCCGCCGGCGATCCCGGGCATGGCGCCGAGATCGCGACGCATCAGTTCCAGCACGCTTCCAACATGACCGACCAGTTCGGCGCGCTCAAGATCCTGTCGCTGATTTCCTCGCCGCAACGCGAACGCGCCTTGGAAACCTATATTCGCAACCATGCGTCGGACGCTCTCGTGGTCAATAAGTGGTTCACCCTCCAGGCTGCCATTCCCGAGCCCGAGACTTTGGCGCGGGTGCGCCGGTTGACCAAAAACCACAACTTCAGCCTGACCAATCCCAACCGCGTCTATGCCCTGATCGGCGCTTTCGCCAACGCCAACCCGACCGGCTTCAACGCCGCCGACGGCGCCGGCTACCAATTTGTCGCCGAAACCGCGCGCGATCTCGACGCCATCAATCCGCAGGTCGCGGCGCGGCTTATCTCTTCCTTTCGCTCCTGGCGCACCCTCGAAGCGGGCCGCCGCGCCAAGGCGCGCGCGGCGCTCGAAACTCTGGCGGCCGGCAACAATCTCTCATCAGACTTGCGCGACATCGTCGACCGGGCGCTGGCCTGACCCGCAACGCGCAAGTTTCGCGCAAGTTTTCAATGCTTCCAACAGCGTCGTGAAACGGCGCAAACCGGCGCGCGAAAGCGCGCCGGAACGCAGACCATTGCGAGAGCCGGCGCCGCAAGAAATTTCACGGCAAAAACCTTTCCGTTAACTGAAATTTAGTCTGGACAAAAAGCCGCTCCGGGATTCAACTGAAGGTGATTCGGGGGGTGGCATTTCGGCCCGGATCATCGGATTTCATCCTCAGTGGGAGCGTTACATGGCGCGTGCAAACGTCGCCGATGCTTCTTTGTGCCTTGACGCATCGAGCGCGGAAAACAGAACAGTCGGGACGGCTTGCGCCGCGCGCCCCCGCGAATTGGCGGCCGAGGCCGGCGCCGCCAAGGTGACGCCGCTGTTTCCGCCCGGCGAAGTTCCGCTGCCTCCGCCCCTGCCCGAGCCAATGCCGCCTTCTCGGCCCGGCTTCCCGCCGAAGCCGTGCGAGGACGAGGCGCGGATGGCGCCGCTGACGCCGGCGGAAAGGCTGGAGCCGCTGCTCCGCCGCGCCGTGCCGGCAATGATCGTGTTGTTCCTGTTGACGCTGTTCGGCGTCGCCGCGCAGATCGCGATGCAGAGCTACGCCCGGGTGGTGCCCGAAGCTCTCGCCGAACTCGACATGGTCAGCCGGCTCGCGGTCGAGGATGTGCGCGAGGCCATGCGCCATGCCCCGCCCGGCGCGCCGCCGGCAATGATTCTCGACGCCGCGCAGGGCCGTATCCTCGCCCATGGCCGAAGCCTCGCCCTCACCGATCCAGACGGCCAGATCGTCGCGGCGCTGTCTTCGGACGACGCCCCGAACAAGGCGCGCCTGCGCGACGGCGCGACGCTGGCGGCGCGGCTCGGCCCGGCGCAGCCGCTCACCGTCTTCGCCGACAAGGCCGGGCCGATGCGCATCGTCCTGCCCGACGGCGTCGAGGCGCTGGCCGCGGTGCGCAATCTCGACCCGCCGTTCGGACAATTGGCGATTCTGCAGCCGGTCGACAGCGCTCTCGCCGAATGGCGCTCGGCCGTCTGGCGCTCCGCGGCGCTGTTGACGCTGACGGCGGGCATGATGGCGCTGGTCGCCTTCGCCTATTTCGCCCAGGCGAGCCGCGCCATCGACGCCGAATCCGATCGCGCCCGCATCCGCAACCGCATCGACGCCGCGCTCAATCGCGGGCGATGCGGGCTATGGGACTGGGATCTCGCCGCCGGACGCATCTATTGGTCCGATTCGATGTATGACATGCTCGACATGAAGCCTTGCGACGAATTCCTGTCCTTTGGCGACGTCAACGACCTGATCCATCCCGAAGACGGCGACCTCGCGGGATTTGCCGAGCAATTGACCTCGCAGGCGGCCAATTCCATCGATCACGTTTTCCGCATCCGCGACGCCCATGGCCAATGGGTCTGGATCCGGGCGCGGGCGCAGGTGATCCACGAAGGCCGCGCGCAAACGCCGCACCTCGTCGGCATCGCCGTCGATATTTCCGAACAGGTGCGTCTGGCCGAGCGCAGCGCCGCCGCCGACCTGCGCCTGCGCGACGCCGTCGAGAGCATTTCCGAGGCCTTCGTGCTGTGGGACGC
>NZ_CAIUXT010000223.1 GCF_903903185.1 uncultured Rhodoblastus sp.
ACCAGCGGCGCAGTCGTGGTCAACGCCGCGACTTTTGCGGCGAACCAGACCATTCTGGACAAATTCGCGGGCGGTTTTTCGGTCGTGGACGCCGGCGCGAATCTTCTGGCGCAGGTTGACGTGTTGAATAGCCATGCCGGCCATATCAATGCGGTGACCTCAACCAGCGGCCCGGTCGCGGTCAATGCCGCCACTCTTGTGAAGGACCGGACCATTCTGGACAAATTCGTCGGCGGTTTTTCGGTGGTGGACGCCGGCGTGAATCTTCTGGCGCAGATCGGCGCGCTCAATAGCGATGCCGGCCATATCAATGCGGTGACCTCGACCAGCGGCCCGATCGCGGTCAATGTCGCCACTTTCCTGGCGGACCGGACCATTTTGGATAAAGTCGTCGGCGGCTTCGTCGTCAGCGACACCGGCGCGAATATTCTGGCGCGGATCGGCGCGCTCACTAGCGATGCCAGCCATATCAATGCGCTCAACTCGACCAGCGGGGTCCTTGGGGTCTCTGCCGCGACTTTTGCGGCGAACCAGACCATCCTGGACAAAACCACCGGCGGCTTCGCCGTTGTCGACACGGGCGCCTATATCATGGCGCAGATCGGCGCGCTCAAAAGCGATGCCGGCCATATCAGTGCGGTGACCTCGACCAACGGCCCGATCTTGGTCACTTCGGCGACTTTTGTGGCGGACCAGATCGTTCTGGACAAATGCGCCGCCGGTTCCGCCGTAAAGGACACCGGCGCGAATGTTCTGGCGCAGATCGCCACGCTGGCGAAGGACGCCGGCTCGATCGCGTCGGTCACGCTGTGCGATTCCACTGCGGGGTCGCCCGACGTTCTGAAGCTTTCGGCAGCCAATGCGGCGGCCGACGCGGCCGTTCTCGCCAAGATCAATTCGCCCTATATCCTCGATACGATCGACGTTTCCGGAACGGCCGCGACCGGGCATGGCTCGAATCTCACCTTCTGCATTGGCGGCGCCGCGCTCTCAAGCGGCCCCGGTCAGCCAAAACTGACGGTCACGGGCGGAGGTTCAGGCGATACGTTCCTGTTTACCTCGAATTTCGGGTCGGTCGAAATAACCGATTTCGCGAAATACCAGGGCGCCGCCGCCCCGGACAAGATTTATCTTTCGACCGCGGATTTCGCCAACTGGCCGACGCTGCTGGCGCACGGGCAGCAGATTGGCGCCAATACGGTGTTCACCGCCGGCAACGGCTCCAGCCTGACCCTTGACGGGGTTTCGCTGACAAGCCTAACCGCCAGCGGGGCCGCGCAAACGGGGATCAAATTCTACCACGCCTGACTCGGCGCTGGATTTTCGCGATCCGCCGCTTTCTCTCCGGGCGCCCAGTTCAGGCGCCCGGATTTTTTTCGCCCGCCTCGATTCCCCTCGGCGCAACGGCGCTCCGTGCGGCGGTTCGCGCGCCCGTCACGCCGACGTTCCCGTTGAGCGCCCTTGGACGGATGCTGCGTTTCCATGCAACGTACGGATGAAAAGGCCAATTCATCGCGTTCCGTCCAACCGGAGGCGAAGGAAGTCATCGAAACAATAATGGCTTCTTGTGGCTGCGGACAATGGGAACAAAAATCCCCGATGCGCTGGCGCGTGCGTCCAACGGTGTTTTCAGCAGCGTTTTAAGAATTATGGCAGAGGGGCCTTATTTCGGTTCGCATCGCCTCATGAGCATCCAAGGTCAATAGGCGTTCTTGCCGTGCAGAACGACAATGACGGTGCGGAACAGGATCGAAAAATCGAGCGCCAGGCTCCAGTGCTTGACGTACCAGAGATCGAGGTCCACGCGACGCTGAATTTTCTCTACCGTGTCGGTTTCTCCCCGCGCGCCATGGACCTGCGCCCAGCCCGTCATCCCGGCCTTGACATGATGACGGAAGACGTAATTGTAAGCGTATTCGGCAAATTCCTTGTCATGCGCCATGGCGTGAGGGCGCGGCCCGACGACCGACATTTCTCCGCGCAAAACATTGAATAATTGAGGCAATTCGTCGAGGCTGGACTTTCGCAGGAAGCCGCCGAGCCGGGTGACGCGTTTGTCGTTCTTGGTGGCCTGACCGACCTTTTCCCCATCTTCGGCGACGGTCATCGAGCGGAACTTGAAAATCTTGAAGGGCCGACCGTTAAATCCGCTTCGTGTCTGGCGGAAAAACACCGGGCCGGGCGAATCGAGCTTGATCGCCAGGGCGACCAAGCCGAGCAGGGGCGCCAGCAGCACCAAAGCAGTGGCAGCCACGACAATGTCGAAGGCCCGTTTTGCCGCCCTTTCGCCGAGACCAAGGGGTTGGCGCTGGATTTCCAGCGCGATGGAAGAGCCGAGTTCGTAGCGCGGATTGGAAACAAGGTCCGCCAGCACGGGGTCGGGAAGCATGGTGACGGAAATCGGCAGCGCGCGCAGCGCAGTAGCCGCGGCCACGAGATCGACAATGCTGCCGGCGCGAGGCGCCAGGAAAATATCGTCGATATCCTGGCCGCGCACGAAAGCAATGACTTCCTCAAGCGTAGCGGCGCTATCCTCGGCGCTCGGGCCGAGCTGAAAAATCTTGAAGACAAGATAACCGTGCCGGAGGAGAAGATTGGAAGATTTTCCCGACTGTGGCTCGTCCCAGACAATGATGACGGCCTTGCGTCCCTTGATTGCGCCGTTGGCCAGCGCCCTGGGCAGATAAATCCGCCACAATTGCCGATGCACCAGCAAGGCCGCCCCGCCAATCGCCCAGAACGACCAGATCGTTTCGCGTGAAAGCTCCTTGCCGACTCCCCAGGTGAAGACGCCGCTCGCCAGCAGCAGGAAGGCGCCGCACCAGGTGCCTAAAAGGCCGCGCACCTGGTCGCCGAACTCGATCAGGCGCGGCGGCTCGTAGAGTTTGCGGGCCCACATCGACCCGACAAACAGTACGGCGACAAACACCGCCCCCGCCATGTTGCGCGAAACCTCGCTTTCCGTCTCAGAATCGGTGAAATGAAACAGGGAGCCGGAAATCAAGGCGGCGACGATGACAATAAGAATATCGGCGCCAGCCGCAAACAATGGGATTCCACGATAGGTGACGGGCAGTCGAAACGAGAAAGGCCCCTTGCCATCATCCTTGGACGCGCCACCCTCGGGATGGGAGCTTGCATCGGTTGTCAATTCGGACCTCGTAGGCTTGGGAGTTATGTCGGTCATGGCGCCAATCGGTCATGGCGCCAATCGGTCATGGCGCCAATCGGTCATGGTTGGCCTGCGTTTGGGGTCGGCGCCCCACCGTTTTCGAGTCTCAAATTTACCTCTTCTTCTTTCTATACGACTATTTTTGGGATAAGCGAAGACACGGACTCGTCAAGAGCCTTTTGCCGGTTATTGTGCGGTCGTTCTGTCGCCCGCCGTGGCGCGACAGCGCCGTCGATGGCGGCGCTTCGTGATTTTGGGTGAAAAGCCATGAATTCGATCTTCGACATCGTTTCCGTTGCGTTATTTTTTTGCGGCGTTGCGGCATTTGTCTTTTTGACGGACCGGCAACCGGCAACCGTCAGCCGGCTGCTGGTTTCCGGCGTCGCCGTCGCCGTCGGCAACCAGCTCGGCAATGCCGACCATGCGTTCCTGGCCGGCGCTCTGTTCGTCGCGGCCGCCGTTTACGCCTACATCGTCGTCCATTCGCATCCCGCCTGACCGCCGGCGGTCGACCAGAGCCTAACGCGCGCTGATTTTGCAATTCGTATCATTTTTTCGTTAATTCATCTCAATACGCGCCGCCTCGGTTGAACCCGGGGCGATGCAATGGCTAGACTCAAAAATAGATTCTCGGTCCGGCTTGGCCGGCACTGAAAATTTTCGATTTCAGCGATTGGGTGGAGAGCGGCGATGGCGGCGAATACATATACATGGGGCGGCGGAAGCGGCAACTGGACCGTCCCCGGCAACTGGACTCCGTTGCGCCCCAGCTATCCTGGACAGAGCGGCACGAGCGACATTGTCACGATCGGCAGCGTCGGGCCCGGAACCATAACCTACGACCCGTCGTCGGCGACCATCGGGTGGCTGACGCTGTCCGGCTCAAGCGAAACGCTCGATTTCAGCGGTACGAACAATTCGCTGACCATTAATATCACCGCATTTCGGAATCCCGCTTCAAACGCGCTGATCGCCGGTACGAACAATACGCTGTCGATGAGCGGCACGAACCAGACGCTGACCATCAATCTCGGCGGCTGGTCGACGACGCTGCTGAGAGGCGCCGGGGATGTGCTGGCTCTCGGCTCCAACACGCTGAGGGTCGACAGCGCCAGCGGGACGCCCGATTTCTATCTGTCCAGTGGCTTGCTCACGCTCGCCGGCGGCTCGGTCAATATCACCAGAGCCACGTTGAGGTTGGAGTCGGGGGCCACGATTTCGGGCCACGGAACCCTCTACTCCGACAGCATCATCTCTACCGGGAGCGGCACCGGCGGCGCGCTCACCGCGAGCGGCGGCGTTCTGAACGTCTCGACGACCAACCTCATTCAAAACCATATCGTGCTCGGGGTCGACGCCAGCGTCGCCAGCGATCTCGAAATTTTCGGCATCGCGAATCAAGCCGCCGCGATCGACCTGCATGACGGCAATCAGACGCTGGGACTCGGCAACACCGGCGCCCTGACCATTACCGCGAAGCAAGTGGTGACCGGCGGAACCGTCAAGCTCGATGGCGGGACGGCGTCGTTGACCGATACATATGGTGTCAATCTCGGCGGCGGAAGCTTCCTGTCCGGCGCCGGCACGGTGACGGTCGGGTCAGGAACCGGAGTTCCTGGACCCGGATCGGGTTTCAACGGCGGCGGAACCGTTACTGCAAAATTTGTGTCGCCCTTGTCATATACGCTCACCTTCAACGGAGGCGTCGATCAGACCGGTTCGGCGACCAACTTCAGCATTGAAAGCGGGGCGACCCTGGCCTTCAAGGGGTTGGTAGGGACGAGCGGCGGCATCTCCCCGACCGTCAGCTTCCAGACGGACTTCACTGCTGTCGAGACACTGGATCTGTCCGCCGCGCCCTTGGGCTCGTTTTTCGGGAATATCCAGAATTTTTACAAAATCAATTTGATCGGCAGCGATCGGATCCTGATCGGCGGCTCCGCCACAACCAACCAACTCTTCTACACGGACGTCAACGGCAACGTCTATACAGGCGGCGATGACACCGCCTATACCTATGTTACCGTAAAGGACGGCTCGACGCTCATCGACCGCATCAACATGGGTTCTTATCACAACGCGACGAGTGTCGGATTTAAGGGTATTACGGAACGAACGACTCTGGAGACGACCGATACCATCTGCTTCATGGCCGGCACGATGATTCGCACCCCCGGCGGCGAAGTCGCGGTCGAGACGCTCAAGCGCGGCGATCTCGTGCTGACCGCCGACGGGCGCGCCGAGCCGGTCTCCTGGCTCGGACGGCAGACCGTCTCGACGCGATTCGCCGATCCGCTGCGCGTCTTGCCGATTCGCATCATGGCCGGCGCGCTGGCCGAGAACGTGCCCGCTCGCGATCTGCTGGTGTCGCCCGATCACGCCCTGCTCGTCGATGGCGCGCTGATCAACGCCGGCGCGCTGGTCAACGATGCGTCGATCCTGCGCGAGACGGCGGTTCCCGTGATCTTCACCTATTATCATGTCGAACTCGACGATCATTCGCTGATTCTCGCCGAAAACACTCCGGCGGAAACCTTCGTCGACAATGTCGAGCGGCTGGCCTTCGACAATTGGGCCGAGCACGAGGCGCTTTATCCCGAGGGCAAGTCGATCACGGAATTGCCCTATCCGCGGGCGAAAGGCCGCCGCCAGGTCCCGGTCTATGTTCGTGTCCAGTTGGCCGAGCGCGCGGAAATCATCGGCGCCTCGGTCGCGGTCGCCAGCGTCGCCTGACGCCAACCTCTTCGGCTGAGGCGGGAACGAGGAAAAATAGCAAGGCGGCGCCGAAAGGGGCCGCTTTTTTTTGCGCCTGCACAAAGTGTCGCCAGTCCGACGAAAGGCAAAAATCCCAGGATTTCCGATTTTCGCGCGCTTGCTGGCCCGGCCGCGGAAATTTTGGCGACGAGGCCCTCGCGGTCCGGCCCGCCCGATTCCGGACGTCGCCAGCGGCCGGGGGCCGGGCCGACCCAGACAGGGCGGCGCCTGTTTATCGTCGGCAAAAGGTCTGGCGTTCGATGGCGCCGCCCCGACGGCGATGGTTTGTCACCGCTCCGGCGGGTCCATTCCGCGGTCGCCGTTTATCGCCTCGCGGCCGGAACAGCGTCCGTAACATATTGAATTATAAGTATAACTGGCAAATTTTGCGGCTCGAGCCGCGAGTCAATCAAGCTTCGGCTCAGGGAATTTACGTAGCGGCCTTTTAGGTAGAAAAAAACGATTGTTTTTCAGTATGTTAGAATTTTTCTACTGGACGTTGCCGGGGCCGGCGATGCGTTTGGCGGCAATTATGCCCGGGCGGCCTTGACCTAAGGCCAGGTAATCGATAATTTGGTTTTAAAGGCGATGGTTTATCTTCTGGTAGGCAAACCGCGCTGAAATTGGGACTGGGGGTCAATATGAAATACGGATTACTCGCGGGCGTCGCTTTGCTCGCCACAGGGTTGGCTGTGGCCGCTCCGGCGCAAGCTACCACGATCATCACATTCGACGGTTATTCCACCTCCGCTGGCAGCCCTAACTCGGGCGTGGACGCGCAGGGAAACCCTTGGCTCTGGAATCATACGGGCTCAGGCTTCTCGGCCTGGGGCGCCCCGGGACTTTACCAGGGCACCTCGGTTTTCAACACCACGACCGGCTATATCGCAGAAGACTTCGCGGTCTCCTTCGTCGACTTCGCCGGCGCCAAGATCGACACGAGCCCTTCGCCGGGCCCTACCGGTGTTAACGATCACACCCGGTTCTCGTCCTATGTCGGCGGCGTTTGGTATGCGTGGATACCCACATACGATGGCAACAAAAATGTGACCTTCAACGCCCCGTCGCTCGCCGCCGATCTTCACAACGGCGACTTGTACTTCGTCAACGTCGTCTTCCAGGAAAAGAACTTGTCCGGCGCGAATGTCGGCTTTACCGCCGCATTCTCGGCCGCCGTTCCGGAAATCTCGACCTGGGCGATGTTGGTCGCGGGCTTTGCCGGTCTGGGCTTTGTCGGGCTTGGCCGCAATAAAAAGGCGCGCATCGCCGACGCGTGATCTTTAACGCAAAATACGGAAAAAGGCCGATGATCCATCGGCCTTTTTTTTGTGCCTTCGCCCGAAGCCGGGGCGAACCCTTTAATCCGCTGGCTTGCCCGAGGCTGGCGAGGCAGCGCCGGCGCGGCCCGGAACCGGTGTACTTTGACCGGGAACTGATCTAGTTTGTCGCCGGTTCGCGGGTCCCGCGCCATGCGAGACAGGTCCCTCGCAAGGTTCCGGCGACTCGTCAGGCCGGGAGGCGGCCGCGCCGGGGGTTTTAAATAACATTGGTCGCGATTCTGGAAGGTTTGGAGTTCGGTTCATGGCGGAAGTGCTCAATACCCAGCAGCCCCCCGAAATCGGGGGGAGACATTTGCTGGATAATGCCGCCCAGGAGTTGGTGCGGCTCGCCAAGCTCTCCGACCAGCAGATCGGTCAGATCGAAGCTTATGGCAAGGCGCATGGCGTCAGCTTTCTCGAAGCCGCCGTCGCCATCGGCGCCGTGAAGCGCGAAAATCTGATGACCGCTCTCTCCCGGCAGTATAATTATCCGATCATTGGCGACGATGTCGGTCTGCCGGAGCTTTCGCGCGAACTTGTCATCGGTCATGAGCCTTTTGGCGCCGCCGCCGAAATCATTCGTTCCATCAGAACGTCGATTGTGTCGTCGGCCGTCGCGCAGGGAGTAAGGTCTTTCGTCATCATCGGCTCCCGCGAAGGCCAGGGCGTCAGTTTCGTCGCCGGCAATCTCGCCGTGGCTTTCGCGCAAATGGCGGTGAACACCTTGCTGGTCGATGCAAATCTTCGCGACCCGCGAATCGCCGGCATGTTCGGCCTGGACCCCAATCGGGAGGGACTTTCGGACGTCCTGTTGGGCATGGGGATGGACCATCCCGCGATCGCCAAGGATGTTCTGCCCGGGCTTTCGGTCCTCCCAGCCGGAGGCGTTCCTCCGAATCCGCAAGAACTGTTGTGCGGCGGCGAATTCATGGCCCTGACCGCCAAATTTTCGGTCGATTATGGCATCGTGATCTATGATTCATCCAATGCGATGGATTACAGCGACGCCTATGTCATCGCCTCCCGGGTCGGCGCGGCCATCGTCGTCGGGCGCCAAAATCATGCGAGTTTCAAGGACTTGAAGCTGGTGTCCGAAAAGCTGCGGGAGCATCAGTGCACGATCGTCGGCGCGATCGTCAACGACTTCTGAGCGAGCTGAAGATCAATCGGGCGCCACTGAAGCCTGGCTGGCCAGCCGGTTCAGATAATGATCGGGACGCCCGGTTTCGCCGATCACGCCCGCGCGCCAGCCCGACAGCGCCGCGCGGAAATTGCGCTTGGAGCCAACCGCCAGAAACTCCGCCGAACGCGCCAGGACCATGGCGACGGTCCAGAAATACCAGCCGGGGTAGTTCTTGCGCACGAACAGCAGGCGGTTGCGAAAATCCAGATAGACCGCCAGCTGGGAACGGGAGGCCCTTCCGCTCGCCGAACCGATGGTGGTGCCGCCGGCATGAGGAACCACCGATCGGTAGGCGTAGCCGACGCCGTGGGTCGCCTTGGCGTGCAGACCCCAGTCGAGATCCTCGAAATAAAGGAAGTAACGCTCGTCCATCAGACCAATTTTTTCGAGACACGGACGGGTGATATAGAACGAAGCGCCATGGGGGCTGTCGATCCGGCGCTCGACATCCAGTCGATCGGGCGCCGGCGTCGCCGGAGCGTAGATATCGACGCCGGTGGTGCGCGCATGCCAGCAGTTCCAGCTCAGGCCGCGCGAACCGACGACATCGGGCCGGTCCATGAACATGATGCGGCTGCCGACCATGCCCTTGCTATATTCTTGCGCGTAATCGACCAGTTCGGCCAAGGCGGCGGGCGTCGGCTCTGTGTCGGGATTGAGCACCCAAAGCCCCGGCCAGCCGTTCTGTTGCAGCAAAAAGCGGATCCAGGCGTTGATCCCGCCGGCGTATCCGAGATTCTCCCGCGCCTCGCCAATTGTGACGTCGATGGTTTGCGCCAGTTGGAGCCGGCAGGCCCGCAGGAAGGGAGCCCCGGGACCGTCGAGCGCCACAGGGGCGCCAGGGCAGGGGACATCCTCGGCGGAAAGCGTGGCCAGCAGCTTTTCATAGGCCTCGCGGCCGCCGTTTTCGCAAATGAACACCGAGAATTCCGGTTCACGCGGCGCTTTCGCCAGGGCGCGCAGGCAGGCGGCGACGTCCGAGGGATTGCGAAATCCGACGATGACGATAGGTATGGCCGCGTTGGGCAAAATGACGTTCCCTTATAATGACGTTCTCTTGTAATCACGCGTCGGTGCAATGACGCGGCTTTCACCCGAGCAGAAGGCGGAAACCCTCGCGGAAGCGCCAGAACCGGATGGCGAACAGGATGGCGATCGCCTTCAATTTGAACTGAAGGCCTTTTTCGCCGTCATAGGCAAGCGCCTGCGGCACATGGGCGAAGGCCGACGCCGGCAGCGCCAGAGTCCGCACGATCCAGCGAAGCCGCCAGCCGGATTTCTCCTGCATGCCGACGAAGGATTCCTTCGCCAGCCGTCGCCATTTCCGTGTCAGTTCGCTCCAGTTGCGGCGCGCGGGATGGCTGACGCCCGCTTCGGCGGCGCACACCCAGCTGTAACCCATCTTTCCGGCGCGCTTGCCCCAGTCGAGATCCTCGGCGTAACCGGCGCGAAAACCGCCGACCCGGTCGAAAACGGCGCGCGGCGCGAACATGTTCGCGGTCACGGCGTAGCCTTCCTTTTCGATATAGCGGCGGTAGTTGAAGGCGAAAATCTTTTCAAAAGCCTCAACCGCCGTCGGATGGGCCGGATCGGCGACATCGACATCGACGCGGCCGCCGACCAGATCCGCCTTGGCCAGGGCGGCGACGCCGTTACGCAGCCAGTCCGCTTCGGGGCGGCAATCGGAATCGATAAACGCCAGAATGGCGCCGCGCGATTCGCGAACGGCGGCGTTGCGCGCCTCGGCGGCCCCCTGCAAGGCCGCGTGGATCACCCTGACGCCGGGGCCGCAGGCTTCTATCACGGCATCCATGCCGCAGGCCGAATTGTTCTCCGCGACGATGATTTCGAACCGGTCGCGCGGAAAGCTCTGCTTCTCCAGCAGAGCGATGCAGACCTTCAGATTGTCGAGGTCGTTATAGTGGGGAAGGATGATGGAAACGAACGCGTCGTCACCTTTTGAAGATGACGGCGCTTTTTCCGCGCCGGCTTGCCATTGGGACGAAGTTTGCAGCATGAAATCACGCCTTGATGTCGGATTCTTGCCCAAAAAGCTATTCCGGGAAGGGCGGCAGGCGCTCCCGGAGGAATTCAATCGCGGCTCCACAATTTCTGGCTGCGGCGACGATCAGAAGCCGCCCCTCAGCGCCCGATCCGGATCCCCGATGAGGAACCGCCGCGTTTCGCTATCGACCGAATGGAGGAAATCTTTCAGAAAACGGGTTTGCAGTGCATAGGCCTGGTCCTCGGGCAATCCGACGGTCGAAAGGCGAACCAGCGCGCCGTCCGAGATATATCCGCGCAATCCATATTCGACTTTCAGGACCTGCCGCTCCACGGCGTTGGTTGCGACCGTGTCCCCGATCCGCATCCAGTAGGTGATAGGCTCTTGCCGGTTCTCGCGCTCCGCCAGAAGATGTCTGACCGGAAGATTGGGGAGACCGTCGCCCAGGTCGAGGTTTACGGTGGTCAATCGCTCGACCCGGAATCCCTGCGCCGCGTAGCAGATTTCCGGGCGATGCAGCTGCAGCCGATCGCTCTGGCTGGCGCCATAGGCGACGAGAAACATGACCAGACGACCCTCGGGATCTCGATAGCCTCGCGCCAGTTCGGCATTGTAGATCTGTTTGGACAGGGTGTCGGAGCCTGGCGGCTCGACCATTCTGACCTGCGGCTCGTAAGTCCATTGTCCGAAGCTCTTCGGGATCATCCGCTCGAGCTCTTCCTGCGTTGGCGCCTTCCCGAGCTTACGCTGGGGGATCATCGCCTGGGCGGCCACTGCGGCCCCCAGGATCAAGGCGATGGCGGCGATTATGTTGACGCTCCGAATGTTCATCACAACTCCCGACAAGCCAACTCCAGGATTTTCAAATCGATCTCGCGGGAAGGGGATGCGAGCCGTTGATCTCTACGACCGCCGGCTCCAGTTCGCTCAGTCATCCATTTCCACAGCGACCTTAAGCAAAATTTCGTTGGCTCGCCAACCGAAATTTTTCTGGATCATCTTGTTTCAGATGGACTTTTCCCGAAAACCGGCTGTCAAAAGATTTCAGGTCGAAACAATCCACCCGGTTCACGACCGCGCCAGAGCGTCGCCGGACGCGGGCGGACGCGGACCGCGCCAGCGTGGCAGCCGAATCCGACGGATCAGGTTCGACCAGCGCGAAGGCTTCTTGGGTTTTATGTCGATCATGACGCCGAGCAGGGGCGCATTGGTGGCGAAGGGAAGATCGTCCGCCGCGCGCAGCCGGCGGTCGAGCGCTTCCGCGATCAGAGCGAGCAACAGGCCAAGTCCGAGCCCCAATATCGCCGCCAGGGGGACGATGATGAACGGCTTGGGAAAGGCGATGCTGGTCGGCGGCGCCGCAGGATCGATCAAGGCGATATTGGAGAAGGAAAGTTGACTTTGCAGCCGCGCCTGGCTCGCCGCCCGCTGCAACCGCTCGAGTTCATCCTGATGGAACGCCACTTCCCTGGTCAAGGAAATCAGCTGTTCCCTTTGCCCCTGGACGCCGATCATATTGTTCAAGCGATCTGTGTAGACTTTTTGCAGCGTCGCCACGCGTTCGGTTTGGTTGGCGATGCGCTCGGCGAGCTTGCGGCGGTAATCTTCGATCGCCTGCTGGGTTTGTTTCTGCAGCGACGCGCGCAGGGCGAGCTTCTCGAGCAGCTTTGGGTTGTTGACGCCGACGTCGACTTGCAGCCGGGCGACATCGGCTTCGATGTTGGAAAGGCTGGCATGAAGATTGTTGATCGTCACAATGTCGATCGACTGGGGGTCGCTCGCGGCGGCGGTGGTCGGAGCCGGCGCGCTATATTGGTTCTGCAGCGCGACCAGCCCGGCCTTGGCCTGGGTCAATTCGGTGGTCGCGGCCATGAGCTGCTCGTTTTCCGTATCCCCGGCGGTAGGAATGAGCGTCTTGCTGTCGCTCTGGAATTTCGCCAGTCGATTACGCGCCGCCGCGAGGCGGTCGCGGACGTTTTCGAGCTGAGGCGCATACCAGTCCGAGGCTTTCGTCGACGCAGCGACCTTCGCTGCGATCGCGGCGTCGTTGAAGGCGGACATGAAGGCATTCGCCAGCGAGGCCGACTGTTGAGGGGAAGCGCCTTTGTAAGTGATGGTGAGAACGTTCGATCCCAGCATGAACTCCGCTTTGACATGTTCGCCGAGCTGATTGGCCAGCCACTGCTGGATATCGATCAGTCCTGAATCCGCCGAGCCGGCATAGTTGGCCTGCGCCCCGGGATCGGACGCCATGTTCAGACGTTTCACGACTGAGACCGCGACCTGGTTGCTCTTCGCCAAAGCGATGAGATTGCCCTGCATGATCATGACGCTGTTCGCCGCGCTCCCGCCGGCAACGCCGCTGACCGGATCGACCTGGCCCGGATCGATGCTCGCCATCGCCGTTGCATCGTAACGGGAAGGAATAAGCAGCAGCAGCAGCAGGGCGCCGGCCATGGTCGCGAGGAAGGTCAAGCCGACAATCCAGCTTCGCCGCTGCAGGATTTTCAGAACCAGATTGAGTGACATGGGAGCGACGCCCTCGTGTTAGAAAATGCGTTCATTGACGATGATTGTGTCGTTAGGAAGGACCGGGTCGTCGAGACCGGCGGAAATTTCTTCGATCACCCCATTATTGATGCGGCGAATTTTCAAACGCCACCAATCCGACCCGAGCGGCGCGACGCCGCCGCCCACCGCGAGCGCCTGACGAACCGTCAAATGAGGCCGGTTGATCGGAAATTGTCCCGGCCTGTTGACGTAACCATAAAGATAGAAGACCGAACCCGGCTCGACATAGATGGAGGCGTTGTTTTCGAGAATCAATCCCGAACTGGAGCGACCCGAGAACAAATCGAGGGCATTCATTCTCACGGTCCTGCCGCCGTTATGAACGACAATGGTTCCGGCGCCGGCCTCTTCCCGGATCCCGCCCGCGCGGGCGAGAACCTGGAGAACCGTGGACGGACGATCAAACGTAAAGGTTCCCGGCGTTCCGACGGCTCCGAGCACGGAGACCTCCAGGCCGAAAGTCGCCAGTTCGACCGAGACCTTGGGATTCTTCACCAATCCCTTCTGGAGGAGAATATTGGCTATTTTCTCGCTCAGGGCGCCGGTTGTGAGGCCGGCCGCCCGGACCCGCCCCGCATAGGGAAGGGAAATCGTTCCGTCGGGCTCAACGCGCGTCGTTACGTTGAGTTCCGCCTGGTAGAGCACGGAAATCTGAAGCACGTCATTGGTGGTCACGACCCGGCCCCGGTCAGCCAGGACGGGCGCGGAACTCCAAAGGCAGCAGAGCAGCGCAACGACCCATGGCAAGATTATGTTTCGCATTTCGCGGCGTCCTTCTGACACTGCCTGTTTCCTTCTTTTGTTTAGCCTCTATCGAGGCCGATAGTCGAGACCTAACGTCACAATGCTGGAATTGACGTTGCCGCTGCCGTTCAATGCGCTGGTCCCCGTGGATTGGCGCTTCGTTTGGTACAACGACAAAACCAGCGAAGTGAAAGGCGTTATGGTGTATGCGGCGCCGAGCGTAACGTTCATGACATTACTGGGTCCATAATAGAGGTTGCCGAAGTTTCCTCCCGCCGTCCTTCCGGGGGCGGTCGACGTCGACATGCCGAGCGACGCCGACAAATTCACTTTCGGCGTCAAGGCATAACTGAAGCTCGCCGCCTGCGCCGTGGAGGTCTGCGTCGCCGAAGTCGTGAGGATCGACGTCGGCGCGGCGACGGTGCGACTCGAACTGAGCGTCAGGGCCCATTTCGACGTCGGGTGATAACTCAGGGAGATCGAATAAACCGGCGACAATGGTCCGTTGGTTCGGTTGCCTGACGCTGACGTCAAATCGAGACTTTCCGAAACTCCACCCATGATGGAAAAATTAAAAATTTGAGAGGATTGGTTGGTGTAGACTACAGTATAATATGCCATATGCACAAATTGAGGGGCTCCCGTAATAAGGGTTGTTAAAGGCGTCCTGTTTGTATAATTTGTATTTGAATATTTTATAAGGGCTTGAACGCTATCCAAAGAGGGCCATTGATACTGCAAGCCGCTTTGAAAAGAATTTGTATTATTGTTCAAAGGTATTGACTGAAATTGTGAATGACGCGTTGAAAGCGCATTGGCGTTCAAAATGACATCGATGTTTTGATAAAAATGGCATTGGCCGCTTTCGTTGAACGATTGCGTTGTCAAATTATCTATGCCTGGGCCAAGCTGCTCCTCCTGCAGAGCTTGCGTCAGCGCGTTTACGACCATCAATTTTCCGTCGCAATGAGAACCCCACTTCCAGTTGACGCCGCCGTCGAACGAATGATTGTGAATATCGTCGATGGTGTCGTGGTGATAATTGGTCGTGGTTTGAGTCAAATCGAAAAAGAACTGTTGATTTTCTATATAGAATTTGCTCGAGACGCCGAGATTGGTCCGCACAAAGTAGTCGCCCCTGAGCTGGCCCGGCGGCAGGCAACCGAAGAACGGCAGGGTAGTGCAGCGTCCAAGGGACAGCTGGGACTGGGATAAATTATAAATATTGCTGTTATAGCCGCCCGATTCACGCGCGAAAATCTGGATCGGCAAATCCGACCAGTTGAAGTTCACCGGGAACCAGGCCAAGCGCGCGGGCGACAGCCAGTCAAAGCCAGATGTGACAAAGCCTCCGCCGGACGCGGCAGCGGCGTCCTGGCCGAAGGCGATTCCGTTCGTATAAAGAACCGTCGCCAACAGAACACCGAACCTTCTAAGCCACATATTTTCCCTGCCGCCATCGTCCACAGCGATGGAAGAGCCCATCCCGATCCAGAACCGTACCGGATCGGCCAGGATCGCGTCTGGCCAACCCGATGGCGAATTTACGCGTGCGCGATCGCCAGCCTTGGCATTGGATACCACAAAACGCAATGGGTTGGAGCAAAAAGCAAACCTTTGGTTGATGTAAAGCGGAGGCTGTGTCGTTGGCGCAACGATTCGTGCAACGCTCCCACGAGGATTAACATGTCGGAAAAATTGTGCGAATCTTTGGCTCAATTTGACGTGTTAACCTTAAAATGTAGTGTTTTTTCGACGCCGCCAGAGCCGCGGCGAGCAATCCATTCGGTCGCTGGCCACTCCGCGCGCGTTCGGGTTCGATCGGCGGAATAAGGGCGATGACAGGCGACGAAACCATGGAGCGGGCGGGCGGCGTGACGCAGGCAAAAAGATGATTTTTGTTGTGGTTTCGGTCATTCGACGGTAGACGACAGCCGTTCTGGTCTTTATTGGCTTGGTCATAACAAAGTACGGGCGGTCTTCTCGCCTCACCGGCCGCTGTGATTCAGGGAGTCGCAAAAAATGGCGTTCAGGTTCAAAACATCTGGCACTATGTCCAGGGGGGCGCTGGTCGCCGCGTCGGTCGCGATTTTGTTGCTCGCCGGATGCGGAAAAAAGAACGCGGAACATCCGGTCGGCCAAGTGATCGCCCACGTAGGCCAGGACGAGGTCACTCTGCAGGAACTCGAAAACGAATTCCGGCTGGCCAATGTTCCCGCCGACAAGCGCGACGATGGGGTCACGAAGAGGGCTCTCATGGAAATCGTGACGCGAAAAGCGGTCGCTCGCCAGGCCGTCGCCGCGAAGATCGATCGCGAGCCGACGATTCAGCTGGATTTGTTGCGCGACAAGGAGCAGATGCTCGCGCGCTCCCTGATGCAGCGGAGGCTTTCCGGTTTGGTGGCGGGCGTCGGCCAGTCCGACCTCGATCAATATATTACCGCGCATCCGACGCAATTCGCCAAGCGGGTGGTTTTCCTCACCGACCAGATCGAGATTCCCCCGCAGGCCCTGACGGCGGAGCTTGGAGCCGCCACCAAGGACGCCAAGTCGTTGGCGCAGGTAGATCAGGCGCTGACCGGACTGAAGATCGCGTTCCGGCGCTCCACGGGCGCGCTCGACAGCGCCAGTCTTCCGCCTCAGGTGTTGCAGCAATTGCAGTCCAAAAATAGCGATGACGTTTTCTTCGTCCGGACAGGCGGCGGTGGCGTCTTCTTCAAGATCACGGAAACGCAAAACAAGCCATTGACCGGAGCGGACGCCAATAATCTGGCGCGTCAGTTGATCGGCAAGGAAAAAGCAGAGACCCTTTCCCAGCAGGTCAGCGCGGACGCCCTCAAATCGGCGACCTATGAGGGCAATTACGCAAAGATAATGAGTGATGCGGCCAAGGATGGGTCGAAAGACGCGTCGCCCAAGGATGCGTCGAAAGATGCCGCGCCCGCCGGCGCGCCGGCGAAATAGCGACGCCAACCAGCGCGGCGGAATCAATCCGGGGGGAGAGCGGATTTTCTCTCTCCCCGGAACCGCGCCGGCAAGCGACCCGCAGACACGTCATTTTGAGGTTCAAGCCTATTAACGAAAAGAGTGGGATTTTTGGACGAGAACCGCGGGGCGCCATAGGCCTGAAAATGTTTTCGGTAGTTTTTTCAAACAAGGTGGATGTCGTTTGGCGTGATCCCAAGGGCGCGTTAGCGAACAAGACGCCAGCTATCAGAAGACCTGGAGCACGTTCGGTGAACGGAAGTGTTTTGAACGCTGTTGGGAAGTCCTGGAACCCATTCCTTTGTTGAGTTTTTTTGAACGGGCTCGATGCCTTCCCGGTCGGCCGGATCGTGCGCGCACCCGGACGCGACGCAACGGTTTCGGAATTTAGCGTTGACGGCCCCGCTGTCATTTGGCTGTAAAAATTGCGCTGAATGGATGAGTGCGCGCGCCTTGCGGCGCAAGGGCGGTTCGCCGCGAACGCGCGGAAGGTTCAGCGCCTCGCCGTCTCACCCGCCGCATTCGCTGCCGGCGTCACGAAATGGATCGAAATGAAAATATCGCTCATTGGCTCTGGTTATGTGGGCCTTGTTTCCGGCGTATGTTTTGCCGATTTCGGCCATATCGTGACCTGCGTGGACAAGGATGCGTCGAAAATCGAGGCGTTGCGCCGCGGCGAAATTCCGATTTACGAACCGGGGCTCGACGATCTTGTCGCGCGCAACGTCAAGCAGCAGCGGCTGGTTTTCTCGACGGACCTGCCGACGGCGGTGGCTGAATCCGACGCCGTCTTCATCGCCGTCGGCACCCCGTCGCGGCGCGGCGACGGCTATGCGGATCTCTCCTATGTCTATGCCGTCGCAAGGGAAATAGCTGCGGCGATCAAGGGGTTCACTGTCGTCGTCACCAAATCGACTGTTCCGGTCGGCACCGGCGACGAGGTCGAGCGCATCATTTCGAGCGCGCGGCCCGACGCCGATTTCGTCGTGGTCTCAAATCCGGAGTTCTTGCGCGAAGGTGCGGCGATCGACGATTTCAAACGGCCGGACCGGGTCATCATCGGCACCCTGGATCCGCGCGCGCGCGACGTGATGAGCGAAGTCTACCGACCGCTGAATCTCAACCGTCCCCCGCTGTTCTTCGTCGACCGGCGGACCTCCGAACTGATCAAATATGCCGCCAACGCCTTTCTGGCGACCAAGATCACCTTCATCAACGAAATGGCCGACCTGTGCGAGAAAACCGGCGCCAATGTGCAGGATCTCGCGCGCGGCATCGGCATGGACAATCGCATCGGCTCGAAGTTCCTTCACGCCGGTCCCGGTTACGGCGGCTCTTGTTTCCCTAAGGATACGACGGCGATCGTCAAGACCGGCCATGACTACGACTCGCCGCTGCGCATCATTGAAACCGTGGCTCTGGTCAACGAGCAGCGCAAGCGCGGCATGGCCAAAAAGGTCGTCGCCGCCTGCGACGGATCGGTCCGCGGCAAGTCCATCGCCTTGCTGGGCCTGTCGTTCAAGCCCAATACCGACGACATGCGCGACGCGCCGTCGCTCGCGCTGGTCACGGCGCTGGAGGATTCCGGCGCCCGGGTGCGCGCTTTCGACCCTGTCGCCATGGAGCAGGCAAAGCCGCTGATGCCGAATGTGACTTTCTGCGACGATCCCTATTCCTGCGCCAGGGGCGCGGAAGCTTTGGTGATCGTGACCGAATGGGACGCCTTCCGCGCTCTCGACCTGGACCGTCTCAAGCAGGAACTGGCCAGCCCGACCATGGTCGATCTGCGTAATGTGTACCGCCCGGAGGAATTGCGTCGGCGCGGCTTCCGATACGCAAGCATCGGCCGCGTCTGAGGCCCTTCGCGATTCCCGCGCTGCGGAGCGCGAGAGGGGCCTTGGCCGGAGCTTTCGGGCAGGCGGGACACAACCGGGAGTAGCGCGAATGAGGCTTGCGGCGCCCGCCGGCCGGCTCAGGTTGCGGTGTCTCAGCCGAACAGCCAGCCTTTGCCGGCGCCGAGCTTGCGGTAATCCGCGTAGCTTGTGACCGCGCGGTGCGGCGCGAACTGGATTTTCGTTTCCCGCGCTCCGAATTGGAACGCAAAGGCGCCGGTTTCGAGGCCTTCCGCCCGCCATTTGACGGGCCATGCCAGGATGCGCGCCGCTTCGAGCATTGGCGAGCGTAGGGATGATGACAACATGGGAAATCCTCACTATTGGGGATCGCAAGCCGAAAATGGTTTGGCTATCGGGCTTGCTGTTGTTCAAAAATTAGCTTGTGCCTGTTGAAAATTGTGTAAGTAAAAATATAAAATTATGTCATGCGCCTTGCATCACGTATTCTTTCAATTGAAGGGATTAATATATTTATGATAAGGTAAAATATATGAAATATCAATGAAATTTTGCAAAAAAATAAAATAAAATGTGACAAATAAGCATAAATATTATGTATTATTGTATAAAACTTAGAAAGCGTCCTGTTTGTCACGCGAATCTGGCGGCGACAGTCGTGAAAGCGATTGGCTGCCGACCCCTTGTCGGCGGCGATACCGGTTTATATTTCATTGTTTTACGGCAGGAGCGGCTGTGCGGTCGCCGCCTGGGCGACGGTCCGGGCATTCCAGCGGATCGGAAGCCTAATCTATGCTGTGACTGGGCCGCGAAAAAGCCGATTGCGGACCCGGCCCGAAAAAAGCCTTGCTCCATCCGTAAAAATACTTATGCCACAAAAGGAATGACGCTTGAACGGGTATTCACGATGGACGCAGCGCATTGGTTTGGTTATAAACTGTGCTGTTTTTCCGGTCCCGCCGAGTGAAAGTCGGTTGCACGGCGGCAAAGTCAGGACGAAGCTTGGCGCGGGCGCATCTTTGAGCGTTGTCTGAACGATCGGCGGGGAAGGCATCGGCGGTCGAGGCAGCGGGAAATGGCGAATTCAGCGCCTGGATAGACGAGGTTTGGGTCTAAGAGGTTTGGATTGAAGAGGTTTGGATCGACCGGACTTTTCAAAACGAATGTTCAAAACGATGAATTTATTGGGCGCCCCGTGCGCCGCTCGGGCGAGGAACGATGGCGCTGACAGATCGTAAAGGCATAGAGGCTTCAGTCGGATTGGGCGCCCGGCTTTCGGCTTCGTGGCCGAGCTTGGCCATGGGCGCCGCCGTTTTCGCAGCTTTCATTCCCACCTTGATCCGGCTCTACAACGGTCCCTGGCAAACCGAGCAGGAGGGGCATGGTCCGATCGTGATCGCGGCGGCAGGCTGGCTGGCCTGGCAGGCCTATCGGAACTTCCGCCCCGAAAATTCCCGGCCGGCCTATGTCGCGGGATGGCTGGTCCTGTTGCTGGGACTGGCGGTTCTGGTGGTGATGCGCTCGCAGGACGTGCTGATGCTCGAAACAGCGGCGCAAATCCCGATCATCTGCGGGGCCGTGCTGCTGGTCTCGGGCTGGCAGGGGTTGAAAGCCTTTGCCTTTCCGATCGCCTTCCTGCTGTTCGCGGTGCCGCCTCCCGGCTGGATGATGGATATTTTCACCGTCCCGATGAAGCTGATCGTTTCCGACTGGGCTACCGAACTGCTCTATCGCCTGGATTTCCCCATTGCCCAGAATGGCGTGATGATCATGGTCGGGCCCTATCAGCTAATGGTCAAGGACGCCTGTTCCGGGATGAACTCGGTTTTCGCGCTTTCGGCGATCGGCTTTTTCTACGTCCACGAATTCATCCGCAATTCTCCGGTGCGCGTGGCCGTCATGCTGGCCTCGATCATCCCGATCACGGTAGCAGCCAATTTCGTTCGGGTGCTGGCGCTGATCCTGATCGCCTATTATTTCGGGGTCGAAGCGGTCGAGGGCGTGTTTCACGATCTCACCGGCTTCCTGCTGTTTGCCGTCGCGCTCGCCCTGTTCTTTCTGCTCGACGTGATCCTGATCGGCGTCGGCGCGTTGTTCCGTCGGCTTACGGGCAAGGGACGCCCAGCAAGCAAGGCGGCCTGATACCGTCGGCTCTTGAGAAAAGCGATGTCGTCCGCTCGGACTGGAGCGGCGCAGACTGACGCCGCCTTCGCCAGCGAGACAAAGGGCATGATCGTCCGGTTCAGGCTTTTTCGAGATAGCTCGGGTCGTGCGTGGCGAGATCGTTCCAGCGGCCGAACGTTTCGGCAAGATCGTCCGCCAAAGGCTGGAAGGCGTAATCGAACTTTTCTCCTCCGGCGAGGCGCCGCGCGACATCATTGACCTGCGCGGCGCACAGGCAGAGGCGCAAGGCCTGCATCTGGCCTATGGCGACGGGTTCGCCAAGATGGATGATCCTCTGGCCATGGCTGCGCTCGAAGTGGAGGCGCGATTGCCTGGGCCATTTCTCGGGCCATTTCTTGGGCCGCCGTCCGGGTCGCGCGGTTGCAGGCGTCGCCTGAGTCGTTTTAGGGTTGCGCAAGGCGCGAAAAAGCTTTTCGGCCGAAATGGCGGCGCCGCGATCGTCGAAAGTCAGGATCGGAAATATTGTCCGGACATGGGCGTTTGGACGCCAATCGTAGTCGGCGAGTTTCAATTGCGGCGACGCCGCAAGATGGGAATGGACCTCCTGCGCAAAACGCGCGGCGATCCGCTCGCGCAAGGCGGCGTCGAGGGCGAAATAGGCTTCGAGTTCCGCCAGTGCGCATTCCCAGCGCAGGCCGAGTCCGATATTGGCAAGTGTCGAAAAATTTCCGCGCAGATTTTCGCGCAGCAGCGGCGACCAGTCGAGCGCCGCCGAATAATCGGCGAGGCCTTCCGGCAGAACCATGTCCTTGAGGCGCGCGGCGAGCGCCGGCGGAACCAGCACGGCGCCAGAAAAAGGCGGTCCGCCGGCGAATTTCGATCCGCTCAGCAGCACGATGCAACCGGCGTCGAGGTCGGCGCGAAGGGTCTCGCGCGGGCAGCGCAATTGCCCGGCGTCCACCACGACCAGCAGGTTTTCGGGGAAAGCCCGGGCGAGCGCCGCCGCCGCGCGACGCGACGGGCCGGACTGGCCGGTTTCCGAACAATCGGCGATATGCAGAATCACATCCCGGCCGGCCGCGACCAGCACCGTGACCTGTGCCGTGACTTGTCCTTCGATTTCGGCGGCCTCCAACGGCGCGCCATAACGGTCGCGCAATTCGAAACGCTCCAATTGCCGTCCGGCGACCGGAAAGCCCGCGAGCGCCGCGCCGCTTGAAACCTGCGATGCGAAGGGGGCGGAGCCGAGGAAATGCCGGCCATCGGCGGCGAGCGCGACGCCCGTGTCGGCTTCGCGCGACGCGACGACGAGGTTGGTCAGCGGACGGACAAGAAGCTTCTGTGCCATTGCGAGCAGGATCAGTTCGGCCTCGGCGCTTGAGGCGCAAAGCGCTATTTCGCCGCCGGGCGGGGAAAATAGATCGAACAGCCGCCGCCGGATGTCGTCGAACCAGGCGGGAAGGGACTTGCCGTCCTTGCCACCATGGCGTTCTTTTGCGCGCATCGTCAGTTCGAACGCCCGCAGGGCCGCAGCTTTGCCATGCGGCGAGACGGCGGTCGCCGTCGCCGAGGACAGGAAGATTTCGCTCCCCTCGGGGCCGGCGGAGAAGCCGAGTCCGTTGCGTCCGGTCTTGGGTTCATGGCCCAGCCTTTCATCGCCGCCGCTCGCCAGTAGTGTTTCGAAAAGCGCGGTTTCGCCACCCGTGGAGGGGTGAGATGCCGGGTTCGAGGCTTGCGCCTGTCGCGACATTTCGGTCAGTTGCATCGATTTTGCGAGATTTTTCACTGGGATCCACCGTTTGGCGCGCCCGAATTGATAAGAACGTCTAACCGTCTCCAGCCTTAAAATTCGTTAATTTTATTTACCGATGGGCGAAAGGCGAAGCGCCGGGTGCTGCCCGGCGGCGTTCGGGCTTTGGCGGATTGGCCGCTAAGGCCTATTAATTAAACGAATTTTCCGAAACGGCCTGGCCGCGAAAAATTCCCTGTGGGTGACCTGTGGAAAGGTTGCGCTCCGGCGCCCGCCGCTGGCGGCCCGCCTTCCGGCGCCACAAGGGGCCGTTTGGCGCGCCGCAAGGGCGAAGGGGGGGCGCCTTGCGTTCTGTCGATTATTACGCATAGGTTGCGACCCCATGTTGACTGCCTCCATTGCCAAGCTCATCGCCTTCTGCGTCCGTCACGCCCGCGTCGTCACGGCGGGCGTGTTGCTGGCCGGCCTGCTGGCGACCGCCTACGCGGCGGTCCATTTCAAAATCACTTCCGACACCAACGCCCTGCTGTCCGAGCATCTCGACTGGCGACAGCGCGAAAAGGCGATTGAAAACGCCTTTCATCGTTTCGAGGCGCTCTATGCCGTGGTCGACGCGCCGACGCCCGAACTCACGGCGCAGGCGGCCGCCGAATTGACGCGGCGTCTGCAGGCCGACAAAACGCACTTCGTCGAGGCCGTCAATCTCGCCGGTTCGGCGTTTTTCGCCCGCAACGGCCTGTTGTATCTGCCACTGGACGCCCTGCGGACCAGCCTGTCCGGGTTGGAGGAAGGCGCGCCGCTGATCCAGGATCTCGCCTCCGACATGAGCCTGCGCGGCCTTGTCGCGGGTCTCGAAGACGGGCTGATCGGGGTCAATGCCGGGCGAACGACGCTCGACGGCATGGCGGGCCTGTTCGACGCGGCCTCCGCCACGGTCGAGGCGGAACTGGCGGGGCGTCCCGCCTTTTTTTCATGGCGCGTCCTCGCCCAGGGACGCCCGGCGACGGCCAGCGAGTTGCGCGAGGTGATCCAGATTCGCCCGGTGCTCGATTTCGCTCAGGTGCAGCCGGGGCTCGGCGCCAGCGAGGCGCTGCGAGCGACCGCCGCCGAAGTGGCGCCGCTATATCATGCGCGGGTGCGGCTCACCGGCCCGGTCGCGATGGCCGACGAGGAATTCGGCACGATCAAGGAAAACGCCGCGCGCAATGGACTCATCACCGCCGCCATTGTGCTGCTGATCTTGTGGCGCGCGCTGCGCTCCTGGCGGCTGATCGGCGCGGTCGCGCTCAATATCGTGGTCGGACTGGCGATCACGGCGGCGGTCGGTCTCGCCATGGTCGGCGCGTTCAACCTGATTTCGGTCTATTTCGCCGTGCTGTTTGTCGGCATAGGCATAGATTTCGGCATTCAATTCGCGGTGCGCGCCCGCGCCGAGAGGCACGAAATCGATAATGTCGCCGAGGCGGTGAAGCGCGCCGGCCTGCATGTCGGAGCGCCGCTGACCCTTGCCGGCCTCGCCACCGCCGCCGGCTTTCTCTCCTTCCTGCCCACCGATTACAAGGGTGTGTCCGAACTCGGGCTGATCGCCGGCGTCGGCATGCTGATCGCCTTCGGGGTCTCGGTGACATTGCTGCCGGCGCTGATTGTGTTGTTCGGGGCCCCCGGCGAGCCGGAGCCGCTCGGCTATGCCGCGCTCGCGCCCGTCGACGCGTGGATGGCGCGCCATCGCAAGGCGATCCTCGTGACGACCGGCGTGGCCGTGGTCGCCGGCCTGCCGCTGTTCACCCGGCTGCGCTTCGATTTCAACCCGATCAACCTGCGCGACCAGCGAACGGAGGCGGTGGCGACCTATCTCGAATTGTCGCGCGATCCGCAGGCCGGGGTCAATTCCATCGAGGTTCTCGCGCCTTCGCTGAGCGAGGCGGACCGGCGCGGCCTTGTCGTCGCGCAATTGCCCGAGGTCGCCCAGGCGCGCACGCTGTCGAATTTCGTCCCCGAACAGCAGGAGATGAAACTGCCGCTGATCGCCGCCGCCGCCAAAATCCTGGGCCCGGCGCTTTCGCCGGCGCGGACCGAGACGCCGCCGACCGACTCGGAAAATATCGACGCGCTCAAGGAGGCGGCGGAACGCCTCGTCGAGGCCGCCGACGATCCGCACAACAGCGGGCAGACCAAGGGGATCGCGGCGGCGAAGCGCCTGGCGCTGGCGCTCGGCGCGCTGTCGCGTGAAAATCCCGGCCAGCGCGAGCAGGTCGCCATGGCGCTGCTTCAGCCTTTGAGTCTCGATCTCGAGGGGCTGCGCGCGGCGCTGGCCGCCGAGCCCGTGACTCTGGCGACGCTGCCGCCGGAACTCAAGCGCGACTGGATCGCCGCCAACGGCGCGGCGCGGCTGTCCATTGCCCCCAGCAATCTTTCGGACGACAACGAGGTTTTGCGCCAGTTCGCCCGCGCCGTGCTCAAGGTCGAGCCCGACGCGACCGAGGGGCCGGTGTCGATCTTGCAGGCGGGCGACACCATCGTGCGCGCCTTTTTCGAGGCCGGGGCATGGGCGATGCTGTCGATCGCGCTTCTGCTCTTTGTGGTGCTTCGCCGCGTGAGCGATGTGGCCCTGACGCTGATTCCGCTGATTCTCGCGGGCGTGGTGACGCTGGAGATCACGGTTCTGATCGGCATGCCGCTCAATTTCGCCAATATCATCGCCTTGCCGCTGCTGCTCGGAGTTGGAGTCGCGTTCAAGATTTACTACATCATGGCCTGGCGAGAGGGGCAGACCAACCTGTTGCAGACCAGCTTGACCCGCGCGGTGATGTTTTCGGCGGCGACTACGGCCACGGCTTTCGGCAGCCTATGGTTTTCGAGCCATCCCGGCACGTCGAGCATGGGCAAGCTGCTCGCGTTGTCGCTGGTCTGTACCCTGGCCGCCGCTGTGCTGTTCCAGCCGATACTGATGGGCAAGCCGAGAGAGACGGCCGCCGACCCGGACGAACTCTCATGAACAAGGTCTTATGACGAGGAAAATGGGCATGAAATTCAGGCTTATTCTGCTGCCACTGCTGCTTGCGGCCGCAGCCCCGGCCCTCGCCGGTTCGGGCACGGCGGAACAGCAGGACGCCTGCCGGCCGGATGTGCGCCGCTTCTGCCATAAGATTCGAGCCGACGCCGGCGACGGCGAATTTCTCGCTTGCCTCCAGGCCAACCGCGCCCGACTATCCGTCAATTGCCGCGCCGTGCTGGAAAGTCACGGCATGTAGGTTGTCGGCGCTTTGGCCCGAAATTTTCCACAGACTTGGGGCACAGTTTTGCAGGATTGCGATTCGTAGCGGCGCCAAAGCCAACACAGGCGTGGTTTTTGCGCCGCATCATGCCGGGGCTGCGGTCTGCAGGCGGCTCCGGCGATCCGCCGGTCGATGGATTGGCGCAGCAGGAGATTGACGATGGGGCTGTTTTCCGATTTCGCGGTCAAACCGAAACTTTCCCGTACCCCTTCGATCGCAGGCTTGCTGCTCGCCGTCCTTGCGGCGCTGGCGTTTGGCGGCGGTCGGGCTTTGGCCGAATCGCCGCCGGGTCCGAGCGCCGTCGGTTTCTGGCAATCCACTTCCGACGACGGCAATCCGAGCGGCTGGTTCTTTTTCACCGAAAAGAACGGCGTAGCCGAGGGACGGTTGGTCAAGATGTTCAAGAAGGCCGGCGAAGCCCATCCGGTGGATACCTGCGTCAATTGTCCCGGCGCGATGAAAGGCGCGCCCATGCTCGGCCTCACCATCGTGACCGGCATGAAGCGCCACGGCCTCAAATATGACGAAGGCCATGTTCTCGATCCGCGCGACGGCTCGGTCTATAACGCCCAGATGGAAATCAGCCCGGATGGGCAGAAGCTTTTCCTGCACGGCTATATCGGCATGCCGGTGCTGGGGCAGACCAAAACCTGGACAAGGCTTCCCGACGACGCCATTCCGGCCGCCGCCCTGCCTCCCGACCCGATGGCGACGGTCGGGAAGAAGTCCGCCGCGCCAGCCAAGGCGCCGTGACCGACGCATTGCTCGACCGCGAATGCTTCAACTCGCGGCCGGCGCCGATTCCGCCAGCAATGACATGCGGACCAGTTCCGAAAGGCTCGCCACCTCAGCCTTGGCCATCAGATTGGCGCGATGCGTTTCGACCGTGCGCACGCTGATGCCCAACTCGAAGGCGATCGTCTTGTTGAGCTTGCCCTTCAGCAGTCCGGCCAGCACATCCCTTTCGCGCACGCTCAGCCCCCCGAGCTTTTCGCGCGCCGCCAGGGCCTCGGCATCGCCGACGCGCCAATCGCCGCGCCGCGCCAGGGCCGAGCGCACCAGCGAGACGATCAATTCGTCGTCGAATGGCTTTTCGATGAAATCCACCGCGCCGAGCTTCATCGCCTTGACTGCCTGGGGCACGTCGGCGTAGGCGGTCATGAGGATAGTCGGCAGCAGGACGCGCCGGCTTTTCATTTCCTCCAGCAATTCGAGGCCAGTCATGCCGGGCATGACGATATCGCTGACCACGCAACCCTTGGGCTCCGGATTCTTTTCGAGAAATTCCGGGGCCGAGGCGTAAAGCCTGACGGGGAGGGAGTCGCCCTTCAGCAGCAGCGCCAGCGATTCGCGCACGGCGGGATCGTCCTCTATGATGTGAACCGTTCGCTCATCGGGCATGGGCAGGCTCTTTCGTCAAAAAGCGCGCGGACGCCGGCTACTCTGCCCGGTCGGTGAGGGCAGGAAGCCGGAGGTTTTTTTGCAACCGCTACATATGCATATTGCACGAAATTTTCCAGAACTTCGTGCCAACAAGTTGAATCGGCTGACAATAAATTATCGCTTTGCCGTGGACGGGATGCTTTCCGGCGTCGACCGAACCAAACAGCGCCGCTCCGGCCGGCTCTTCGGCTGGCGTTGGGGGAGGACGATCCATTGAGCGGCGAAAATTCCCCCACCGAAGCCGGGTCGCGATCCGGCGGCGCGCTGGGCCTGCGCTTTTTCGAGGGCTTGACAGGCCTGCCGCTGCACTGGCGCATCGTCGCCTCTGTTCTGGTCACCGTGGCCGCCTGTCTGGTTCGCCTTGCGGTAAGCCAACAGCTTGGCGATCGGCTGTTCTACTTCTCCTTTTATCCGGCCATAGCCGTCACCGCCGTCCTGCTCGGCTCCATTCCAGCATTTGCGGTTGTGGTGCTGGCGATCCTCGCCAACCATTGGCGGTTGGGCGCCGCGTCTTTGCCGCCCCTGAACGATCAGACCAATCAGTTGCTGCTCGGGGTTTTCATCCTCAACAGCATGGTTGTGATCTTCATGGCGCGGCTGCTGTTCGATCTGGCCCGGGCGCGGCGCGCCGGCGAGGACCTGATCCGCATCAACGCCGAACAGCTCGGGCAATTCGTCGAACAGGCGCCGGCGGCCATGGCCATGTTCGACCGCGACATGCATTATGTCGCCGCGAGCGCGCAATGGCGCCTCGTCCATCGCCTGCCGCGCGACCTCATCGGCAAGTCGCATTACGATTCGACGCCGGGAATCAAGGACGAATGGCGGCAGGCTCACCAGCGCGCCCTGGCGGGTGAAACGGTGGAAAACGAACAGGATCTTTTCGTCCGCAGCGATGGCGTCGAGCTTTGGCTGCGCTGGGAAGTGCGTCCCTGGCGCTTGGCGCAGGATGGCATTGGCGGAGTCGTCATCTTCGCCGAGGATATTACCGAGCGGATTAGAATTCAGGAAGCCCTGCGCGCCAACGAAAGGCGGCTCAACGCCATCGTCGATGCGGCGATGGAGGCGATCGTTTCGTTCGACGCTTCCGGCGCGATCCAGTCCGCAAATCCGACGGCGCTGGAAATGTTCGGCTATGAAAGGGAAGAACTGCTTGGCCGCAACGTCCAGATGCTGCGTTCGGAGCTTCATCTGGCGGAACAGGACAGGCCGTTCGCCCCTGACCATGGCGAGGGCGGCAAAAGGGTCGCCGGACTGCGGCGCAGGATCGAGGGCCAGCGCAAGGACGGCTCGGCTTTCCCGCTCGAACTGACGATCTGCGAGGCCCCGATCGACCAGAACATGCTGTTTGTCGGCTTCCTGCGCGATCTCAGCCCGATAGAGGAGGAAAAGCGCCGCGTCAACGCCCTGCGCGATGAGTTGGTGCATATCGCCCGGCTCAACGACATGGGCGAGGTCGTCGCGAGCCTCGCCCATGAAGTCGGCCAGCCCATCGCCGCGATCCTCAATTTCTCCGCGGCGCACCGCCGCGCGATGGCAGCGACCGGAAAGTCGCCGGAACCCGACCTCATCGCCAAGATCGAGGCGCAGGCCCGCCGCGCCGCCGAAATATTGAAACGCCTGCGCGGCTTCATCGAAAAGCGCCCGCCCGAACAAAAGGCCGAGAGAATCCACGACCTGGTCGACGATGCGATCCGGCTGGCCCTGTTGCGTTCACGCGCCGAGGTTGTGCATGTTCCGCCGGCCAAGGGCGACGGCGACTTTCTGGTCTTTGCCGACGCCACCCAGATTGGACAGGTGTTGATCAACCTGTTGCGCAACGCCGACGACGCGGTGTTCGACGAGGCAGAGCCGGAAATTCTTATCGAAATCTCCGCCGACGGGCCGGACAAAGTTCGCGTCAGCGTCGCCGACAATGGCGCCGGCGTCGATCAGGAAGCGCTCGAACAACTTTTCGCGCCGTTTTACAGCACCAAGAAATTCGGCATGGGCGTCGGCCTGTCGATCAGCAAATCGATTGTCGAAAGCCACAATGGCGCCATTTCCTACCGTCCCAATGCGCCGCGCGGCTCGATTTTCGAATTCACTTTGCCGATCGACCGCCCGGACGGCAAACCGCCGGCAGGGGCCTGAAACCGCCAAGAGGCGGCGTCAGTTCGGGGCCGGTTTTTTGGGCAAGAGCGGGGCCGCCGCGTCGGAACGATGGATCAGCCCGAGGGCGTCTGGGACCAGGGTTGCGTCGTCCCACGCACCCGAGAGGTTGAAACCCAGTTGCAGCGGTTTGGCGTCGGGATCGCCGGGGGGCTGATGGCTGGCGACGGCGCGCAGGTCGACGGTTCGTTCGGCGATTTGCGCCTTGCCGGAAAAATTGGCCGTGAGGCGCTCGCCGCGCGCGAACCCTTCCTCGACGTCGGCCTGTCCTTGTTGAATGCCGAATTTCGCGCCGAGTTGCTCGAAGGCGGTGCGGCCCGAACGCAGTTCGACGCCGGCGGTCAGCGGCCGGCGCTCCATGCGGCGGAAGGCGAGGCTGAGGTCGAGCCCGTAGATTTCGCCCTTCTCGACCGCCAGTTCGCCGCGCGCGTCGAGGCGGCTCGCCAGTTCATACCAGGAGTCGCCGGAGGTTTCGAAACTGAGGGTGGCGCGCGCCGTTCCGCTCAGCGACTGGCGCTTGAACCCGTCCCACAGCAGCGCGGCGACATCGACTTTTTCCGCGAAGGCCGACCCGCGAATGTCGAGTCCACCGGCGTTTTCGGCGATGATGGCGCGCGCCCGGACCTGTCCCGAATAGGCCGAGGCCTGCGCCAGCGACAGGTCGAGCCGGCCGTTTTTCAATATGGCGGAGAGGGCGGCGTCGTCGAACTGGAAATCGCCGAGACGGGCGTGCGCAGCCGACAGGCGCAGATCGAGATCGGCGGCGGCGAGATGCGAGGGCCAGAAAATTTCATGGCTCCACTGGCCGCTGGCGGAGGCCGCGGGCAGGGCCTCGATCAGCGGCTCCAGATTGACTGAAGCCCCCGCGAGGGTGGCGGAGATCAACGGCCGTTGTCCGTCGAGACGGATCGAAGCGGCGCCATCGAGGGCGTTGCCGTCAATCGATACCGCGATGGCGGGAAAGGCGATGAGGTCGGGATCGAGGATCGCCTCGCCCTTGATCGAGAGCGCGCCATAGCGGCCGGGCAGGGGCAGGGTCAGGTCGAGCCATTGCGCGGCCTGGCGAAGCGAGGGCGCGGCGCCCGAAACCCGTCCCTTGAAATGCGGGCGCGGCGCCAGGGCGAGGGCGCCGTTGATGTCGATCTGGAAGGCGTCGGCGTCGACGCGCAGGGTGACCTTGCTTTCCTTGCCACGCGGCCATTGGTCGGGCTGCGCCGCCCAGAGCGCGAACCGCGCCGGTGGACGATTCTCGCCGAAAGCAGGCAACTGGCAATGGCCGATCAGCGACAGAGGCGCGCCGGCGCGGCTCCAGTCGAGACGCGCCTCGATGGCCTCGGCCGCCAGATCGGTCTTTTCCGCTCCCGGCCGGCGCAGCAGCAGCTTGCCGCCGACGACCTGCACCTCTCCCAGCGCCATTTCCGGCGCCGATCCGACACCGCCGGGCGTTTGGCCGGCTGGGGCGAAGAAGGCATGGGCCAGGTCGATGGTGAAGACGGCGTCGGCAAGGATAGCGCGCGCCAGTTCGAGGCGGCCGGTCAAAAGGCCAGCGAGGCCGAGATCGACGCGCAGGCTGGAGGTCGATATCTGCATCCCGCCTGAGCCCTGTTCGAGTTCGGCGTCGTAGATGCGGATATGCGGGCGCGGCAGCACCGCGAAAACCGAACGCCCGTGTGACGCCAGCCTCATGCCGGAGGCGCCCGCGATCTGGCTTTCGATGGCGAGAATCTGGGCGTTTTGCGACACGGTCCAGGGCGCGGCGGCCAGGGCGGCCAAGAGCGCGACGAAGGCGGCCAGAAACCATTTTACATTGAATTTCATCCGGGCACGATAAACGTCCGGACTGCCGCCGCAAACAGCAAAAAAGGAGTTTGTGTCATCGCCGGACCGGAGCGGTCGCGACCCGGGATTTCCTCGCGTCCGCCGGCATGGTTTGTTCGATGGCGGGTCCCGTGACCGGGCGGCTGGCGAGAGCGCCCTGGCCCTCGCCGCCGCGCGGGGCGAGGCGGGCGGTTTCGGCCTCGACGATGGCCATGAATTTCTCGCGGAAAACAGCGCGGGAAAAACGCTGTGCGTTGGCGCGGCAGTTTTCCGGGCTGAACCGGGCGCCAAGCCGCTCGAATTTCTCCACCGCCTCGATAATCGCGACCTCGCTCTGCTCGAAAAAAAACAGACCGGTGGACCGCGCCCGATCCGGCCCGAGCACGGTTTCGAGCGCGCCGCCACGTCCAAAGGCGATCACCGGCGCGCCGCAGGCCTGCGCCTCGACCGGCATGATGCCGAAATCTTCCTCCGCCGCGAAAACGAAGGCGCGGGCGCGGCGCATGTGGTCCCGCAGGCTGGCGTCGTCCTGAAATCCCAGGATTTCGACATTGGGGGTCGCGATCCGGCGCACCGTCGCCATTTCCGGCCCGTCGCCGATCACCACCAGCCGGCGTTGCGGCATCAGAGCGAAGGCGGCGACGATCAGCGCCATGCGCTTGTAGGGCGCCATTCGCGACGCCGCGAGGTAGAAACCTTCCCGCTGCGCGCCGAAAGGCAGGTTCGCCAGATCGATGGGCGGGTAAACCACGTCGGCCTCGCGCCGATAGGCTTTGGCGATGCGCCGCGCGATATAGGCGGAATTGGCGATCATCCGGTCCGGACCATAGGCGGTGCGCACGTCCCACAGGCGCAGATAATGCAGCAGCGCGCGCGCCAGCAGGGAGCGAAAGCCTCGGGAAAACCCGGATTCGGCGAGATAGGTGTGCTGAAGATCCCAGGCGTAGCGCATCGGCGAATGAATATAGGACAGGTGGACCTGATCCGGTCCGGTGATGACGCCCTTGGCCACGGCGTGCGACGAGGAAATGATCAGATCGTAGCCGGACAGGTCGAATTGCTCGATGGCGCAGGGCATCAGCGGCATCAACAGGCGATGCCGCGTTTTCGCCCCCCAAATGTTTTGCAAGAAACTCGTGGTCACCTTGCGACCGCGCAAAAAATCGGCCTGGCCGGGGGGCAGGGCGCAGATCAGGGTGAAAAGGTCGGCCTCCGGAAACAGGCCGAGGATCTCCTCCACGACCTTTTCCGAGCCCGCGCGCGTCACCAGCCATTCATGAACGATTGCAACCTTCATTTCCGGCCCGCGCGTCAATGCAACCGGAAGTATAGGCGCGCGGCGTTAATTAACGGTAGCGCCGGAAAAATCCGGCGAGGCCGGCGGCGCTGGCGAGGAGCCAGCCCGCGATCATGGTCATGCCGCCGGTCGGCGCGGCCATGGGGAACAGCCGCGCGCCGCGCAAGGTCAAGAGCGCGACATCGGCGGAAAACAGCGTCGCGCCAAAGGCCAGCGCCAGCGCCGAGGCGAGCCAGAGCCGGCTGCTTCCCGAGGTTTCCTTCGCCCGCGCGGAAAGGGCGAGCACCGCCGCCGCATGGACCAGCAGGATCATCGCGACATTGGCCAGACGCGCGCCGCCGCCGATATGGGCGGCGACCGCCGCCGCCGCGACTCCGCCCGCGCCCATCAGGCCGGCGAGCGCGGACAGGGCGTCGATGATTTTCTGCATGGGGGGCCTTTATCGATCGGCTAAGAAATTGCGCGTCATGGTTGTATCGGTCCGGCAGGGCGTCCAGGTCCGGCGCGGGGGGCATTCATGAGCGAAGCGGAACCCAAGATCAATATCGTCCTTGCGGTCGATCACGCCTCCGTCACCGGCGGCCAGGCGAAAGTGGCGCTGGAAAGCGCGCTCGGCCTCAAGCGGGCGGGATTCAATCCTGTGGTCTTCGCCGCCGCTTCGCCGGTCGATCCGCGTCTGGCGCTGGCGGCAGTCGAGGTGGTCTGCCTCGACCAGCCCGACCTGCTCGCCAACAGCTCAAAAGCCGCCGCCGCGCTGCAGGGAACATGGAATTTTCACGCCGCCGAACAATTGCGGCTGGTGTTGGCGCGGCTGCCGCGAGAAAACACCATTGTCCATGTCCATGGCTGGGCCAAGGCGCTGTCAGCCTCGATCGCCCGGCCGATCCGGCGGTCCGGCTTGCCCGCCATCTATACGATGCACGAATATTTCATGTTCTGCCCCAATGGCGGCTTCTATGATTACCAGCGCCATGACGTCTGCCAATTGGCGCCCCTCTCGCCGCAATGCTGGGCGACCCATTGCGATTCCCGCACCTATCCGCGCAAGATCTGGCGCGGCCTGCGTCAGACGGTGATGCAGCGCGTCGCCCGCCTGCCGGAGATTTTCGACGATTTCATCCTGATCTCGCGCTTTCAGGAGAACGTCGTCGCCGGCCGCCTGCCGTTGGGCGCGCGCGTCCACGCCCTTTCCAACCCGATCGATTGCGTGGATCTCGGCCGCAAGAGCGAACCGGCTTCCGGCGATTTCCTGTTCGTCGGACGCCTGTCGCCCGAAAAAGGGCTGTTCTGTTTCGCGGAAGCCGCGCGAAAAGCCGGGATCGTTCCGGTTTTCGCCGGCGACGGCCCGGCAGCCGAGGCGTTGCGCGCCCGCTATCCCGAAGCGCGGCTGCTTGGCTGGAAATCGCCTTTGGAGGTCAAGGCGCTGATGCGCAAGGCCCGCATCCTGGTTTTCCCCTCGCTGTGGTTCGAGGGCCAACCGCTGACCGTGTTGGAGGCCATGGCGATGGGAACGCCGGTCATCGTCTCCGACGGCTGCGCCGGACGCGAGGAAGTCGAAGATGGCGTCACCGGCCTGTGGTTCGAGAGCGCCAATGCGGATAGACTGGCGCGGGCGCTGGAAATGGCCCGGGACGACGCGCTGGTCGCGCGGATGTCCGACGCCGCCTATGACCAATTCTGGAGCGATCCGCCGACGCTGGCGCGCCATGTCGAGCGCCTGGGACGGGTCTATCGGGAGATGTTGGCGCGGCGCCGCGCGGCGGCCTGAACCGGCCTTTGGCCGATTCTGGGCTGTCTGGAGACGGAACGGGGAGAAAATGGCGCGTTGGCCGCAGGGAGGTCCAATTCTGGCGATTTTGGCGGCGGCGGCCGGCATTTTCGCGCTTTATTCGGTCTATCTGGCGCGTGAGGCCTGGATCGCCGGCAGGATCGCGGCGCTCTCCGGCGCCCCTGCGGGCGGCCATTCCTGCGCGGGGGCGGAAAGCGGCCTGCGCCGCCTCTATCTGATTGGCGATTCGACGCTGGCGCGATGGCCGGCGAAAAGTTTCGGCGCCGGCTGGGAGGTGATCAATTGCGGCATTGGCGGCGAAACGGCGGCGCAATTGGCGCGCCGTTTCGAAAATTTCGATTTCGTCCGTCCACAGGACGCGGTCCTGATTGCCGCCGGACTGAACGATCTCGTCGCGGCGGCTTTTTTCGATGGCGCCAAGGCGAAGGAAATACGTGAACAAACGACCCGGGGACTGACGGGCCTGGCGCATGCGGCGAGCCTGCGAAGCCGGCATGTCTTGCTCGCAACCCTTGTCCCGCCTTCGCGCCCGGATCTCATGCGTTGGCTGGTGTGGAAGGAATCCGTGCGCGATCTGGTTGCCGAAGCCAATGGCGCGTTGCGCGGGGCAAAGCTGGACGGGCGGATCGAAATCGTCGATTTCGCCGCCGCGCTCGACAGCGCCGACCGGCGCACGCCCGACATTTTTCGCGCCGACACGCTGCATTTGAATGAGGCTGGCTACGCCAGACTGGCGGAGGCCGTCCGTCGCGCCCTCCCGGACCCATGAATTCCCGGTTAAATCGCTGCGATCCGGTTTCGCTCCATGCGGGATCGCCCGATCCGTCAACCTGCCGGCCAGCGCTCTTTCCCCGCGCCCTCGTCACCGCGCCGGCAGGAAGCCGAGCTTGTGCAGCAGCAGGGGCATGGTCAGACCCTGCGCCACGACGGAGAACACCACCACTGCGAAAGCGGCGACAATGATTTCGTCATGGTAGGGAAAGGACAAGGGCAGCGAAAGCGCCAGCGCCAGAGCCAGCGCCCCCCGCAGCCCGCCCCACCACAGCACATGCTGCTCCGCCAGCGGAATGGCCCTCGGCGAAGGACGCAACATCAGGCAGAGCGGATAGACCGCAAGCGCCCGGCCGACCACAACCAGCGCGATGGCGATGGCGATGGCCGCGACGGGAAAGCCCTGGAACGGAATGGCCGCCACCCTCAGGCCGATCAGCAGGAAAATCAAGGAATTGGCGATGAAAGCGGCGAATTCCCAAAAGGCGATGGTGAAGGCGCGGCCTTCCGAGGAAATCTTGTTGTCCTGGGCTTCGGGGCGCAGCACGCCTAGATTGCCCATCAACAGGCCGGCGGCGACGGTGGCGAGAACGCCCGAGGCGTGAAAACTTTCTGCGAGCAGGAACGAGCCATAGGCCGCAACAGTGGTCAGGGCGGTCTCCACCAGATGGTCGTCGATCCGCCCGGCGATCAGAATCGCCAGTCCGCCGCAGGCAAGGCCGACCGTTACGCCGCCGCCGATCATCGAGGCGACGATTTTGGCCATTTTCAAAGGAGAGAGCGGGTCGCCCGCCGTCGCCGCCACAAAGGTCAGCGCCAGCGCGAACAACACCGCCGCCGCCGCGTCGTTGAACAGGCTCTCGCTCTCGACCAGCAGTTTCAAACGGCCCCCGATGCCGGTGTCCTTGAACATGGCGAGGACGGCGATCGGATCGGTCGCGGCGATCAGGGCGCCGAACACCATTGCCGGGCCAATCGGCCATGCCAGCAGCTTGATCATTCCGAGCGCCACCACCCCGGCGGAAACGAGGACGCCGAGCGTGGCGAGAACGAGCACGGGCGCCATGTCGCGCCGCAGTTCGCTCCAGTGGATGGAGAGCGCGGCCTCGAACAGCAGCGGCGGCAGAATGATCTCGAAAATGAAATCGTGCGTCAGCATGGCGCCGGTTTCGACGCCTGTCAGGGCCATGACGACGCCGGTGAACACCAGCCCGACTGTGTAGGGCAGATGAACCCGCCGGGCCAGGATCGCGACGACGATGCCCACGCAAAGATAGCCGATGGTGTGGGCCAGAATATCGTCCATGAAAAACCCTTCGTCCGGCCCTCGACAGGGAATCGGCACCGCACGTTACGAAGCGATGAAAAAGATGCAAGTTCGATCGGGGCTTTGGTCTGCGGGAACGTCAATCCCTGCAAGCCGGCCCGCCCTGCGACAGCCAGCGGCGGCGGGCCGCCTCTATGCCCCAGACCGCGCCAAGCGACACGTAGAACATCCGCCAATGGTCGAGATCGATCTGAAAACCCTGCAGGAAAAACACGAAAGTCGCGGCAAACAGCACCTGCGCCGGCCGCGTCCAGGGATGGTGGGTCAGCGACTGGCGGAAGCCGACGAAAATCGTCGTCAGGGTGAGCAGGATAAAGCTGAAGCCGCCGAGCCAGCCGTTGGAGGCGAAGGCGTTGATATAGGAATTATGCGGCTCCAGCCCGAAGGTCAGCCGGAATCGCAGCGGCCCGAAACCGTTCGGGCGCTCCAGCAGCATCGGGATCGAGCGAATCTGGTTGCCGAAACGCCCGTTCGGCCCCTGGTCATAATCCTGCGCGACGGCGGCGCGCTGGAAGAAGAAGTCGCGCACGCTGTCCACCGACAGCGCCGCCATCAGAGCCGCCGCCGCCAGCAGCGCCACGCCGGCGGCGCCCGAGACGATGCGCAGCCGCATTTTGGTCGAATCCGCCGTCTTGAACAAAAAGGCGACGACCAGGACCAGCGACACGATGGCCGCGCCCCAAGAGCCGCGCGAAAACGAAAGGAACAGCGCGGCGAGGATCAGGGCGAGTCCTGGCAGCGCAAGCCAGATCCAGCGCCAGCGCCCGAGCAGCAGCCTTTGCGTCAGATAAAGCAGGCCGGTGACGAGATAGGAGCCCAGCACATTGGGGTCCTTGAACGGGGCCATGGCGCGGCCGTCCTTGATCCATTCCTCGCCGGCGCCGAAAGCGCCAAACCAGCTGACGACGGCGATGGCGGCGGCGATGACGCAGGAAATCGTATAGCCGACCAGCAGCAGGTCGAGCCGCCGGCAGGTATTTTGCGACAGAAACAAAGCAAAAAACACCCCCGTCGAGGTGATGAACGTCGTGTGGGCCATGAAGTCGATCGGATCGGCCTCGTTCCACCAAGGAATCAGCGAGAGGAAGCCGCCAAAAGTCCAAAGTTCAAGGAACAGGATGAAGGGAAACACCGCGCGATGCAGCGTGAACCCGCCCAAAATCCATAGTCCGGCCGTGATCAGGATCAAGAAGTCATAGGGCGAGGGCTCGATGAAGACGATCGAGCCAGCGCTGACGGTCAGAAAGAAAAACCCGTCCACCAGCCGGCCATAGTCGAATCTCCGCCGCGCGCCGCGCGGCGTCGGCCCCGGCATCGCCAGATCGGTCACGGCGCGGCCTCCCACGCCGGCGCCTTGAACGTGGCCCGGCGCTCCAGCGCTTCGTCATAGGCTTCGAGGATGGCGTCGACCATGGCGGGGAGCGCGAATTTCCCGGCGACATGGCGCGTCAGCAGCGCATGTTGTTCGGCCTCGATCGGCGGGTCGGCGTCGATCGCCGCGATCATCGCTAGCGCCAGCGCGGCAACATCGTCAGGCGGGATCAGTTTTTCGCGCAGCGGGCCGAAAATCTCGGGCAGGCCGCCGACATTGGTCGCGATGACGGTTTTTCCCGCGGCGATGGCTTCCAGCACGATATAGGGCAGGGATTCGCGGCGGCTCGGCGCGACCACGACGCGGCCAAGCGCAAAAGCCGCCCGCGCCTCGCGCGGCGCGGCGAAAGAGACGGGACCGGCTAGGCCGTAAAGTGCGACAAGCGAGGTCAGCCGCTCCCGTTCGGCGCCCGATCCGACCACGACGAGGCGCGGCTTCCGCTTCCCGCCGGCATGGATTTGCGCCATGGCCTCGATCAGAAGGTCGACGCCCTTGAAGACGGATAATTCGCCGACATAGACGAAATCGGCGGCGTCCGGCGCGGCTTTTACACTGGCGAATTCCTCGCGCCGCAGGCCGTTCCTGACGACGCGCTGCAAGGCGGCCGTCGGTCCGACGCCTTGCCGGAAGGCCCGGGCGATGAAATCGCTTTCGAACAGCACGAGGTCGGTCCGTTTCGCCGCCAGCCGCTCGACCGACATATAGAAGCCATGGCCCTGCTGGCGGTGAAAACTGCCGCCATGCGGCGTGTAGACCCGGATCGCGCCGCCGGCGCCAGGCAAGAAGCCGAGCGCCCGCGCGTAAAGCCCGCCTTTCGAGCCGTGGCCGTGGACGATATCGGGCGCAAGGTCGAGGGTTTGGCGATAGACATGGACGGTGGCCGGGAAGTCGCTCCAATGGGGTTCGCGGCGCATCGGCAAGCGGGTCACGCCGAGGCTCAGATGGGGCGTCAGTTCGTCGAAGCGCCGACGCGCGACTTCTCCGCCGGTGTCCGCGTCGGCGATGACGCCGACCGTATGGCCGCGCGCCGCCTGTTCGCGACAAAGGTCGGCGACATGGCGGAACAGGCCGCCGACCGGGGCCCTCAGCACATGGAGAATGCGCAGGCTGCGCTGACGGGAGTGCATCTGTCCGGCTTCCTGAAACCGGATGGTTTTATCGCTGGAACATTAAAAAACCGGGCGCCGGACAGGCGCGCGATCGCGTTCAGAAAAACCGCTCCTGAATAAGAATCGTGTCGCCGGGTCTGACCGGCTGGTTGATCGGCGCCTCGAAGGTGATCGTGCGACTGTCCTCGTTGCGCGTCAGTTGCGCGCTGTCCTTGCGGGCGCGCGGCGAAAAACCGCCGGCGATGGCCACCGCCGTCTCGACCGTCATGCCGTTGACGAAGGGATATTGGCCCGATGTCGTGACTTCGCCGAGCACGAAGAACGGCCGGTAGGCCTCGACTTCGACCGAGACGCGCGGCTCGCGCACATAGCCGTCGCGCAATTTTCGTTCGATTTCGCGCGAAAGCTGCGCGGTGGTGCGGCCATTGGCGGGAACCAGCCCGATCAACGGCATGGCGATCTGGCCGGAACTGTCCACCGCGAAGGAATTGCTGAGCGAATCCTGGCCGAACACAATGACGCGGACCCGGTCGCCGGGGGCCAAAGTATAGACCGTGCGGGGCTGCGACTGGATCTCGACGACGTCGTTGCGCGGATTGGCGCAGCCTTGCAGCGTCGCGGCCATGGCGAGGCAGATCAACAGAATGGCTCGGCGCATGGGCAGTGACCTGATCATTAAAGCGTTTTTTACGGATAAAAGCGCTCTGGCGACCGCCGTGGCCTCGCGATTTTTCAGCCACACTATCGGCTTATGGTTAACCGAACCTTGTTGGCGGACCGGTCTCCATTAACCCGGTTTCAACCATGATCGACCTAGGCTGGGGCAGGGCGACGGAGTGGGCGATGGGTACGAAACAGCTTGAATTCCGGGCGGAGGAAGGACCCGACGAAGTCGATCTCGACGGCGTGCTGGCGGCTCTTCGCCGCAACAGCGCGCGGATCGCCGCCGTGACGCTCGCCGCGACGGCGGCGGCGCTGCTGTTCTGCCTGATGGTCAAGCCGCGCTATCTCGCCGAATCGCGGATTCTCGTCGAGAATCAGGAAAGCTATTTCACCCGGGCTGATCCCGACGGCTCGCGCCTGGCCGATGCGCCGGCGCTGCTCGACGCCGAGGAGATCAACAGCCAGATTCAACTCCTTACCTCGCGCGATCTTGCCCGCAAGGCCATTGCCGTCCTCGGGCTCAAGGGCGATGCGGAATTCGACGCCGCCGCCGAGCAAGACAATTTCTTAAAGCGCGTTTTGTCGGCGCTGGGGGCGGGCGCGTCCGACCGGGCGCTTGAAGACCGGTTGCTGACCCGTTTCTTCGACCATCTGACCGTGATGTCGCCGGCCAAGACCCGGGTGCTGCAGGTTGAGTTCACCTCGCGCGATCCCGATCTCGCGGCGAGGGCCGCCAATGTCGTCGCCGATCTCTATATCGAGCTCAAGGGCGAGGCCAAGCGCGACAGCGCCATCCAGGCGGCGCGCAACCTGAAGCCGCTGATCGCCGCGCTGGAGGCGCGCGCCGCGCAAGCGGACGCCAGGGTCGAGGAATATCGCGCGGAAAACGGCCTGTTCGACAATGGCCAGAACGCCACCGTGCCGGCGCAGCAATTGGGCGAAATCGCCGCGAAGCTCGCTGAGGCGCGCGCCGCGCAATCGGAAGCCGAGGCGCGGGCGCGGTCCTTGCGCGACTTGCTGCGCGAGGGCCGTCTCGCCGACGCCGGCGACATATCGAGCAACGATCTGGTGCGCCGCATCGCCGAGCAAAGGGTGGTCGCGCGCTCCCAGCTCGCCTCCGAATCGCGCACGTTATTGCCGGCCCATCCGCGCATCAAGGAGCTGAAGGCGCAACTGGCCGAACTCGACAAGCAATTGCGGCTGGCGGTCGACAAGGCGGCGCGCGGCCTCGATAATGACGCGCGCGTCGCCGGCGGGCGGGTCGATAATCTCGCCGCGCTGTTGGAGGACCAGAAACGCGCGGTCGCCGTGTCCAGCGCCAGCGAGACGCGGCTGCGCGAATTGCAGCGCGAAGACAAGATTCTCAAGGACCAGCTCGCCAGCGAGGCGGCGAAATATCAGGCGGCGCTGGCGCGCGCCGATTCCGGGTCGGCGCCGCCCGACGCGCGCATCATTTCGCGCGCCTTGGCGCCAAGCCAACCGGTGTTTCCAAAAAAAGGACCGATCGTGATTTTTGCCGCCTTGGCCGGGCTGGCGTTCTCGGTCGGCTTCCTCGCGGCGCGCGAAATGACCCGGCAGCGCCGGGAGGAGGCGCCTTTGGCGCCGCCGGCGCCGCGCGAAACGGTTGGCGCGCCGGCCGCCGCGCCCGAAGCCGACCTTCCCGCACCGCCCGAGCCGGCGCCTGTGTTGCAGCGGCTCAAACAGGCGGTCTCCGATTTTTCGACGCCAGCTTTGGCGCTCGAAGGCGCGGAGGCGGTTCTCGACGCGCCGGAACCTCAGGCGGAGGGGCAAGCGGCTATGCCCGACGGCCAAAAAATTTCGGCGCCGGTTCTTGCTGAGCTCACGGCGGCCTTGCCATCCGAGCCGCCTGTCGCACAAGCGGCCCCGGCGACGCGCGAGGCCCGGAAATGTTCGCCGGTCCTCACCGAGCGGATCGCCCGGGCGGCGATTTCCGGCGGCGTCAAGGTGCTGATCGTCTGCGCCGAGGACAGCGCGCCCGCGCGCCCCAGCCTCAAAATCGCGCGGGCTCTGGCGAGGGAAGGCCGCGCCATGCTCACGCAGGTTGACGAGGAGGATGTTTTCCTGCACGCCGCCCTCGAACAGGCCGACGGCGCGGGAATCGCCGGAGAATCGCAACCGGGTCTGGCGCAATTGCTCAAGGGCGAGGCCTCCTTCGCGCAGGCCATCTACCGCGACGCGGCGTCGCGCCTGCACATCGTCCAGGCGGGCGGCCCGGTCGAGACCGAAGACGGCGATCTCGGGCTTGTTCTCGACGCGCTGGCCGCGACCTATGATTTCGTGCTGATCGCCGGGGGCCGGGGCCTGGCCGCGACCTCGCTCGCCGCCGAGGCCGACCTGACGGTGATTTTTGCCGGCGACGCGCGGATGCGGGAATATCTGCGCGACGATTTCACGGAGGCCGGAGCGCGGGAAGTCATCCTCGCCGCGTTGGATTCGGGCGGCGAGGCGGTCGAAATCGCGGCGTGAGATATGATCCCGGCGACTTTGACTTGGACGCCCGCCCAGCCTTTAATGGCCGCCATCAAACCGGAGGCCTCCATGAGCGAATTCGCCGATATCCAGGTCGAGACCATCGACGGCGCGCAGCAGAAACTGGGCGATTACGCGGGCAAAGTCCTGCTGATCGTCAATGTCGCCAGCAAATGCGGCTTTACGCCGCAATATGCCGGGCTGGAGGCGCTGCAACGCCGCTTTGCCGCGAAAGGCTTCGACGTGCTGGGCTTTCCCTGCGACCAGTTCGGCCATCAGGAGCCCGGCGACGAGAAGGAAATCAAGAGCTTCTGCACGCTCAAATATGACGTGACCTTCCCGCTGTTCGCCAAGATCGAGGTCAATGGCGAGGGCGCGCATCCGCTTTATCGCTACTTGAAGAAACAGGCCCCCGGCCTGCTCGGCACCGAGGGCATCAAATGGAATTTCAGCAAGTTTCTGGTCGGTCGCGACGGCCGGGTCCTGAAGCGCTACGCCCCGACCGAAAAGCCGGAGGATATTGCGGGCGACATTGAAAAGGCGCTGGGGTGAAAGCCTTCACTCGCCCCTTCGCGCGCCAAGATCGCGGTAATAGTCGGAAATCTGCTCGAACCAGATGTGGCGCGATTCGAGATGGTCGGCGCCAGCGACGCGTTCGGGCAGGCGCAGATCGCTGACCAGGGCGTCGATTTCGCGCCGCGCCGATTTCTGCGAGGCCGTCAGGGTGTGATGGAACTCTTCGAGCGCGTCGAGCGCGGTCAGGCCGAGCGGAAACAATTCGCGAAAGATCACGCGGTCATGCAGCCCTTCGGCGACGCGGAACCGCAATTCCACCGCGAGTTTGCGAAGGGTCTGGTCGACCTGGCGCGCATTGTTGGTTTGCAGCGTCGCCACGCGATTGCGCACCATGATCCAGTCGATCAGGCCATTGTCGACGAGGCGGCGCTTGCGTCGCGCCTCCAGCACGATTTCGGCATATTGCGCCACCATGCCGCGCTGGCTGCGGTCGTGATGCACCCGCGACAGCACGTCCATGTCGATAAAGCTGTCGTTCATCGGCGAAATCAGCGTGTCGGCGAGCGAATGGGCGAGTCGCATCAGATAGGAATCGCTGGCCGGCGTGTCGATCACGACAAATTCATAATCATGCTCGACCTCGCCGATGGCTTCGGCGAAGACCGCGAATTCGGCGGTCTCGCTGTCCTGCCGGTTGGGTGATTCGCTGCGGTCGGGGGCGAAATGTTTCGGCAATTCGACCTTCCATGGCGCGGTCCTGGCCCAGGAGGCGCGATTTTCGAAAAACCGCGTCAGCGTGCGCTGGCGGATGTCGAGGTCGATGGTGGCGACGCGATAGCCTGCCTTCATCAGCGCGACGGCAAGATGGATCGACAGGGTGGACTTGCCGGAGCCGCCCTTTTCATTGGCGACGACAATCACATGGGCGGCGCGCAGTTCGGGCGCTTCGTCAGCGTCGAAGGTCATTATCCGATTTGCGCTCCAGAATGGTTAACCGTTGCTTAACGCCAAAGGCTTCGCGCGGCAACGGGACTTCAGGCCGAATAGATCCAGTTCTGACGCCTGAGCAGCCGGTCCGGGCCGGACGCGCGCATCACGAGGTCGCGGGCGAACGCCTTGAACCCGGACAGGTGATAAATCTCGCCCTGGTCGCGCGAAGCCTGCTGGATGCGGCCCGCGCGGGCTTTTCGCGCGGAGGAATATTCCGCCAGCGCGCCCGCCGCGTCTTTCGGTCGGGCCTTGACCGCGCCCGCCAGGGCGCGCGCATCCTCGATCGCCTGCGCCGCGCCCTGCGCCAGATAGGGCAGCATGGGATGGGCGGCGTCGCCGAGCACGGCGGTGCGGCCCCGCGCCCAGGGATCGATCGGCGGCCGGTCGAACAGCGGCCAGCGCAGCCAATTGTCGCCGGCGCCGATCAGGTCGAGCGCCTCGCGCGTCCAGTTCCTGAAACGGTTGAGCAAAAATTTCCGGTCGCCCTGATTGTTCCAGAAATCGCCGGCCTCGCCATCGCCGCGCCAGCTGTCCTCGACCAGAGCGACGACATTGACCACCTGGCCGCCGCGCAGCGGATAATGAACGAGATGCGCCCTGTCGCCGAGCCACAGATTGGAGGCGGGGCGGCGCATTGCCTCCGGCAGGCCGTCGGCGGGCAGCAGGGTTCGCCATGCGGTATGGCCGGTATAGACGGGCCTGTCGTTTTCATCGCCAAGCAAGCGCGAGCGCACCACCGAGCGCAGGCCGTCCGCGCCGATCAGCGCTTCGCCGGCGGCGCGACGGAAATCGTCGTTGTCGCGATAGGTGACGGCGACGCCGCGCTCGTCTTCGATGAAACCGGTCAGCGTGGCGTCGGTGCGGATTTCGATGAGGGGGCTTTTTTGCGCCTGTTGCAGCAGGGCCGAAAGCAGGTCGGCGCGATGCACGTTCAGATAGGGCGCGCCCCAGCGTTGTTCGGAGTTTTCAAGCGACAGACGGGCCAGATCGGCGCCATCGGTCCCGCGCCGGATGCGCACCATTTGCGGGGCGACGGCGGCGCCGTCAAGCAGTTCCAGTACGCCCCAGTCGCGCAGGATGCGGCAGGCGTTGGGCGCGAGCTGCAGGCCGGCCCCGACCTCGCGGAACGCCGGCGCGCGCTCCAGCACGAGGCAGGCGCGATCGATTTGCGCGAGCGCCAGCGCCGCCGACAGACCGCCGACGCCGCCGCCGGCGATCACAATGGGGTCACGCGAAGTCAAGGACATGCTCCGGCCATGAAAACCCTTCGCGGCGCATTTTCAGGCGGCCAAATTCACGCGGCTTGCGCCAAAACTTCGCATTCCGCCGGGTCGGAATGGCCGTGCAGCGCTTCGTCATAAACGTAAAGGGTCGAGCAATAGGGGCAAATCGCCTCGCCGTCCGAACCCATGTCGATATAGACATGCGGATGGTCGAAGGGCGCCAGCGCGCCGATGCACATGAATTCCCTGGCGCCGACGCGAATTTTGGGCAGGCCCGGCTGGTTGTGGAAATGCGGAATGGCGTGGTCCGACATGAACTCGATCCTGATGCGAGGCGCGGTCCGATTTGGGGAGGCGAGGCGCCCCCGATCGGGAACGGGAAAGCGCGCAGCTTAATCAATCGAGGTCGTTTTGGGTAGGGGCCTTTCGCTTGCCGGTCATGCCCTGTTCTTCCCTATCCGGCGCGCCACGCCATGGCGTTGGGCGCCGGATAGGGAATTTCCGCGCCGAACAGATGCAATTGAACGCCTCGCCGAACAAGGCCTCGGCGCCGTTGCTCAAGCGCAGGAACCCGTCCCATTTGCTCAGGCCGGATTTGAAGAACGGCACGGCCAAAGCCAGCCGCAGCGCGGTTTGCGCCAGATCGGCGATTCTCGGCTGAATCGTGCGCCAGGACGGCAGTTCCAGCGGCGGATTTTGGGTTCGCGCGGTCATTCCGGCTCTACTTCCTGCTCCGTGAAATCGATAATCGCGCCGATGAGCGTCAGCTCGACCAGGGTCTGGCCGAAATCGAAAGTTTCATCGCTTTCGCCCGCCCGCCGAGCCGCCTCGCCAAGGGTTTTCCCCTCAAGGCAAGCGCGGAGGAAGGTCGCGGCGCCAGGCGGGCAGGGTTTGACCACCAGTTCGGCCGCGGGCCGCATCACCAGCGCGGTTTCGCCGCGCCACTCCCGCACGGGCGTCTCATGAACCTGGGCGATGGCGAGGATCGGCCAGTTCGAGGCGACCAGCGCCAGCGATGGATGAAGTCTTACGCGCTGTTCGCCGATTCGGGCCGCATCGAGTTCGGCGAGGCGCGCCGCGCCGAAGGGCTCGGCCTCGGGCGCGCGCCGGGCTTTGAGGCAGGCCCAGTCGAGCCGGGCGCTGTCGGGCAGATAGGGCGTTGCGCCGATGCCGGGGAAGGTTTCGAGAAAGGCGTGAAATTGCGCGCCATATTCGCCGAGAACCGGCGAGCGCGGCGGGAATTTTTGAATGAACAGCCGGGCGAGGCCGGCAAAAGCCTCGTCGCCGACGAGCAGCGCGAGGGTCGGGAACTGCGCCTTGAGCGCGCCAATGGCCGCGACGGCGCAATTATTGCGGTAGACGGCGAAACGCGCGGGCAGATCGCAATCGGCGAAGAGTTGCGGCGGCGGCAAGGCGGGGTTTTCGAGGGCTTGCGCGAACCGGGCCTGCCAGTTCTCGACGATGGCCGTTCCTCCCTTCTCCCCTTGCGGGAGAAGGTGGCTCGCCGCAGGCGAGACGGATGAGCGGGCGCTGTCCCGCAAGGCCCTCTCATCCGCCGCTTCGCGCCCCCTTCTCCCGCAAGGGGAGAAGGAAAGTTCGCCCATCATCCCGCTCGCCTTGCTGGTCTCGGCGAACAGAACTTCCCATTCGGGCACGTCATTGTCCCATTCGATCAGCGTCGGGCGCGGCCCGGCGCGGCGCAGGACGTGCTGGTAAAGCGCCCAGACCTCGTCGCTGACTGCGCCGCCGTGATTGTCGATCAAAAAGGCGCCGCGTGCGTCCCGCGCCTCGGCGAAGCCGGCGAGATGGATTTCCTCGACCTGCGAAAGCGGAAAGGCGTCGAGATATTTTTCCGCCTCGAAACCGTGATTGACGGCGCTGACGTGGACATTGTTGACGTCGAGCAGCAGGCCGCAGCCCGAAAGCGCGGCCAAAGCTTCAAGAAACTGCGGTTCGGCGAGCCCATCGCCGGAAAAGCGCAGGTAAGTGGCGGGATTTTCGATCAGGATGCGCCGCCGCAGGACGGTCTGGGTCGCGTCGATCCGGTCGGCCAGACGGCGCAGGCCGGCCTCGTCATAGGGCAGGGGCAGAAGGTCGGGGAAGGCGCGGCCGGCAAAATCCGACCAGGCGAGATGTTCCGACACCAGCGCCGGCCGGTATAGTGCGACGACGCGCGCCAGCCGCGCCAGTTTTTCGGGGTCGAGCCGCTCCGACGAGCCGAGCGACAGGCCGACGCCATGGACGCTGAGCGGATAAATTTCGCCGATCGCCGCCAGCCAGCGATGATTGGCGCCGCCTTCGTTCATGTAGTTTTCGGCGTGGATTTCGAAAAAGCCGCAATCGGGCCGCGCCGCCATGACCTTGGCGAAATGCTCCGGCTTCAGCCCGGCGCCGGCGGCATGGGCCGCGATGCCGGTCAGGGGAAGGTCGAGCCGGGGCTGGAAGGTCATGGCGAGGCGGCTCCTGAAAAGATCAGCGCTTGGGGACGTTGCGTTCGAGCGCGGTGAGCGAGCCCACCCTGTCGCCGGGAATTTTCAGGGTCGCGCAGGTTCCCGCAGGCACGAATTTCCAGCTGTTGCCCTGATAATCGATGGCGGAGGTTCCGGCGCAGGTGGTTCCCGCGCCCGCCGCGCAGTCGTTGGCCCCCTTGAGGGCGACGCCGAAGCATTTTTCGGTCTTGCTTTCGGCCTGGGCCGGCGCGGCTGCGGCGAGCGCCGACAACAGCGAGGCGGCGAGGACGAGATCGCGGGAGAGATTGGCTTTGGTCATGGTCGATGCTCCAGAAAGGGTTGGGCTTTCGCGCCCAACCAACCTTACGCGACAGGCTGCGTCTTCGTTACGGCGGCGTCAAAAAATTTTGTTTCGTGCGGAACCGCAAGCGCGGCAGGTGCTTTTTTTGCCTTTCCATTGTAACAATTCGCCGCTCTCAAGCGACAACAGGTCATGAATGCAGGATTTGCAGGCGCAGGATCGGGAATGGAGTGCGGCCATGCGCGCCGCGCTGGCAGGCGACGCCGCCGCCTATGCCCGCCTGCTGACCGGCCTGACGCCCTTTCTGCGCACTCTGTGCCGGCGGTCCTGCGCGCGCGTCGGTCTGGCGACCAGCGAGGCGGAGGACGCAGTGCAGGAAACCTTGCTGGCCATTCATCTCAAGCGCCACACCTGGGACTCCAGCCAGTCGCTGACGCCCTGGATTGCGGCCATCGCGCGCAACAAGATCATCGATGCGGCGCGCCGGCGCGGACGCCGCGCCGAAACCAATATCGAGGATTTCGAACATGTCCTCGCCGCGCCGCCGGAGACCGAGCATTTCGAACGCGAGCAGGGCCGGCAGGACGCCCTGCGCCTGCTCGTCCAACTGACGGGCAAGCAGCGCGAAGCCATCGAGGCGGTGTCGATCCGTGGCGAGTCGCTGCGCGTCGCGGCGGTGAATCTGGGAGTGACCGAGGGCGCGCTGCGCGTCTCCGTGCATCGCGGCCTGAAAACGCTCGCCGCGCTTTATCGCAAGTCCAATACGTGAAAAAGATGCAGCCATGAACACCGATGACCTCATCGCCGCGCTGGCGGCCGATAATGACACCAAGGCGACGCCGCTGCGGCGCTCGTTCGCAGTCGACGTCGCGCTCGGCTTTACGGCTTCTGCTGCGTTTTTCTTCGCTTTCCTCGGCTTGCGGAAAACCTTCTTCGCTTCGCTCGACGACCCGCGGTTCCTGTTCAAATTCGTCTTCACCGCGACCATGGCGGCCTCGGGCCTTGCGCTGGCCCTGCGGCTGGCGCGGCCCGGCGCGGAGACCGGCGCGGCCGGACGGGCGGTCTGGCTCGCGCCGGCCCTGCTCGTCGCCGCCTGCGGGGTCGAACTGGCGACGGTTCCGGCGGACCAATGGTTTGCGCGGATGATTGGCCAGAATGCGATTCATTGCCTTATTTTGGTGCCGTTCATGGCGCTGGCGCCGCTGGCGGGATTGTTGCTGGCGCTCCGGAACGGCGCTCCGACCGACCCACATCGGGCCGGCGCGGCGGCGGCCTTTGCCGCCTCGGGGCTGTCGGCGACGCTCTATGCGATGAGTTGCCCCGACGACTCGCCTTTTTTCCTGGCGGTCTGGTATATGCTCGGCACAGCCATTGTCGTCGCTGTGGGCTGGTTAGCCGGCGGGCGCCTGCTGCGCTGGTAAGCGCGGCAAGTCTCGGAACAAATTCATGCAGGAATTCTTGTCCGACGGGGTGCGCCTCGCCTTTGCAGACGCCGCTCCGGAAGGCGAGGATCTCGGCGAGCCGATCATGCTGATCCACGGCTTTGCCTCCAACCACGGCGTCAACTGGTTGTTTCCGCAATGGGTCAAGACGCTAACCAAGGCCGGGCGGCGGACCATCCTGTTCGATAATCGCGGCCACGGGCGCAGCGAAAAACTTTATGAACCGGCGCTCTACCGGCCCTCGATTTTGGCGCAGGACGCGGTCAACCTGCTCGATTATCTCGGGATCGGACGCGCCGATGTTATGGGCTATTCGATGGGCGCGCGGATCGCCGCTTACATGGCTCTGGCCGCGCCAGAACATGTGCGGGGCCTGGTTCTCGGCGGGCTTGGAATTCATCTGGTCGATGGCGCCGGCCTGCCGATCGGCATCGCCGACGCCATGGAGGCGGAATCGCTGAGCCAATTGACCGATCCGATGCAGATCATGTTCCGTGCTTTCGCCGAGGCGACGAAAAGCGACCTGCGCGCTTTGGCCGCCTGCATGCGCGGCTCGCGCAGCGCCATGAGCGTGGCGCAGGCGGCGGCGATCGAGGCGCCGACGCTGATCTGCGTCGGCTCGCAGGACGATGTGGCCGGCGACCCGCTGGCTCTGGCGGGCCTGATGAAAAACGCCCGCGCCCTGGTTCTGCCGGGCCGCGACCATAATCGCGCGGTCGGCGACAAGGAATACAAACAGGGCGTGCTGGCTTTTCTGGAGTCGCTGCCGCATTAGATTCGCGGCAAACGTGTTATGATCGTCTTGTCCGGTCCGGGGAGTTTTGGATGGCGACCATCGGCAATGTTTGGCCGCTCACAATCGACGATCCGGATCAGGTGTTCGCGCAAATCCGTTTCGAGGCGGAAGAAGCCTTGCGCCGCGAGCCGGAGGTTGGCGGCCTGCTCGCTTCCTCGGTGCTCAACCATGCGACGCTCGAACAGGCGGTGGGGCGCAGGCTGTCCGCGCGTCTGTCGCATCCCGATCTTTCCGGCGACGTCATCGAGCGGAATTTCCTCGATCTCACGGCGCGCGACGCCTCGCTCGGCGAAGGCGTCCGCGCCGATCTCCTCGCCGTCGCCTACCGCGATCCCGCCTGCCACCGCTTGATCGAGCCGCTGCTTTATTTCAAGGGCTTCCAAGCCTTGCAGACCCATCGGCTGGCCCATGCTTTATGGAACGCCGGCCGCAAGGATTTCGCGCTTTACCTGCAAAGCCGCTCTTCTGCGGTTTTCCAGACCGACATCAACCCGGCGGCGCGGATCGGCAAGGGCGTGTTTCTCGATCACGCCACCGGGCTCGTCGTCGGAGCGACGGCGGTGATCGAGGACGATGTGTCGATTTTGCACAGCGTGACGCTCGGGGGCACCGGCCTCGAAACCGGCGACCGCCATCCGAAAATCCGCCGGGGCGTGCTGATCGGCGCCGGCGCGAAAATCATCGGCAATATCGAGATCGGCCAATGCTCGCGCATCGCCGCCGGATCGGTGGTGCTCAAGACGGTTCCCGCCCATGTCACGGTGGCGGGCGTGCCTGCGCGCATCGTCGGCGCCTCCGGCTGCGCCGAGCCGGCGCGGGAAATGGACCAGATTCTCGTTGTAAAGAATGGCGACGAACGATTTCCCGACACGCCCGGTTAACTTTGCGCCCTTGCGCGAGGGCCGGCTTTTTGGCAAGCCTCGCAACCGGAACAGTGGATGGAGTGGGGTTTTGGACAAGAGCGAATTGCGCAAATTGCAGGAATTCTTGCGAAACTCCTTTTCCGCGCCGGACATCAAGGTGGGGCTCGATCCCAAAAACACCGAGCAGGCGAACGTGACCTTCGGCGAACGGGTGATCGGCACGATCGCTGTCGACGACGAGGATGGCGACCGCTCCTTTTCCTTCGCGATGAAGATTCCGGTCGAACGCGCGGCTTTGCAGGATTACCTGCGCCGCCTGTTCGACAATGAGGAGCTGAAGATCGTGGGGCGGCTGAAGAAAACCGATTCGGTCGAACTCAATCGCGGCGAGGATTTCCTCGGCGTGGTGTCCGCCGACGACCCCAAGGGCAAGTCGTATACCCTGCAAATGGCGATCCTCGATTTCGATCTCGAGGACTTGTGATCGTCCGCCCACGGGAGAGCCGCGCATGAGCATTTTCACCCTCGACGGCGAGGCGCCTGACCTGCCGGCCGACGGCCGCTATTTCATCGCCCCCGACGCCAATGTCATCGGCCGGGTGCGGCTGGGCGTGGACGCCAGC
>NZ_CAIUXT010000224.1 GCF_903903185.1 uncultured Rhodoblastus sp.
AATGGTCGGGGCAGCAGGATTCGAACCTGCGACCTGAAGTACCCAAAACTTCCGCGCTACCAGGCTGCGCTATACCCCGAAAGCGCCGTGACCATTGGCTAGCATGGCCGGCGCCCGCCGACAAGCTGGAGGATTTACCGCTTTCAAAGGTGACAACCTGTGAAAGCGGGTTAGGAGCGAATGCGACCGGAAGCCCGTCGTCAGACGGGCGTCCTTTCGACGCTCTTTTTGGCTTGTGCGAGGGATTCCATGATCGCGACTGGTCGCGATCATGGAAACTGAATGTCAATTTTTGAAGGCCGGGTGGCGAACGACGTCGCCCTTTTTGAGGCCGATTTTGCGGGCGTAGCCGGCATTGACCTCCAGCACCGCATAGACCGGGCCATTCGAGGAAATGATCGCTTCCGACAGCGGCTCGGCGTTCTCGGCGATATGGGTGACCACGCCAGCGCGCGATATAAACACCATGTCGAGCGGAATATAAGTGTTTTTCATCCACATCAGCACGGGCTGCTCGGTGTGAAAATCGAACAGCATGCCTCGATCCGCCGGCAGATAGCGTCGATTCATCAGCCCCTGCTCGCGGCCCGCTTCATCGCCCATCACCTCGACCTGCAGGACATGATCGACCGGATGGGCGCCTTTGGCGTCGGTGACCAAATTCAGCTGTTCGAGAGCCGAGGCCGCGCCCGCCTCCAGAGCAAAGGCGCGAGAGAGATTCAGGGGACCGGACGGCAGAGCCAACACCGAAGCCAAAGCAAGCAGGCCGAAGGCAATACCCGAACAACGCGACATCAAAAAACGCACCATAAAAACTCCTGGCGCCGGCTCACTGCGGAAAACCGTCAATGGGCGCTCGGCAGCCTTGTTTCAAGCGGTCGCACTTCCGCCGCCATCAGGCCCTTGGAACCGGGGCCGAACCGCGCCAGCAGCGAGTCGCCGGGCTTGAGATCGGCTATTCCATAGCGGCGCAGCGTCTCCATGTGAACGAAAATATCCTCGGTGCCCTCGCCGCGCGTCAAAAAACCGAATCCCTTGACGCGATTGAACCATTTCACCACGACGATCTCGAAGCCGCCGATCGCCTCCACCACATGATGGGTGCGCGCCATCGGCAATTGCGCCGGATGAACGGCGGTCGACTCATCCATCGACAGGATGCGGAAGACCTGGAGGCCGCGCGAGCGGTTTTGCGCCTGGCAAACCACCTCGGCGCCTTCCGGCGCCGCCTGATAGCCGTCGCGTCGCAACACGGTGACGTGAAGCAGAACATCGGCGAGGCCATTGTCGGGCACGATGAAGCCAAACCCCTTGGCCATGTCGAACCATTTGACGCGCCCACGGATTTCGATGATTTCAGCGGCGGGATCCGCCGCGAATTCGAGGCCCTGGCCTTGCTCCATGCCCACAGGTTCCTTGGCGCCCAATGAATCGGCTCCCGAAATTACTATGACGCCTGCCAGCGCCGTGAACCGGGACATTGCGCGCGCCCCGAATCATCCGCACGGAAGGCAGGAGAATCACTCTTTCAAGAATAGCATTCGACTTGGCCGTTAAAAGCCGATTTTTTGCGCGCCGGCGAGTCGCACACATGAATTTTTGCCGGCGTCAGGGCGAGACGTCGCCCATCTCGGCCAGTTCGCGCGCCTGGGCGATCCAGTTCTCGTCTTCGACCCGCCCTGGAGCGGCAAGATAGGAGCTTATCCAGAGGGCGTTGTCATGGGACCAGCGCGCGATCTGACGATGGGTCCACACGCCCAAAGTATTGAGCCCTTGCGCGGTCGCCGCGTCGACGCCCCGAATCTGGCGCAGGTCGTCCCTGTCGCCATAGGGCGGCAGCAGCAGGGCCAGCGGCCGCAGCCCGGCGTAAATCTCGTCCCTGGCGAGCGGCGCGATCGGTTGCGGCAAGGCGGCGAGCAATTTTTCGGCGGCGGCCTCGTCGAGCGGCGCTTCCGATGATTCGCGGCGCGCCTCGTCCCTGCGCAGGGCGCGAGCGAATTCCGGTTCGACGCCGCCCGCCAGCAGGCGCGCCTGGGCGATCAGGAAACGCAAGGCATGAGGTCCAATGGAGCGGAACTCTTCGCCGATCCATTGCCGCTGCGTCGGCGTCAAGGCCGCGATCTGAGCGAAACGCCGGAAGCCCAGATCGCGCAACCGCCGCGCGACGTCCTCGTTCACCCCCCGGATCAGCCGAAGATCGTCGTCCTCCTCCGCACGCTCGGGAGAAGGAGCAAAAGCCGGCGGCGGCGCATCGGTTTCGGCTTGCCGATCGGCGAGAACTTCCGGCGCCAGAGCCTCGGCTTCGCCGGCCAATGCCGGCGGGGTGCGCCGCTCCAAACCCGTTTCCCCGGCGGGCGCGCTTGACGCCGCCGTATCCGCCTGCGCCCCCGCCGGCGGCGCGGGTTCTGCCTTCGCTCGAACGCCGCCGAACATGCCGCGCGACGCGCATCCGAGCCCGCAGCCCATCAGATAGGCGAGCAGCAGCAGCAACGCCGTTTCCAGCCAAAGTCCTTGGCGGCCGGGCAGCAGACGCAGCCACGCGACGGTCGCGCCGACGGCGAGCGGCGCGACGTAGATAAAAAAGCCTGCCAGGGAGGCCGGCTTTTCATTTTCGCCACCGGCTTGCCAGCTGAAAAAGCCGATGGTCAGGCCGAGGCCGACGGCGACCGTCAGCCATGCGGAGAGCGCTTGCACAAGATAAAGCATCAAGGCCGCCCTCCCTTCGCGATGAATTCGACGCCGCCGATTTTCGCCCGTTCCAGTTCCCGTTCCTCCTCCGGCTTGCGCGGCGTGAATCGACGCGCGTCGATTCCCGCCGCCGCCAAGGCGGCGGCGACCGTCTCGGCGCGGCGGCGCGACAGATTCCGGTTATACTGGATGTGGATGTAATCCTGCGCCGTTGCGATCAGTTCGAAAGACGCCGCCGGGCAGGTGCGGGCGACAGCGGCCAAAGCCTCGATGACGGCGGAGGATTCCGGCCGCAAACGCGCGCTGCGATAGTCGAAGCGCAGCGGCGCCGCACCGACCGTCTCCATCAGTCTGCTTTGGCAGGACTGCGGATCGAGCGCCGCCGAGGCCAAAGGAGCGGCTGCGAGCGGGACCGAGGGCGGAACGGAGAGCGGGAAGGGCTGCGGCGCTTCGCGCGCGGCGCCGGTGACATTGGTCTCGACTGAAAAGCCGTCCGGCATCGCGGCGATGAAGGCGGTCTTGACCTCCTCGGCGGTTTCCGCCCTGCCGGCGTCGCCGCTCAGCGAAGCCGTCTGGTCATGCAGGCCGAACCTGCCGACATGCAGCCGAGCCAATTGCCCGAGTCCGGCAAGCGCCGCCGCCAGGAAAGATTTTCCCGCCCCCGCGCCAGGCTGCATTTCGTCGGTCACGACAAGGCCGGGAAAAAGCGCCCGCGCCGCGCCGAGGATTTTTTCATGCGCCGCGTCGTCGGCGTAAAAGCCGGTCAGGATAAGCGCCGCCTCGGTCTTGCGCGCCGCCATGGCGTCGACAGGCTCTTCCCCCGGTTGCACCCCCTTGGCGTCGAGGGTCACGCCCTGGGCGGCGCCGATGGCCTCCACAACCGACATCGCGTCCATCCCGGCGCGCGCCTGTCCCGACAAGGTCGCCACATCGTCGACGAGCGACGCCTTGCCGCTCTTCAATTGCGCCAGCGCCCGCAGGACATAGGCGGCGTTGAATCCGAACCGGGCCGGCGCGCCGGGAACGATTCGCACGCTGTCGACGGGCGCCAGATCGGGAAAGAGCTTCGCAGCCTCGGCCAGCAGCGCCGTATGCTCTGCCTGCGAGCCGACGACGCCGGAGAGATTGAGGTAACGGGCGCCTTTTACGGCCTCGAAGACCCAGGCCCCGGCTTCCGGCGGCGACAGATCGGCCTTGACCGAAGTCACGCCCTCGGGCGGCGACTGCGCCTGCGCGACCGCCGCCCGATATTCCGCGCCGCTCGATGCGCGCCCCGACAAAATCAGTTCGCCACCGCGCAATTGAACCGAGCCGGTGGACAGATGCGCCAGAAGCTGAAGGCCGGCCCGCGCCTGGGCGGTGAAATTTTTCGCGGCGCCGGAAAAATAGCTCATCTGGTCGATGATTCGCGCCCCCTGGATCGCCTCGCTCGCCGCCGCAACAACGGCCGCGCGCTCCCCCGGCGAGGGCGCGGCGCCGGAAAGAATCACCATGCCGCCTTCCCGCGCGGCCCGCCAGAGATAAGGATCTTGCGTCGGCGGCTCGCTCAGGCCGTCTTCGACCACCCGGACGCCCGAAGCGGCGGCGGCCGTCGCCAAAGCATTCCGGCGCTCCGGCTCGCCGAAAATCCAGCCATTGAGGCTGACATCGCGTCCGGCGGCCGCCGAAAAACCCCGCTCCCCCGAGACTTGCGCCAGCGCGGCGTCGGCCTGGGCGGCGACCGCGGCCTCGATGCGACCCGTCTCCATCCGGTTGAGCGCAAGCCAAAGCGCCAGCAGCGGCAGCAGGCCGATCCACCATTTTCCCGGCAGGCACATAGAGATCCCTCGCGCCAAACGCTGCACAGAGCTTAGCCGCGCCTCCGCCCCGGCGCCAGCAACCATTGAACCGGCGCAGGGATACTTGCGCCGGAATATTTGCGCCGTCGGACGCGCGCCCGGCGCGCGAAATGACCATCCGAAATAGGGTCGTCCGAAATACTTGCCAATCGGGTCCGGCTCGGGCATATGTCGAAATTACGCGGTCCGCTGCGGCCTCGCGCCGCGCCGGGGCGCGCGAGCCGGAGACGTGGCCGAGAGGCTGAAGGCGGCGGTTTGCTAAACCGTTATAGGGTTGTAAAGCCCTATCGAGGGTTCGAATCCCTCCGTCTCCGCCAGGCTCGCAAAAATGAGAATGCGCATCCGGTTTTTTGGTTACTTGGTTTCCTTGGGGTTTGCGGGCCGGGCTTTTTCGCGAGGCGACATGTTGCGCGCCGGTTTCGGCCTTTTCCAGGCGAAGTCTTCGACAAAAACCGCTTGCCGGATGAAGCAGCGCCGACTCTTGTTCATCGGCGCGGAACTGGCTCTCGCCGGCGTTGCGGTCGGCGCGCCGCTGCCGCCGCGCCGGCCTCCGGAATTCAGCGCGCCGACCACCGCCAAGGTCGCCCCGCAACCACCCGCCTCAGCCCCCGCCGCGACACAACCCCCTGAAGCGCCGGGCGGACGGCTGCCCGTCAATGTCGATATCGACACGCTCGCGCCGTTCAACCTGCCGGCAGCCTCACGCCAGCAAATGCGCCAGTGCGGCGAGGAATGGCGCGCCCTGAAAATGGCCGGCAAGAGCGCCGGACTGGTCTGGCGCAGCTTCGCCCAAAAATGTCTCGCGCGTTAACGCATCTGCACCACTCGAGGAAACATCAAGATGCCCCGAGCCTTCTGATCGACTCACGTTCCTTTCCGAAAACGCCGCCACCTTTCGGGAACATGATCGAAAATGCTTGCGGACCGGAGAAGCGACAACGCGCCCAAAGGGCGCTCCGCCAAGACTTTGCCAAGGGCGCACGCGCGTATCAGCTCTCCCCGTCCGGGACGACGACAGCCGGCGGCGCTTCCGGCGCGGCCGGCGGGATTTCGGCGACCGGAGCGACTTTCGGCTTGCGCACAGGCTTTTTTCTGGTCTTTGGCTTTTCCACCGCAGCGGGCGCCGGCGCGACCGGCGCCGCAACCTTTTTGGTCACGCGGCGCGAAGCGGCGGCTGTGCGCGCCGATGGCTTGGCGACCGGTTTGGCGGCGGCTTTCTTCGCCGCGGGTTTGGCCGCGGCTTTGGCCGGCGCCTTGGCCTTGCCAGCGCCAGCCTTTTTCGTCGCCGGCAATTTGGACTTGGCGGCAGGCTTTTTCGCAACGGCCCTTTCGACCGGCTTTTTAGCGGCGGCCTTTTTTGTTTCGGCCTTCTTGGCGACGGGCTTTTTAGCCGGCGCCTTGACCGCTGACTTTTTTGCAGCGGCCACTTTGGCGGCAGGCTTTTTGGCTGCGGCCTTGGCCGCCGTCTTGGCGACCGTTTTGGCGCCATTTTTGGTTGGGGTCTTGGCCGGCGTCTTGGCAGAGGATTTGGCGGCGGTTTTTCCAGCGGACTTGGCGACCGTTTTGACGGCGGTCTTGGCGGAGGTCTTGGCGGAGGTCTTGGCCGCGGTCTTGGACGCGGTTTTGGCGGCGGGCTTGGCGGCGGTTTTTCCAGCGGACTTGGCGACCGTTTTGGCGGCGGGCTTCTTCGCCACTGCCTGCTTGACCGACTTCTTCTCGACGGGTTTCTTTTCCGCGGATTTCTTCGCACCCGATTTTTTGGAGTCGGATTTCTTGGCCGCCGTCTCTTTTTTCGCCGCCGTCTTTCCGGCGGCGGTCCTCGTCGAAGGCTTCGACTTTTCAACCTTCAGCGTGGCGGCGCCCGGCTTCTTTTCGAGAGCGGCGACGTCGGATTTCTTCGCCGTTTTTTTCGATGCGGCGGATTTTTTCTTCGCGGGTGCTTGCGCCATTTCTTCCCCCTTTGCGTGGCCGGCGCGTTGGATGCCGGTGATGGGAGAAAACAGCGTAATCCTGTTCATAACTCTTGCAAGAGAGCGTCGGCGCCGACATCGCGGCTCCGACGCGCGAAACCGCCCGCGCGCGCCACATAATCGGGCCTCCCAACCTGTGCGCCGGCGGCGAAAAACCGATCCGCCGGCGCCGCCGCCTTCCCGCGCCAAAGCAAAACCGAAGCAATTCGCCCCGATTTGCAGACCCTTCGCCGGTTGGTTCGCGCGCCCTGGCGGCGCGCCCGCGCCACGCCTTGAAACGGCCTTAAAAAGTCACAAAAAATCCAATTAAATCATACACTTAATTGTCAACAGCAGTGCCGGTCCCGGGGCGCCGGGCAAAAGCGTTCGGCGGTTACGCGCCGACGAAAAATGTGCTGGCGCCGCTCGCATAATCGCAACGCCCCATTGCCGCGCAAGGCGCCGCGCGTGGCGCGCGCCAAATGGCCGCGCACCCTTTTCGACCCCGAGGCCATCGCGAAAAAAACGCACAAAAAAAATTTTTGACAAGGTAAAAAAACGCGCTCCAATTTGGGAGCGCGTGTTTGAAATGTGGCGTTGTCGCCGCGTCAGGCGCCGAATCAGATTCCGAGTTTGCTTTTCAGAATTTCATTGACCGCCTGCGGATTGGCCTTGCCGCCAGTCCCCTTCATCACCTGTCCGACGAACCAGCCGAGCATGGTCGGCTTGGCCAATGCTTGTGCGACCTTGTCGGGATTGGCGGCGATGATCTCGTCCACCGCCTTCTCGATCGCGGTCGAATCCGTGACCTGTCTCATGCCGCGCGTCTCGACGATCTGCGCCGGATCGCCGCCCTCGGTCCAGACGATTTCGAACAGGTCCTTGGCGAGTTTTCCGGAAATGACATTGCTGGCGATGAGATCGACAATGCCGCCGATCTGAACTGCGGAGACCGGCGAGGTTTCGATGTTCCGGCCTTCCTTGTTGAGACGGCCGAACAATTCGTTGATCACCCAGTTGGCGACGAGTTTGGCGTCGCGGCCCTTCGCCGCTTCCTCGAAATAATCGGCGGAAGCGCGCTCCAGCACCAGCACCCCGGCGTCATAGGGCGACAGGCCATATTGCGCCACGAACCGCGCCTTTTTCTCGTCCGGAAGTTCCGGCAGATGCGACGCCAGTTCGTCGACGTAAGCCTGCTCGAATTCGAGCGGCAGCAGATCGGGATCGGGGAAATAGCGATAGTCATGCGCTTCTTCCTTGGAGCGCATCGAACGGGTCTCGCCCTTGGCCGGATCGTAGAGCCGCGTCTCCTGCGCGATCTTGCCGCCGTCTTCCAATATGCCGATCTGTCGGCGCGCCTCGACATCGATCGCCTGGCCGATGAAGCGGATGGAATTGACGTTCTTGATCTCGCAGCGCGTGCCGAGCGACTCGCCCAAGCGGCGCACCGACACGTTGACGTCGGCGCGCAACGATCCCTGCTCCATGTTGCCGTCGCAGGTTCCCAGATAGCGCAGGATGGTGCGCAATTTGGTGACGTAGGCGCGCGCCTCCTCGCCCGAACGCATGTCGGGCCTGGATACGATTTCCATCAGCGCGACGCCGGAACGGTTGAGATCGACATGGGAATCGTTGGCGCCGAGATCGTGCAGCGATTTGCCGGCGTCCTGTTCGAGATGCAGGCGCTCGACGCCGACCGAAATCTGCTCGGTCGGCGACAGATCGACCAGCACCACGCCTTCGCCGACAATCGGATCCTTGTACTGGCTGATCTGATACCCCTGCGGCAGATCGGGATAGAAATAATTCTTGCGGTCGAACACCGAGCGCAGATTGATCTGCGCCTTGAGCCCGAGGCCGGTGCGGATCGCCTGGGCGACGCATTCCGCGTTGATCACCGGCAACATGCCGGGCATGGCGGCGTCAACCAGGGACACATGGCTGTTCGGCGCGCCGCCGAATTCGGTCGAGGCGCCGGAAAACAATTTCGACTTGCTCGTCACCTGGGCGTGGATTTCGAGGCCGATGACGACTTCCCAATCGCCGGTCGCGCCCGCGATCAATTTGGAAGGAGGAGCTTGCGTGTTCATCGATTTCCCGTTTCCTCGCCCGCGCGGGGCGCGTTCTTACTGTCCTTCGCGGGGCGCGCCTGCATTCGCCTGCGTTTTCGAGGCATTCATCAGCCGCTCCTCATAGGCGATCGACCATTCGATGATCGCGGTCCAGAGCTTTTGCGCCAGTTCCGCGTCGAGATTCTGGCGCCCGGCCTCCGTGAGGACGCGGGCCAGAACCTCGTCCACCCTGGGCGGGATGCGCGCCGGCCAGCCGATTTGCGTCTTGATCGCCGCCGCCTGTTCGATCTGTCGCTGGCGCTGCGCAAGAATCCCCACCAGAGCCTCGTCGAGCGCGTCGATGCGCAGGCGCAGCGCGGCCATTTCCGCATTCGGTTGCAAATGCGCCCCGCCCTGGGAACCTCCGCCCTTGTCGCCTGTCTCGCTCATCGCCCGATCAAACTCCCGAACGTCAACATGGCTCGAACCTCGCCCAAGTCAATGCAACCAACTTCAATGCAACCAACTTCAATGCAACCAGCTTCAATGCAGCCAGCTTCAATGCCACCAGCTTTCCGGCAGCAGAATCGCCGGCGCCGCTCGTTCGAGCGCCTGGCCGAGCGAGAACAGGGTCTCTTCCTCGAATGGGCGCCCGATCAGTTGCAGCCCGAGCGGCAGACCGTCGGCGGACAGGCCGCCGGGAACCACCAGGCCCGGAAGTCCGGCCATGTTGACGGTCACGGTGAAAACGTCGTTGAGATACATTTCGACCGGATCCGCGGAGCCTTTTTCGCCGAGCGCGAAAGCCGGCGAAGGCGTCGCCGGCGTCAGGATCGCATCGACGCCCGACGCATAGGCGAGGTCGAAATCGCGTTTGATCAGGGTGCGGATTTTCTGCGCGCGCAAGTAATAAGCATCGTAATAGCCGGCGGAGAGCACATAGGTTCCGATCATGATGCGCCGGCGCACTTCCTTGCCGAAACCCTCGGCGCGGGTTTTCTCGTAGAGATCGGCGATGTCCTTGCCGGTTCGGCGCAGGCCATAGCGCACCCCGTCGTAGCGCGCGAGATTGGAGGAGGCCTCCGCCGGCGCGACAATATAATAGGCTGGCAAGGCGTGACGGGTGTGTGGAAGCGAAATATCGCGGATTTCGGCCCCCGCCTCGCGCAGCCAGGCGATCCCCTGCTCCCACAAGGCGACGATTTCCTCCGACAGGCCGTCGAGCCGGTATTCCCTGGGGATGCCGATCACCTTGCCCCGGATCGAGGCGTCGACGGCTTGCTCGTAATCGGGCACCGGGACATCGACGCTGGTCGTGTCCCTTGGATCGTGCCCGGCCATCGAGCGCAGCAGGATCGCGGCGTCGCGCACGGTTTTGGCGATGGGGCCTGCCTGGTCGAGCGACGAGGCGAAGGCGACGACGCCCCAGCGCGAGCAGCGGCCATAGGTCGGCTTGATGCCAACAGTCCCTGTAAAGGCGGCGGGCTGGCGGATCGATCCTCCCGTGTCGGTCGCCGTGGCGCCGAGGCAGAGCCGCGCCGCCACCGCCGCCGCCGAACCGCCCGAAGAGCCGCCGGGCACGATCTTGGCGTCCGAAATCCGGCCATCGGCCGCCTTGCGCCGCCAGGGCGAGACCACCGGACCGAAATAGGAAGTTTCGTTTGACGAGCCCATGGCGAATTCGTCGAGATTGAGTTTTCCCAGCATCGTCGCGCCGTCGCGCCACAGATTGGCGGTGACCGCTGATTCGTAGGGCGGAATGAAGCCTTCGAGGATATGGCTGGCAGCGGTCGTCTGCACGCCCTCGGTGGCATAGAGATCCTTGATGCCGAGCGGAATGCCCTCGAGCGGTCGCGCTTCGCCTTTGGCGATTTTTTCGTCGCTCGCCCTGGCCTGCGCCAGCGCCTTCTCCGGCGTCTCGACAATGAAAGCGTTGAGGCTCGTGGCCCGCGCGATGGCGTCGACAAAACACTGGTTCAGTTCGACCGCCGAAATTTCCCGGGCGGCGAGTTTATCGCGCGCTTCGGCGAGCGTGAGGCGGGTCAGGTCGGTCATGCGGGGGCACTCTGAAAAAAAAATTTCCGGGCGATGCGATTTAAGAGTTTACTCGATCACTTTCGGCACGACGAAAAAGCCATCCTCGCGGGCGGGCGCATTGGCGAGGACTTTTTCCGGGATAAAACCATCGGTGATCTCGTCGGCGCGCTTTTTCATGCGCATCGGCAAGACCGAGGTCATCGGCTCGACTCCCTCGACATCGACCGCGCTCAACTCTTCGACAAAGCTGAGGATGGCGTTGATCTCGCTTTGCAGATAGGGCGCTTCCGCCTCGCTCACGCTGATGCGCGCGAGGTGGGCGATACGCCGCACCGTCGCCAGATCGACCGACATGAAGGCTCCATGATTGGCTAAAGACAAAGTTGCGCAGCCTATACAGAAGGCTGCCCCCCGGCGCAATGATTCCAGACGGGGACGCCTGAATTCCGCTCGGCGGCGCCCGCCCGGAATTACGGGCTCACTTTTTCAGGAAGACATAATCGGCGGAATAGGGAATGGCGCGCAACGCGCCCTCGACTTCGCAGGCGCCTTCCAGCGCGCCGCCAGTCGTATGGAGGCGCTGGATGGCGACCGCTTCGCTCAATAGCCCCTGCCCCTCGTGAATCGTCGCCTCCAGCTTGAGCCAGGGCGCATCGGCCGGGGTGGCGCCCGGCGCCTTGCCGACCGGCTTGCCCTGCAAGAGCCCGCCGTCACTCAGCCGCCAGCTCGGACCGGCGAAATGCTGCCCCACGCTTGCGCCGTCGCGCAACAACGTCGCCGTCGGCTCGCGAAAGGTCCAGACCGGCCTGACGTTCACACCGCCCTTGCATTGATAAATCTGCGCGCCGACCGCCTGCAACGTGAGATAGGGCGTCAGGCCCGGCGCAAGCAGCGGCTGCGGCAAATCTTGCGCGCCGGCGCTGGCCCCTGCCAGAACCGTCGCCGCGATGGCGCCCAGCATCGAGGGTTTCACACGCATGTTTTTTGCCTCGTCAAAAGGAAGCGGCCTCGCCGATTCCCAAAACGCGCACTTTCGTCGCCGCCCCCTGCATGGCGGCGACAAAGGCCGCCGGCGTCGGGTCGATGATCGGAAAAGTGCCGTAATGCATGGGAATCACGTCGCTGAAGGTGAAATAGCGTTTCGTCGCCAGCGCTGCGGCCGCACCGTCCATGGTGAAGCGGTCGCCGACCGGAACAAGCCCGATTTGCGGCTGGTAAAGCTCCTGGATCAGCGCCATGTCGGAAAAAATCGCGGTGTCGCCGAAATGATAGAGTCTCGGCCCCTGTTTCGGCAGGATGACCACGCCATTGGGACTGCCAAGATCGATCGACTGGCCGTCCCGCGTGGTCGATGAGGAATGAAGCGCCGGGGTCAGGGCGACATCGAAGGCGCCGCAGGGAATTTTACCCCCGGTATTGCCGGGATTGATGTTTTCCGCCCCCTGGTCGTGCAGGAACATGCAGACCTCGAAATTGCCGACGATCTGCGCGCCGGTCTTTTGCGCGATCGCCAATGTGTCGCCGATGTGATCGTCATGTCCGTGGGTCAGCACGATATGGGTGACGCCTTGCGAAACCGAGTCGAGCGAGCCGGTGAATTTCGGATTGCCGGTCAGAAAGGGGTCGATCAGCACCGCAGCGCCGGGCAGATCGATGCGAAAGGCAGAATGGCCGAGCCAGGTTATTTTCATGACGTGACTTCCATCAGGTGAGATTCTTGGGTTTAGCCGATCCGGCAACAGGATTTTGACGACATCGTCCGGTGCGGCCCCCGGATGGCGCTTGTATCATCGGTTGAATGGTTGGCGCCATTCGCCGCTTGCATGACCCTATGACTTTTTCGGCGACAGCGCATTGGGCCGATTTCACGGGCTCGCTGGCGCAACCCTGGCGCCTTGCTCGATTTTGTCGAGCGCCTCGGCCACGGCGTCGAAAACCAGCAGGATCGAGGCATGGCGGGCCTTGTAATCGCGCGCTGGCGTCAGAACGCCGACGTCCTTGAATCGGCCCTGCGGCGGCGGCCCGTTTTCCTTGAGCATCTTGCGCAAGGCCTCGCGCGCGGCGCGCAGCTCGGGCGGCGTCGCGCCGACGATCTCCCGCCCCATCACCGAACAGGACGTCTGCCCGAGCGCGCAGGCCTTGACCTCCTGGGCGAAATCGGCGACGCGCCCGCCCTCGACCACGAGATCGATGGTGACGCTCGAACCGCACAGCCGCGAATGGGCGCTGGCGCTGGCCTGGGGCGCGGCCAGCCGTCCGAGACGCGGGATATTGGCCGCGAGTTCCAGAATTTTGCGATTGTAGATTTCGTCGAGCATTTTTTCTCAGCCCACGCCGTTGCGGCGCTCAATTCAGATAGAGGGCCTGTCGCTGTCTTGCAACCGCCCCTCGGACGACCACGCCTGCAAATTGCAAAATAATTTCATAGATTGATTTATTGAAATCCAAATGCAATATTTGCAGCTCAATCAAGCGCCAGGAAGCGTTGCATTTCCCGCGAACGCCTTATCCGATCCTTGAGGCCCTTAAATGTCCACGGCAGTCAGCAGAATTCTCGATCGTCTGAAAGAGGACGGAGGCCTTCAAGGCAAGGACATCGCCAATATCGTCGCCGTTTCGCCCGCGACGGTTTCGCGCTGGTCGAATGGCAAGGCGTCGCCGGACCTCCACACCCAAACCATCATCGCCGAATTGCGCTATGTGGTGGACCGGCTCGGCGACTTTTATACGCCCGACGAAACGCGGCTCTGGCTTCACGCCAAACATCCGATGCTGAACAACGAGCGCGCGATCGATCTGATCAACGGCGGGCGCACCGAAGACGTGCTCGCCGTCATCGAGGGTCTGGATACGGGCGCTTATAGCTAGTGCCGGACATTTCGCGCCGCGCCCGCGACCTAAATCTTCTCGACGCGATCGACAAATGCGCCAGAGAAAAATTCGACGGTCCCATTTGGCGGGTGGTGCGCGACGGTCGCGACCCGCTGCTCGGCGCCGCCTCGCGAAGCCGCTGGTGCGACGGCGCCTGCGACGTTCTCTACACATCGATGGAACGCAACGGGGCGATCGCCGAAATTTACGCCTTCCTCACGATGCAACCGGTTTTTCCTTCAAAACCGCGCTGGTTCGATTACCAACTCAAAGCCACAACCGAACGCAGCCTTGTTTTCGCCGATCTGTCGTCGCTCGGACGTTTCGGTGTTGACGCCGCGCGCTATCGGGAACGCGATTATTCCGCAACCCAGGCCATCGCCGACGCCGCCTGTTTTCTCGGCTTCGACGGAATGATCGCGCAGAGCGCCCGCTGGAACTGCCAGAATCTGATTCTGTTCACCGATCAAATCGCGCCGGACAAGGTCGAAATAGCGAAAAAGCCGAACGAAGCCCTGTCATGGGACGCCTGGCGCAAAACGGCGCGCGTCTAACCCCCCGTTCCGCCAACGAGCGCCAGCCAGGCGTCCTCGTCGATGGTCTCGACGCCGAGTTCGCGCGCCTTGGCGAGTTTCGAACCGGCGTCGGCGCCGGCGATCAACAGGTCGGTCTTTTTCGAAATCGAGCCGGAAACCTTGGCGCCTTGCCTTTCCGCCATGGCCTTGGCCTCGTCGCGGGTCATTCTTTGCAGCGCGCCGGTGAACACCACGGTCTTGCCCGCGACCGGACTTTCGCTTCGGACCGCCGCCATCGGCGCGATCCGCACCTGCGCCAGCAGAGCGTCGAGCGCCTGTTCGTTATGGTCTTCGAGGAAAAAGTCGGCGACGGCCTCGGCGACGACGTCGCCGATCCCGTCAATGTCGTTGAGCCGCTGGCGCGCCTCGCTGCCCGGCGTCGCTCGACGGGCCGTCTCGCGCAGCGACTCGAAGGTCTCGAAGGCGCGCGCCAGCCTTATGGCGTTGGTTTCGCCGACATGGCGAATGCCGAGCGCAAAAATGAAACGGTTCAGCACGATCTCGCGCCGCGCCTCGATGGCGGCGAACAGCTTTTGCGTCGAGACTTTGCCGAACCCGTCGAAATTTTCGATTTTGGTCAGGCTGGCCCTGTCGCGTTCCTGCAAGGTGAAAATATCCGCGAGTTTGCGGATCAGGCCCTTCTCATAGAAAAAGGCAATCTGCTTGTCGCCGAGCCCCTCGATGTCGAGGGCGTTGCGAGAGCAGAAATGGCGCAGTTTTTCCACCGCCTGCGCCGGACAGACCAAAGTTCCGGTGCAGCGGCGCACCACGTCGGCCTCAGCCGTCTTGGGGTCGATTTCGCGCAGCGCCGCCGAACCGCAAACCGGACAGGTATCGGGCATCTTGTAGGGTTCGGCGCCCTCTGGCCTTTTTTCCAGAACGGCGCCCAGAATTTGAGGTATGACGTCGCCGGCGCGCTGGACGATCACGGTATCGCCGATACGGATGTCCTTGCGCGCGATCTCGTCCTCATTGTGCAAAGTGGCGTTGGAGACCACCACGCCGCCGACGGTGACCGGATCGAGCCGCGCCACCGGCGTCAGCGCCCCGGTGCGCCCGACCTGGATCTCGATGCCGCGCAATACGCTGGTCGCCTTTTCGGCGGGGAATTTATGCGCCGTCGCCCAGCGCGGCGCGCGCGAGACGAAGCCCAGCCTGTGCTGAAGCGCCAGATCGTCCACCTTGTAGACGACCCCGTCGATGTCATAGCCCAGAGAGGCGCGCCGGCTTTCGATGTCGCGAAAATGCGCCAGCATGTTTTCGCCGCTCTCAAAGACCTCTGTCAGGGGATTGACAGCGAACCCATAGGAACGAAAAGCCTGCATCATGCCCCATTGGGTGTCCGCCGGCATTTGCGAAACTTCGCCCCAGGCATAGGCGAAGAATTTGAGCGGCCTTTGCGCCGTCACGGCAGGGTCGAGCTGGCGCAGCGATCCCGCCGCCGCATTGCGCGGATTGGCGAAAGGCGGCTTGCCCTGCGCCGTCTGCCTTTCGTTCAAAGCGGCGAAGTCTTGATGCGACATATAGACTTCGCCGCGCACTTCGAGAATTTCCGGCGGCGACCCCTCAAGTTTTTGCGGAATGTCGCCGATGGCGCCGACGTTGGCGGTAACGTCCTCGCCCTCAAAACCGTCGCCGCGCGTCGCGGCGCTGACCAGAACGCCTTTTTCGTAACGCAGCGAACAGGACAGGCCGTCGATTTTCGGCTCGGCGGTGAATCTGATTTCCGCTTCCGGCTGCAGGCCGAGGAAACGTTTTACGCGCGCAAGGAATTCCCATAAATCCGCGTCGGAAAAAATATTGCCGAGCGACAGCATCGGGACGGCATGGACGATCTTGGCGAATTTCTCCGAAGGGGCCGCGCCGACTTTTTTGCTCAACGATTTGTCGTCCGCGAGTTGCGGGAATTGCGCTTCCAGCGCTTCGTAGCGCCGGCGCAAGGCGTCATATTCGGCGTCCGAAATTTTTGGCGCGTCCTCCCGATAATAGGCGCGGTCATGCGCGGCGATTTCCTCGCCGAGCCGGGCGTGTTCGTCGCGCGCTTGCGCCAGTGCGGTTCGCTTCGTCGTCATGGCGCGAAATTAGCGGAAAGTTTCCGGTTAGGCGACGCCGTTTAAGCCTCGCCCCTTTTTGCCCGACGCCGAATATCGCGCCAATCTGCCAAGCCGAAGGTGCGGCGATGCGACATATTGTCGCGCACCGCCTATCGCGTCCCGGCGCCTTTTCGCGGAAAATCCCTCGCCGGAAGGCCCCCGCAGGCGGGCAAAGTCTTTGAATGAATTTATTTATTCGATATTTCTTCAAGAACGAATGTTGCTTTGCAGCAATTTATTTGTGAAGTATTCGTGATCCTCCATCCGAAAATATTTCGGCCCATAAAATTGACCTGCGGCAGTTTTAGGAGTTGATTGAGTATTAGAATCTGGATCGTTACGGCAATGCCACATTTTTTGCGCCATCCGGGCGATGTCGATTAGGGGAGGATATTGCCATGAAAAAAATTTCAGCATTTTTGGCCGTCGCATCGGGTGCCATGCCCTTGTTGGCGCAAGGTGCGCAGGCAGGGTCGATGCTCGGGGGCGCGGGGATTGAAATATATGGTTATGCAGGGTACAACAGCTACAATCAAGACGACTTCGTTCAATACGCCTCGCCGTCGTTAAACACGTGGTCGCCTCCGCCCGGGCTCACCCTTCCGAAGTTGGGCCCAGCCGTGGCGACATTCAGTCCCGGGCTGGACGTCCCGGGTTTCAGCGCCGCCTCGGGCAGCGTGTCCCTTCAGAATACCGGCGAATCCTTCACGTCCTCCGCGAGCCTGCCTTCGGGCTCCCTGCACGTGTTGGCCGTCTCGACGAATAGCGGGTTTGCTGCGAGCGCGACGGCCCAACTGGTCGACTACGTGACATTCCACGTCACGGGCGCGTCGCCGGCGGTCGTCGACGTCCGCGTCACGCTCGACGGGACCGTAACGGGGGTGAGCCCGAGCGCAGGCGGTTACAGCAGCGATCTGTCCTTCTCCTTTGGCGGTGCTTTCGATTACCATGCCTCCCTCAACGGGGGCGGTGACGGCTATGGGTTTCAGGGCTGGAGCGGTTATCAACCTATCTACGGTTGGGGCCCTTCGGGGACGTCGCAGCAAGACCAATGGAAATACTACAAGGCTTCGGGCTCGACTACCGGCTTTGTGTGGGACGGCCAGCTCTACGTCACCAACGGAGAAAACCTGCTCCTTGACATGATCCTCAATACGACCACCGGCGGCGGCGCAACGGCTGACTTCCTGAATACGGCCAAGCTGTCTCTTGGCCTCCCCGGCGGCGTGACCTTCACCTCGGCTTCGGGCGTCCTGCTCACCGCCAGCGCGCCGGAGCCTTCGACCTGGGCCTTGATGCTGCTCGGTTTCGCCAGCCTCAGCTATGCCGGATATCGCAGAACCCGCAAGGAAGCCCAGACTTTCGACGCCGCCTGATCGCCAAAGCCGATGGACGTTTTGAGAGGCCGCCGCAAGGCGGCCTTGTCGTTTTGAGAGCGTTTCGCGATGGCGAAAAACGGCCCGGCGCGTCGATCCGCCGCCGACTTTCAGCGGGTTGACGGATGAAGAGATTTTTTAACGCCGAATGCCGGCGTCCGGCCTGACTTCCTTTTTCCTTAGCGAAAACTCCGGCGCCGGATCGTGGAAATTCGTCGCCTTGAAAATTTGCAGCACGATCGTCGGCTGGCCGCCCTGCCGGATATCGATCGGCGGCAGCGGCTCGATGGCGTCGAAATGTCGCCCAAGACGCGCCCGCGCCTCTTCCAGCGTCAGATTTTCCGCGACGATCAGCGCGTCATACCCGATGAAATCCCGTGGATTGCGGATCACGCCGAAACCGCGCGGATCGTCGGACAGGCAAAGCACCGGCATGGCGCCATGCAGCGCGTAATCGAGTTTGCCGGCGTCGAGCCAGCGCGTCGCCGCGACGAAAGTTTTTGGCGCCATCAGGTTGCGCTCGGCCAGGGCGCGCGGAAAATCGTCCCAGTCGAGCATTTCGAACAGGGGATAGCGGGCGCCCGACAAGGCCTCGATCGGCAGATAGGGCAAGCCGGAGATCGCGCCGACGCCAACCACCATGAAGACGGTCGCCGCGACCAGCCCACGGCGCAGCCACGGCGCGCCATGCTCGAGACGGACGGCGATCTCGCGTCCGAGCAGCGGGAACAGCATCAGATAGCCCGGCGCGACCCAATGCGGCAGCACTCGCTTGCTGGACCAGAAGGCGACCAGCGTGAACAGCAAAATCGGCGCGGCGGCGAGGCAGGCGAGAAAGAAGTCCTTTTCCCGCGCCGGCCCCCGCCACAGGGCGCGGAAGAACAACACGACCAGCGGCAGGAAAATCCACGGCGCCAGATACAGCGATTGCAGGCCGATCAGGGCCAGCGGTTTGACCAGCGAGAACTGCGGCTGGCCGGAACGCCCGCCCTGGAACAGGAATGACACCCAATGATGTTCGGCGTTCCACAGCAGAACCGGCGAGAACACGAGAAGAGCGACAAGCCCCGCCGCATAGGGCCAGGGCGTCGCCAGCCAGAAGCGCTGGGGACGGCTTATGACCATGAACAGGCCGGCGCCGGCGAAAAGCAAAACGCCGTGATATTTCGACAACATCGCAAGGCCGGCGCATAGTCCCGCCGCCAGCCACCACAGCCGCCGGGCGCCGGGCTCAAAGAAGACCCGCGACAGCGCATAGACGCAGCCCAGCATGGCCGGCAACAGCGGCGCGTCCGGCACGATCCACGTGGCGTCGGTCAGGCCGAGCACCGGCGACAGGTTCAGCGCCAGCACCGCGTAAAAGCCCGCCTCCGCGCCGAACAGCCGGCGGGTCAGAAGGAACATCAGCCACGAAGTCAGCGCCGACAACAGCAGAAATGGCGTGCGCAAAGCCAGCGGGCTTTCGCCAAAAACCGAGGCGGCAAGATGGGTCAGCCACCACGCAAGGGGCGGATGGTCGAAGGTGCTCAAGGCCAGGACCCGGGCGTTGGCGGCGGTATAGGCTTCGTCGACGCCAAGACCGAGCGCCGCCGCGAAAACAAATCTTAACGCCGAGGCGCCTAGGATCAGAGCGAGGGTTTTTTGCTCCGGCGAGAGGCAAAACGCCGTTCGACCTTGGCCCTGTTGTGGAAGTCTGTCCATGCTATCGCCTGAATTTCATCCTGTCGGGGCGCAGCCGGCGCCCTTTGCGCCAAAGCTCGCCAACGAACGCGATCGCCTCCTGCAAGCCGCGCAACGGCTGGCTGGACTGTGCGACGCAATGCAGCTAGCAGAAATGGAGACCGAAAAGAAAGCCCTGCCTTTGCCCGCCGAACTGACGCTTGTCATCCCCACCTTCAACGAAAGAGGCAATCTGCGCGAATTGATCCGGCGGGTGGACGCCGCCCTCACCGGGGTGGAATGGGAAATGATCGTTGTGGACGACGACAGCCCGGACGGCACTTCGGCGCTGGCCAAAAAGATTTCCCATGACGACCCGCGAATTCGCTGCCTGCGCCGCGTTAACCGACGCGGCCTCGCGGGCGCCTGTATCGAGGGCATGCTCGCTTCTTCGGCGCCGGTGGTTGCGGTGATGGACGCCGATTTGCAGCATGACGAGCGAATCCTGCCGCAAATGCTGCAAAGGTTGCGCGAAGGCATCGACCTCGTGGTCGGCAGCCGCCATGTCGAAGGCGGCTCGGCCGACGAGGGTTTTTCGGCGCGCCGCGCCGCCATCAGCCGATTCGCCCACAGGCTGGCGCAAAAAGCCCTGCACGCCGATTTTTCCGACCTGATGAGCGGTTTTTTCATGGTGCGGCGGGAGATTATCGAGGAATGCGCGCCGCATCTGACCTCATCGGGCTTTAAAATTCTTGCCGATGTTGTCGCTTCGGCGCGAAAACCTCTCAAAATCGAAGAGGTTGGCTATACGTTCCGGGAAAGACAGGCGGGTGAATCCAAGTTCGACATCAAGGTCGGGCTCGATTTTCTCGGACTCCTGCTGAACAAGGCCAGCGGCGGCCGCATTCCGGTGCGCTTCATTTTTTTCGCGCTGGTCGGCTCGACCGGCGTCGCCCTTCATCTGGCGACAGTCAATCTGGCGCTGCTTGTTCCCGGCGTCGGCTTCCCGCTGGCGCAAAGCATTGCCGTAGCCGTGGCCATGACCAGCAATTTCTTCATCAATAACGTCATCACCTATCGCGACGCGCAATTGAAGGGTTTTTGGCCGTTGCTGCGCGGCCTGCTCTATTTTTACGCCGTTTGCGCCTTTGGCGCGATAGCCAATGTCGGCGTCGCCGCCTGGCTTTACAATCTCTATCCGCTGGTCTCGCTCTCGGCCCTGGCCGGCGTGGTGATGGGCGCGGTGTGGAATTTCACGCTTAGCTCGCTGTTCGTCTGGCGCCAGGACTGAGCAATAAAACGGCCGGGGGAACTCCGCGCGGGCTTACGCCGCCTCGAACAATCCGAGAGCGGCCGCGCGCACGGCCAGCGCCTGGCGGATCGAAGCCGGAAGCTGGCGTTGCGCTTTTGCGCGCGGCAGGGGCAACTCGGCGATGCCGCGTCCGTCGGGATAAAGCGCCTCGTGTTCGGCCCAATTGTCGAAATGCCGGCGATCGACATTGTCGACAAACGTTTCCGCCGGGACGTTCTCGGCCAGGATCAGCGCGTGCTCTTCCAGTTCGACATGGTAATAGACGAAGGACTCCGGAACCGCGCTTTCGCGGCGGATGGAGGTTCCGTTGACCAGCGCGCCGGCGTTCACCAGCACCTCTTCGACCAGCACGGCGTGCTCCGGCGAAACCAGCAGGTCGCGCGAGGGCGCGTTTTCCGCCAGCGCGCCGGCCGCGATGCGGATCGGCCAGTTGCGGACGGGGTCGACGAAACGGGCGGCGATGGTCTGTCGTCCCACCCACAAGACCGGCCGGGCCTGGCCTTCGGCGGTCAGCACCAGATCCCCGCGCGAAAGCGTCTCGACCGGCGCTTCGCCCTCGGGCGTAAGGATCCGCGTGCCCGCCATGAAGCAGATGGACAGGACGTCGGCAAGGACGCCGTTCACCGTCGCCTGGTCCAACATGATCTGGCTGACGTCTGTCGATCCGTCGAAAGTGAATGTCCGGCTGTTATGGCCGCCGGAGTCGGAGATCGTGACTGTATGGGCGCCCGAATTGTAAGTGAGCTTGTCGTCGGCTCCGAACGAACCGAGCTTGATGAAGTCGCCCCCACCGAAGCTTTTTATCGTTCCGAGGTAAATATCTTTGATGCTCTCGTTGACCGCCTGGAAAATCTCGGTGGTGGCGACTCCTGCGAATTCGACCGTCGGCGAGAAAGTGCTTGTGCCAATGCCGGAGGTCGAAGTCAGGAGCAGCGACGACCCGGCGCCCAACACCAGGCTCGTGACGTTGGCGTTGTCGTTGCCGACGGCCTTGGTCAGGATCAGCGCGCCACCGGCGGCGGCGAGGATCGAGCCCGCGCCGGAGATGTCGCCAATGAGCGTCCCCGATCCCGTGAGCTGCGAGTTCGCAACCAGCGAGACGCCATTGCCGACGGTCAGGGTCGCCCCGTTGAGCTGAATCGTGCTGGCGTTGGCGTAGACGCCCGCGCCATTGACCGTGGCGGAGCCACTCACGTCGAGCGTGGCGCCCGAAAAAAGAGCGAGACCGTTGCTGGCGGTCAATGTCGCGAGCTTATCGACCTGAATTACGCCCGCGGACGCGATTACCGCGAGCGCAAACGCGACATTGGACCCGCCGGCCAGTTCCAGCGTCTGCGTCGACGAGGCGATCTGGATCGTTTTGAGATTCTGCGCGCCCTCGAGCTTCAGCGTCGACGCTATCGTTGTATTGGCGAAACCGACGACGATAAAATTGGCGATTGCGCCCTTTACATCGAGTGTGCCGCCCGAGGACGCCGTTCCCGCGAGGATCTGCGGATTTGTTGAGGCGTCGTTCGAGATGATCGCGAAACCGCCATTGGCCTGGATCTGGCCCTGGCCTTCGATGACCGACGAATCCGAAATATTAATCGCGCCGGTCGTATAAATGCGGGCGGCTGAATTCAATTGAAGCGTGACCGGGTTTATCCTAGTCCCCGAGGAACCCACGTCGAGGGATGAGAGATTTTCCAGATAAGACGAAACCGACACGGTATAGGCGGATGAACCCGCAGGCAGAACGACCTTGTCGCCCGCTGCCGGAACCACGCCGCCCGGCCAATTGCTGGCGGTCTCCCAATCCCCGGTTCCGCCCTGCCATGTTCTCGTCGCCATGAACGCCTCCCCGAAAATTTTTCCGCGCCCGAACGCAAATGGGGCGTCGCGTGTCCAGAATGCAAAGATACCCTCTTCTCCTGATAGTTACTTTCGGTCAACCTTGCAAGAACGTAATTGAAGCCAGATTAGCGGAGAATGGAATAACTTTTTTGAAAACATCTAGAGCCTGTTCCGATCCGATTGAATCGGATCGGCGCTCTAGTTGTTTGTTTTCACGCGTTTTATTAACGCGAACCGGCATCCACTTCGCTGGAAAACGCTCTAATACGGCAATTTTTCGTCTTGCATTACGTAATAGAGGCCACCCTTACGTAATGGAGCGCGGCGCTCGTTCTCGATTAACGCAACGGCGACGCACGCGGACCAAGCAGAAGCCAACGACGCCCGCGCGTGCGCTGGCGCGGCGTGAATTCACCTCGGCATGCTGTTCGTCTGGCGCGAGGATTGAGCAAAAAAAAGCGGCCCGGGGAAACCCGGCCGCGCACCAATGCCTTGAGAATTTGGCCTACGCTGCTTCGGACAAGCCCAGCGCGGCCGCGCGATCGGCCAGCGCCCGGCGGATCGAAGCCGGAAGCTGGCGTTGCGCTTTTACGCGCGGGTGGGGCAATTCCGCGACAGCGCGGCCTTTGCGCTGCGCTCCATACGCCGCCACAGCGCGCCGTCCCCACCAGCACCCGCCGGCCGCAGGATCTCCGTCAGTCGCTCGCCAGGTGGCGATCTTTTTCAGGCTCTCAGGCGACGGCGACAGCAGGGTTCAGCATATATGCAGAACGGGCGGCCAAACGTTCCCGGGTCTTCGTCGGCGCCTGCCGGTGCGCCTTGGCGCGCGGCATCGGCAATTCCGCAACGCTACAGCCCTCTGGGTACAGAGCGAGATGCTCCTCCCAATTGTCGAAGGCCGCACGATCAGCATTGTCGACGAATGTTTCCGCCGGCACACCCTCCGCCAGGATCAGCGAATGGTCGGCCAATTCTACAAGATCGTACGTGAATACATTTGGCAAATCCTGCTCGCGCCGGATCGTGGCGCCGTTGACGAGCGCGCCGGCATGGAT
>NZ_CAIUXT010000225.1 GCF_903903185.1 uncultured Rhodoblastus sp.
ATCTATCCCGCAGGCGTTAAAGTGTCCGACGAAGCAATCAATGCCGTCGAACTCCGCCGCCACGAATTCCACGGAGAGTGGAATTACACGATCAGGCCCCACTCAACCCCATGAAGCGGTTATTGTTCAACAGCGCCTAAGTCTTGGCCTTTTGCGCGAGGAACTGCCTAATGTGCGCCAAATTCATGATCTTTCTCAGCTCGAAGCTGCGGAAGAAAATTTCGACCCGACGAGTTTTGATATCCTCATCGCGCTTGAAGCTGGGTATTCCGATTCAGAGATCCTGGAACTGATCGGTGCGGCGAAGTCGGAAGACGCGGAGAAAGAAGTCCGTCCTGCAACGCTCGCGGCATCCTTTTCGAAAGTGGTCGGTTCGGACGAGAGTCGTCGGCGGATCTTCATTCCGGAGTCGGAAGATGAACTGCGCCGGTTCCTCGAGGGAGATCTTGAGGGATGGCGCGTTTTCTTGCACCCCGACCAACGCCGAATCGCCTATCGGGACTACAATGGTCCGGTGCTGGTGCGCGGCGGAGCAGGGACTGGCAAAACCGTCGTCGCAATGCACCGCGCAAAATACTTGGCGGATCGCCTTGCTGCCGATCCAGCGCGAGCGGGCGAGCGAGTGTTGTTCACGACGTTCACGACGAACCTCGCATATGACATCGAAACTAACCTTCGGACGCTCTGTCCGGAACATCTTGGTCGGCCTACTCCTCGCATCGAAGTGATCAACCTCGACCGTTGGGTGAGTCAGTTCCTCAAACGCAAGAAATTCGGACGCAACATTGCGTATTTTGGTGACGAACGTGAGCGCCTCGACCAACTTTGGCGCGAAGTCTTTGAGGACCGGGGCATCCCCGAGGGATTGACTGAGGAGTTTGTGCGCGCCGAATGGTCGCAAGTTATTCAAGCGCGAGGATTGATGACCGAAAAATCTTATTTCAAGGTGTCGCGCGCCGGTCGTGGAACGCCCCTTGATCGCACCAAACGAGCAGCCCTCTGGGCTATTTTCTCAGAGTACCGCGCTCGCATGATCGACGCAGGCCTTGCCGAGCCGGATGACGCCTATCGGGAGGCGGTCGAGATCCTCAGTTCAGAAGCGCCCAACCTACCTTATAATGCGGTGGTAGTTGACGAAGCGCAGGATATGGGGGAGCAAGCGTTCCGCCTAATCCGTGCTATCGTTCCAGTACGCCCCGAGGGGGATCAAAATTCGATCTTTGTCGTTGGAGACGCCCATCAGCGGATTTACGGCCGCAAGGCGAGCCTTACCGCGTGTGGAATAAACGTGCGTGGCCGATCGCGGCGCCTGCGCTTGAATTACCGGACCAGCGAGGAAATTAGGAACTGGGCGGTATCGATTCTCGAAGGTGTCCAAGTCGACGATCTTGACGAGGGGCTCGACAGCCTAAGTGGTTACAAGAGCGTTTTTCGCGGTCCAGCGCCCACGCTTGTCGGTTATTCCAGCGAGGACGAGGAGGTCGCAGGATTGATCGATTGGCTTCGCGATCTTGAGCATACAGGAACACAGCTAGCCGATATCGGCGTGTTAGTTGCCACGCGCTTCCTGTCGGATAAAATAGCAACGCGAATGGCGGGTGCCGGAATCGCGACGGTTCGGCTACAACCTAGCCAGCCGGACGACAGGAGCATTCCGGGCTTGCGCATCTCCACCATGCATCGTGCTAAGGGCCTTGAGTTCCAAGCCATCGCGATTCCGTTTTTATCGCATGCATCCTTTCCGCCGGCTGCGGCTTTGCGTGCCGCCGTTGATGACGTTGATCGTCGAAACATCCTTCAGCAGGAGAGATCGCTCCTGCATGTCGCCGCCACCCGTGCTAAAAGATTTCTTCGAGTGTCGTGGAGCTCTGAGCCGTCCAAATTACTCATGATCTCTTAAGTGGCGTCAGCCTTGATCGGCTTGCGGTGAATGACGAGGCGCGCCGACAAAGGACTTTGTGCCCCAACCCCTTCGATCATCAGAACCTCCACTTCGTCGCTGGGTCGATCCGCCGGTATGGCGGTCAGATGCGCGATCATCAGGTCGAATTTTACACCTGCGGGCGTCGACAACCGCAGCGAACTCCAACGCAGCCGCACCACATAATTGGCGCTTTCGCGGACGGCGCTTTTAATGAAGCGGCACTGAGCTTTCGCCGCCGAATAGCCGCAGTCGGCGATGCGAATTTCGCCTGCTATGCCGGTGCCGCGGTCGAGTGCCTCACCGCCACGCTTATAAGCGTCCGCCCGGCGTCACTTTAGCGGCGTGGGGCTCGCGTTTGGTAATGATTGGACATGGATAGGAACGGCTTAGGTGCTTCCGGCATCGATGGCATCGAGCCTAACGTACTATTGAGTTCCATAAAATTAAGCGTATTTTTACAGTGAGTTGTGGTTTCCGTTTTTCATTTCGCCGACTGTCTCAAGTCCGCCTCACCAGAGCCTTCCAAGCGCAAGCAGGGTACACTCGCCCGGCGGGGAGGTCGGCCTTACCCCGCCGCTCTTTTTAATTTTACATCATCTTTGCAAGCATTCAAATCAAAGGAATCGAAAAATGACGGCACATTACATAGACACCTTACGCTTAGCTGTCATTGAGGGAAAATGGGCTGAAAAATTTGGCGAGTTACCTAGAAATATTAGTGTAAAGCCCATGTTTGATTTTTTAAGTGATATTCTTAAGAGCAATCAACATGCATATCAGTACGAAATGGTTTCAGATTTACATTCATTGCAATTCACGATACAGCGAATTTGCCAAGACGCCGAAATAAAAATAATCTATATTGGGACTCACGGAACCAAAAATACGATTGACTTCATCAATGAACGCGTTAATTATAAAATATTTGGTGATATGATTGTCGAGCAACTGCATCGCAGTAATAAAAAAATAGACGGCTTATATCTTGGTGCATGCTTGATAGGGAACAAGAGGGTTGCTAAATATATTCTCGAAAAAACATCAAATATAAAATGGATAGCTGGATATAGTGATGAAATAGATTTTACGATCTCATCATGTTTTGATTTGCTATTTTTTAGACATTATTACTATTTTTACAGGAATACTGTGTTAACAGCAGCAGATGCTATGCATTACATGGATCCATTTTTGATAAGTATTTCGGGTTTGATGCAAACAAAAATGGAGAACCAAAAAGACACCGAAAGGCTTTCTGGCAACGACGTCAATTTTGATCATCGTGAGATATTTCCTCACCCGTTAGGGCTTGGTTTTGGTATATTCAAGTCTGAAAATGGACGGATTGTTGATGCGCTAAGAGATTTCTAGAATTTTTAATTATTGGGGTGATGCTCGGGAGGAGTGGGGCTATGTTTACGGGGAATTCCGCTGGCCGGTATTGTATCGGGTGTTTTGTTACTGCGTAGCTGACCTGTCGAAAGATTATCAAATAGTCTGTCAATTGGAGCCCGATCCCAAGGGCAAGCCCTTTTGATAGATTGATGTACGTCAGTGCTGGGAAAGCATAGCCGTGGCAATGGCCGAATGTGGATACGGGTTTTCCGGCCACGATTTCATCGCAAGCCATTTGCAGTAGACAACCGGTTTTTCGCCGGGGGCCGCCGCCGGAGGGGTTATTTTCTATCCGAAGGCGGATGGAAGGTTCGCTCGCCGGCGGCGTTTTACTTTGATGGCGCTTCGTCATTGTCGGTGGTGGTCACACTACGACAGCGATGCGAACTCGATAGCGCGGTTAATTCCTGACAAGCCCTTAGGTGTCACTCTTGGGGGGTAGCATGCAAAGTTCTGTAATATGCTGGGACCAACCATCTATCGGCAGTCCCAACGCGACGCTGCTTCAAATCACGCATTTCAATGCTCGCGGCATGCATAGAGTATATGGGAGAGGAGACCATTTCCGTCGAATATTTAATATGGACGTCTGGAGGGATCGTAACGGTCGTCTACTCGTTAGGTTCTGGTCACCTAGTGAAGATGTGGATGAAGAATCATGGGTAGTCATCGGGGTAACAGATCCCCAACAAATTCATGCACAAGACTTTGCCGACGCTTGGCTTCCGGACTGTCTTCGGCACGCTTACGAGGTATGGATAACTACGAATTGCTAGGGACGATTAGACGAAACTGATGATGCGGTAGCTGTCGATGGCGGTGAAAATCCGCGCACAGATGGCGCGGTCCGCTGCCGAGGCGGCCTGACGCGGCGGAGGCATGTTCGCCTTTCCGCCAACTCGTGCGCGAGCCAAGATCCGATAAGCTGGCCTGCGAAGTCGTTCGTTCCAGAGACCACGTCGACCGCTGGCATGAGCCATTTCGGCTAAAGCCAAAAATGCATGGACCGCATCAACGCAAAGGGCCTGATTTTCGTGCGCCGGATATGCACAGATGGATGTGCTGATGAAGTATCGTGCCGGGCGTTTATTTGCGCCCGGTGCAGATGTCAGGTTCTGGTCTGTCGTCGGTGCGACCGAAATCAGATTTATTGCATGGGACACTGCGCCCAAGACGCCCGCCGCGACAGGCAAAGGGAAGCTCGGCGCCGCTATCAGGCATCCCCAGCTGGTCGCGCCATGCATGCCGAGAGAAGCCGTCGTTACCGTGCGCGGGTGGCATGCGTGACGGATCAGGGTCCGGCGATGGAGTGTGAAACACGATCTTCGCCCGGTTCGGAGGCCACGGAGCCGTTGAGTGTGCGGGGTGTAGCGTCTTCGGGCAGCACGCCTTCTGGCCACATCCGCTGCCATCATTGTGGGCAGCCTGCTTCGGCATTTCTTCGCCTTTCCAGCCTTCGTCGCGGACGCGGTGTTGGCAGGAAGCGGCAGATACGCGTCGGCGGCTCTCGGTTTAGTCGCCCACCTTGATGGCGCTGTGAGCCCAAGCCCCATCCTGTTGTTCGACGGCGACGGCCATCCTGTCGTCCCGACCTGCGCACGCCGTTGCCGTCGCGCGCAGCGGCCGTCAAGGATGGCCGCAGGCCATCGCGCTTTGCGCGGCGCGAAGCGTCCTTGACGGCCGCGAGCACGGCGGCACCCTCACCGCAGAGGGACGACTATGCCCATCCCAAAACTTCCGGTCGTTGAGCCGCCACAGCCGACCAAGCCCCAACATCTCCAACAGGAGCGACCGCGCCGTTTATGCGCGGATTTTCACCGCCGGTAACAGTAGCTACCGTTACGATTAAGTCTCGTGGGAGATATTTGTTCTACAGCGGTTTGATCATGTCGAGGACGTTCAACCCTCCTTTGTGAATGAAAGGGCCCACTGATGTGGGCGCCGCCTGCGGGAGAGACGTCGCGGTAGAGCTTTCCACGCTGGTGGACAAGCTCAATGACCGGTTGGGGTCATCGCAAGGTTTGTAATTTTTTGTACGCTACTTTGGACGAATCATGAACGCACGTTCGGTCACGCCGCGTCTTCAAGGGTATTGAGGGAGCGGAAGCCGCCGTCCGGGCTGTCGACTTGGGGCCAGAGATAATCGCCGGTCAGGCTGATGTGGTTCTGTGTAACGGCATGGGGTCTGGACGCCGATCGGCGTCGTAAGGCGTTGATCTGTTTGTGATCGGAGGGGTCATGCTGCCGAGCCTATTAACAGTAGGGACGTTCGATCGTCTTCGTGCCGTATTATATCGTGATTTTCTCGACTCGACCTGAAGTCAGAAAAACGATGAAACCCTTTGGCGCGCCGGTAGCGGCCAAATATTCGCCGACCTGACCGCGATAGAGATCGATAACCATTGCATCAGGGTCGACGTCACTCTTCCAGTCGACGACCGCGTGAATTTTTCCGTCAGGCCCAATCGCCAACGCATCAGCGACGCCAGATGTCATTTCGAAATTGGCGCCGTCGACCTTTGAGCCGTATATCGGAACCTCGGGCCACAGGTGAGGGCGCAGGGCGACGACTTCGGGCAGTCGAATGCCCCGCAGCACGCTGGTCGCGAGTTCGGCGCTGTTGCAACCTTTCGCGGAGTCCGCGTTGTCTGCAACGCCCATTTCACTTAACAATTCAGCAGCGCGCGCTTGAAGCACATCTTGCGCTTCGGACGTCTCTCCCGTGAGAACCTCCTCGATGAGTTTGTGAAGAACAAGCCCCCGCTCCCGTCCGCCCTGGATAAAGGGCTTTTCGGCATCAGGCGGTTGGTCGGCAACGGCATCGGGACCGGCGAATATTTGGAACTCGTCAACAGGGTGATCGATGCCTTGCTCGTGTCGGCTGGGCTGGCGCCACGCGATCGTTTTCTCGTTGGCGACGATAGCCGCCGCCTCTGCTCTCCAAGTTTTGAGATCCTGGCTGTTCGAGTCTGTGATCGGAGGAGCGGTCGCGGATCCCTCGAACTTCGATGGATCGAACTTCGGAACTGAGCCTAAGTCCAAAGTAAGCAGGCTGAGCCAATCGTCGCTCGTTCGTTCGCTTTGCAGAGGCAGCAACAGAAGATCCCGAGCGCGCGTCAGGGCGACATACCAAAGCCGAACGCGCTCGCGCCGCAACTCGTCGGCCTCCGCCTGCTTGACGGCTGCATATTCACAGCTTGCGAAATCAAGCACCGCGAAATGAACGGAGTCGTCCTGTCGCCGGTACAGGAACTGATCTTTGGAAAAAAGCTTCGTCATCGAGTTTATGGGAATGATAATGGGCCATTCGAGGCCCTTGGACGAATGCATCGTGACGATCGAGACGGCGTCGACTTCGGCGTCAGGCCTGCCTTCCGCCTGCGACTCCGTATCTTCCCAACGATCCCACATCGCGCGGGAAAACTCCGCGATGCCGCGCGCTGCATAAGGGCGCGCCATCTCGAGCACCAGTTCGACGTTCGCCAGCGCGCGCTCGGCGCCGCGTCGATAGCGCGCTTTGAGAATGGGCCTGAACTTCAGTTCTTCGACCGCCTCAGCCATCAACTGATGCGGTGTCGTGCGTCGCGCTTTCCTCGCCAGGTTTTGAAGAATTGCGAGCGTGCGCTTCAGAATCGGATTTCGCACCAGCTCGATCTTCGTCCACAAATGCAGCGGACGATGGCTGCCTGTCACGCCCTGCAGATTCAAGACTTCGTCGGCGATCTCTTCCTCGGTCAGGCCAACGACGGGTCCGCGCAACAGTGCGCCCAAGGCCAACGAATCGCGACGGTCGGCGATCGCCCGCGCCACGGCGATCAGGTCCTGAACTTCCTGACGATTGAAGAATCCCTTGCCGGCCTGCGTGGCGATCGAAATGTCGCGGTTTTCCAGCGCCCGCTCATAGATCCAAAGGCTGGTCCCGGTCGGCGCCAGGAGAGCGATATCCCCCGCTCGCGCCGCTCGATACGCGCCGAGATCCTTGTCCCATACGGGATAGGAACCTATCAGTCGCTGGACGATGTCGGCGACGAGCCCGGATTCCACGCGCCTGAGCTCTTTGGCGATTAATCCTTTTTCGTTTCTGTGCCGTTCCTCGATCAGGATCTCGAATGTCGCGACGGCTGGATGTTCGCCCGACTTTCGCACCGGCGCCAACGCGGAGAAGCCCGGCTGCCCCAGGGCCAGGTCGAGCATGCTCGCGAAGTTGTCATTCACGAATTGCAGAATCGGCGATTGCGATCGGAAGTTCGCGGATATTTCGAGGATTGCCGTCGGATCGTTATCGGCCAGAGCTTTCTTTGCCACGAGGTATGTCGCAACGTCGGCGCCTCGAAATCGATAAATGGCCTGTTTCGGGTCGCCGACAAGGAACAGCGCGCCCGGCCGAATCTGGCGTTCCTGCCAGGCGCCGCCCCGGGCTCCCTCGCCAGCCAGACGCCATAGGATTTCGGCTTGCAACGGATCGGTGTCCTGGAACTCATCAACCAGGATTCTGGGATATCGGATCGCCAACGCTTGACGAACCGGTTCGCTTTTGGCGAGCAAGTCTCGGGCATGGTGAAGCAGGTCGTCGAAATCCATCAGCGCGGCGTCGCGCTTATATTGCGCGTAGATATCCGTCAGGGCGGAGAATTCCGAGACAAATCGTTGGAACGCCATCTGGCCCAGCATGACGCGAAAATCGCCGTACGCGTTGTGGCAGTTCCAATAATGGGTTTCGCCGGCGGCGCTGAGCGCTTCGCCGAAGGCGGCGCTCTTCCCAAACGCTTTGGCGGCATCCTTCCATTTGCCCTTCTTGCCCCACCTGGTAAAATCCGAACTGTCGTTTTTGCAGGCGCTCGGCCGCTTGTGCGCGAGCATCCGGGCGATTGTCTTGCCTGTGATGGGGCCCACCGCCAAGTTCCGTGCGATATCGGCGATGGGCGCGAGATCCATCACGACCTCCGCCGTCTTTTCCTCGACGATCGAACACCCATGATACCAAGCGGTAAAATCTTCGATGGCGGAGACCAGTCGCGAGAACACGTTTGGGTCCAAACTGATCGGGGGCGCCGAGGCGGTCCTGTGCTCCTTGAGGAAGTCCGCGGTCTTCTCAATGAGATCGACGGTTTTGTCCGGAGCGATGCTGACCAGTTCGGCGAAAAAATCTTCGTCGCCGCCGGCGCCCTTCATCGCAGGAATTCGGCCCAGCCCTTCGGCGCTGCGATCTCTTCCAAATCGCGCCGAGAGCCACGCCTCCATCAAATCCTGGAAAGCCAATTCGGCTGACGCGGGGTCGATGATCTGGGCTCCCGGATCAATGCGGATCTCGACCGGATAGGGACGCACGAGTTGCTGGCAAAAGCCATGGATCGTGGTGCAGGTAATTTCATCGAGGGTTTGCGAACCGCAATCAATATTTTCGTGTTGGAGCGCGGAAAGGGGCGCCGCCAAGGCGTGTTGCAACTCGGCAGGGACCTTTCCCTCGTGCAACTGGCCGACAAACTTCTCGATACGTTCCAGGAGCTCACTTGCCGCGGCTTCCGTGAACGTGATGGCGACGATATCGCGCGGGGCGACGCCGGAAGCCAGCATGACCGCTACGCGACCCGCCATAAGCGCCGTCTTGCCGCTGCCGGCGCCCGCTTCGACGAGCAGCGTGCGCTCATGGTCGGTGAGCGCAATCAGGCGCGCCGAGGCATCGGGCAGACTCTTTGCCACCGCCACCATTTCAAGGCTCCTCCCATAATGGAGCGAGGTCGGAAAGCTCTGCCGCGACCAAAGGCCGAATGAGATCCAGGTAACTTTCTTTCGCTCCGCCGGGCAGGGCGAAGGCGAAATCGTTGAACTCTTCCGCGGCCCCAGGTCCGGGCAGCGCTTTGCCGTCGGCGAAGGCGGAGTAAGCGGCGGCCAGGAACGCCGTGAGTTTGGCGAGGGTTGCGTTAGGCGATGCGAGGCTGAGCAGCGCGCTCTTTTTTCCGGGATAAAGCAGCCGCGCATCAACTTCGGGGGATCCGACGATCAACGATCGGACGGCATAGGCATAGAGGCATCGCTGCAATTCGGCGCCGCCCTTCAATTGAGGGACGCCGCTTGGGAATTTTCCGGACTTATAGTCGGTAACCCGCGCCACGCTGTTGTCGCCCGAGAGGTCTAGGCGGTCGATCGAGCCGCCGATCGAAATGGCCGTGCCGGGGATTATGACGGGAGCCAGCGGATCCCAAGGCAACGTCGTCAGGATGTTATCGCCCATTTTGAGAGCACGTGAATCGCCGCCGAACGGGATTTCCGCAAAGCTCCGTTGCCCTGTGAGAGGGTCTTCATTGGCGGAAAGTGCGGTGAGAGCGAGCTCCGACGCGTCCTGGCATTTTCGCCGCCAAATGACCGGGGGCGGCACGGGCGCGGTCGATTCCCAACGCGAGGCCACCGTGGCGGCCGCCGCCGCGATGGCGCTTGTCAGTTCCTGCTCATTCTGTGCCGCCGCCGCAAATCCTCCCGGCTTTTCTTCAAGGGTGAGGATCGCGCCCTCGAGGATTTGGTGAAGCAGGTTGCCGAATTGCAAGGGATTGAGAGTGAGCGGCTCATCGGTTTCGTCCGGCGAAGACCAACCAAAGCCGTAGTGCCAGAGATATCCCAGGGGATCGCGCAGCAGCTTTGCCAGCGAGGACGCCGATTGTCGCCGATCTAGCGCCTGCAGCAGGAGTGGGTGGTTGGAGCGCACCCTGCCATCGTGCGCCGTAATGCGGTCGGTGTGCCAATCGATCCAGGCCGAAAGCGCGGAGCGGGCTTCGGGGAGCGAGGAAAATTCAGCGGGTCGGGCGAAGAGCCGATCGGTATCGCTCGCCGCCTGCTCGGGTTCCCTGCTCTGCGCGAGATAGGCCTCCGCGACATCGCGCGGATAGAGCGGCGAAACGCCATTGATGCGTCCGCCGCTATCGCGACGGGCGCGCGAGCAGACGAGTTCGCTGGCGGTCATCGCCTCGATTGTCTCGAAGTCGCGCGTGTCGGCCTGATGGACCGGAAGCGGATTGAGGCGGGAAGAGGATATGATGTGATGGGGCAGCAAGGGATCTTCGCTGGCCCGGCGAGGCCAGGACCTCGAGGTCAGGCCCACAAGCCAGGTGTAACGCCTGGGAACGGCGGCAATGGCGGCGGCTGGCCCCCAGACCACGGAGACGGCCGGTTCGAGGCCATCGTCAACTCGGAGGCCGGCCAGGGTGACATCCAAGGCTTCGGCGGGGGCGTCGGTGAGCGCCTTGCGCCAAATCGCCAATGCCTTTCCTTGAAGCAACTGCTCACCGACCTCGGAGGCCCTAGCCAAGCCGAGGCTGGCGGCGTCGATGATGATTTCAAGCAGTTGTGGCCTTGGGTCGATGTCGTCAGGGAAATTTTTGGGATCAAGCGCCGCGATTTGCTGCTTCCAGCGCCCGGCATCCAGGAGCGGCGCGTCTTCGGGCAGTTTGCGCCACCATTGGCTCGGCAATTTTGAGAATTTGGTGGTCTGCGAACGCAGGAGACCGACCAAGCGTTTGACGCGCGGCTGCGAAAAACCCCGCAACAGAACTTCGGCCAGGGCGGCAGCGAGCTGTCCCTCGGGGCTATCGAGCGCGGCCCGACCGTGAATGAAATGGATCGGGATATTGGCGGTCTCCGCAAGAGCGAGGACGTGGTCATCCCAACCAGAAGGAGACGCCGTCGCGATGGCGATCTCTTGTGCGCCTATCCCTTTGGCGAGAAGGCCGCGCGCCCAGCGAACCGCCTCCAGGATCTCATGCCGCGGACTTGCGCAGGAAATGGAGCGACGCACAGGCTGTTCGCGCGCCCTTTCTTCCGCCGTGACGCCCAGCTGAGCGAGCCATGGCGGCGCCCGTCGCGCCTCTGCGACCCAGGTGACCCTGGTCTCGGCGGCGAGCGCGGCCAGTAGGGGGCGCCAGACCGGAGACATCTCCGTTCGTCCGTGAATCTCGATCGACCCGAAAAGGACCTTGGCGTAACCCGTTCGCTTGAGCGCCCGCGCGACAAGATCGTTGGGCCTCATCTCGTTCGTGGGCAATCGAGCCAAGACCTCTCGTTCCAAAAGAGCGAGCGCCTCCAGTCTGGTCCTTGCCGCCGGGTCCACGGCGGCCTTCGCTTCGTCGTCCAGACTGAGGCCGGCGCTCCAGGCTTTCGACAAACTGTTGGCCGCGGCGCGCTGAAAGCCCGGCAAGCTCTTGATTGTATCCAGCTCTCCCAGCGGGAGGCCGATCGAATCCCGGACGGCGTCGGCCATGTGGTCGCTGTCGATGGGCTGACGGAAGCCGCCGGCAAGCCGCGCGGCAAGCTGATCGCTGGTCAGCAGTTTCAAGCCGTGCTTGCCCTCCAGGGCTGCTTTTGCACGGCAATGGCTCCAGGAGTTGCGATTGGGAATGACAATGGTGCTGAGCACGGAATTCACTCTTCAAAGCCAAGTTGGCCTTTTAGAACAATTCATGAACGACGCCAAGCTCGAAAACCCGGCGTCCCGCACTCGAACGCTCCGGCAGCATCGGCGCTTTGGTAATCGGATTCGGCGGCCATGCTCCGATCGGGCAGGCGCGCCAAATCTTGCCGCTATTATCGCCGCATCGCTTGCTGCGCATGGAACGCGCCCTGCCGAACTGGGATAACGGGAGCTTACGGGGCGGCGGCGCTATCGCGCCGGGAGGATTTTGTGACCCTGACAGGGACAAAAGAAGACCGTCGACTGTGACGCCAACGGCCCAAGTCCGGGGAGATAACGCCCAAGGAGGGCGAGAGGCAGGGCAGGGCCGCGCCTCATGAAGTCAAGGTATGCGGCGTGGCTAGAAGTGTCAATGATTATAATGAGTTATGCAATTCTTCCATTTGCGGGGCGCCTATCCCCGGGCGTCTTCTGCGTTCGCCGGGAAGGGTCTCGGCCGGGCCCCCGGCGCCGGGCGCCGCCTCAGGCCGACGCCGTCCTGGTTTCTTGCAGCGTCTCCACCATGTCGCTCAGCTCGGCCAAGGACTGGCGTTTCGGCGGATCGCGAAAGCCCAGTTCGCGCCAATTCTCGATGTAATAAAACCCGCGCCTGGCGACCAGTTCCGGCGTCTGTCCATAGACGCGGCGGAAATGATGGGCGTAGTGGCGGATGATTTCGGCGGGAGACATTTGCTGGGCGAACCTCAAGGTTTCTTGAGCTGGAATTCAGCAGGGCGAGGCGCGTTCTCCGCTGGCGGCGGCGAGGGCAGGGGCGCGGTCGGCGATAATGGAGACGAGCTGACTCATGCGATCTCCCTTCTCCGACACGGCCCCTATTCTGGCGTCCACTCGATCTTGGTCAGGTCGCGTGCGCCATCGACGATCCGCACAACTTGCGCGCCGTATTCCGTCAACCGGTAAAGCGCCAGCCATCGTTCAACAACGAGCGCCCGGGCGCCTTCGGCAATTTCAATACGGGCAGGGCCGAGTTGCGGATAATCCCTCAATCGGCCGCAAGCCTCTTCGATGCGGTCATAGATTGCATCGGCCGTGGCTTCCGAGTTGCGGGTAGCGATGTAAATCCAAATATCCAAAAGGTCTTGACGGGCGCGGCGCGTAAAATGGACTTTGCTCATGCTCTCACGCTTTGGACGCAGCGAGCCGCGCCCGCGCTTCCTGCTTCAGAACCGCAAAATCCAATTCGCCGGCATCGCCGCTGTCGATGCCTTCTTTCCACGCCTGACGCAGGAAATTCAGCTTTTCAGCTTCCTGTTGTTCGATCTTCTCCATCAGGCGCAGGGCTTCGCGGACAACTTCGCTGGATGAGGCGTAGCGACCGGCGGCAACCTTGGCCTTGACGAAATTCGCCAGCTCGTCGGTCAGGGATACGTTCATGTTCATGTGCATGCCTCCATATCGAGCACTATGACAGATATGCCTAAATTTAGCAATTTTAGATATTTCTCGCGAACGGGCTGCACGCCCACAAACGCGGGTGCAGAGTTGTCGGTCGCCGCTGGGGGATTTTAGGAGCCGGGGACGCGACAAAAAAGATCGCCGGCGGTGACACCGACGGCCCAAGTCTCGGGAGGAAGCCCACGGAGGGCGATAGGCGGGCTGCGCCCCGCCTCATGAAAATAAGTTTTGCCGCACGGCATAATTTGTCAAAGAATAGAATGCAGCGCGCAATTCGTCCGTTGCTGGCTATCGCCTTCGCCCAGTATCTGCGTTCGCTGCGAATTGTTTCGGCCGCGCAGTCCCGGTGCAGGGTGACGGTGACGCCGGGGCGTCGCCTTAGGCCGACGCCTTCCTGGTTTCTTGCAGCGTCTCCACCATGTCGCTCAACTCGGCCAAGGATTGGCGTTTCGGCGGATCGCGAAAGCCCAGTTCGCGCCAGTTATCGATGTAATAGAACCCGCGCCTGGCGACCAGCTCTGGCGTCTGTCCATAGACGCGGCGGAAATGATGGGTGTAGTGGCGTATGATTTCGGCGGGAGACATTTGCTTGGCGAACCTCAAGGTTTCTGGAGCTGAATTTGGCAGGGCGCCTGCCGGAATATAAAGTGGACTCAAAAAATCGCTATCTGGGACGCTGGCGCCATTTTGGCGCCGTGTCTAGAATGTTCGAATTATGTTCTGGCTTTTGGATGTTGATATCCCGCGATTGCAAGTGCGATCTGCCTCGAGAAACGACACGGATCTTGTCGGTAGGGCTGGATTGGCATATTATGCCAAAACGTCGAATTCGAACTTCAATGGAGGAAAGCGATGCCGACACGCAATGTTGTCCTGACCGAGCGCCAAGAGACGCTGATCGAAACGCTGGTGCAAAGCGGGCGCTACCAAAACGCCAGCGAAGTGATGCGCGAAGGCCTTCGCCTCATTGAAAATCGGGAAGCCGAAGAGGCCGCCAAGCTTGAGGGGCTTCGCTCCGCAGCACGGGTCGGCGCCGAAGCTTTGGAGCGCGGCGAGTTCAAGGAGTTCGCCAACGCCTCGGCTTTGGTCGAGCACCTGAACATACTGGCTGACAACGTCCTTGCAGGTCCGGAGGTCAAGTGACGCGAACGCAATGGCGGATCCGTCTTGGCGCTGAAGCTGAAAGATTTTGTTCACATCCTGAAACACACCCGAGACAATTTCGGCGATCGACAGGTTGCAATTTATCAACGCACGTTGCTCGAAGCGCTCGCCCTGCTCGAGAATGGACCCGACGCGCCGGGCAGCGCCGCACGGGATGAAATTCTGAACGGATTGCGAACCGTTCACGTCGCGCGCCGAGGTCGTCGCGGGAGGCATTTCATTATGTGCTGTGCGGCTGATGATCAAGTCATCGAAGTTCTGCGAATTCTCCATGACGCGATGGACTTGGCGCGTCATATTCCGCCCGAAGCCGAATGATTGTTGCCGAGGCTAAATCCGTATGAGCTCGACCTCATCAAGCGTCACAGATTCCGTGCGCCGATCGTAGAGCTGCGTCGTCCGCGTCGATGCGTGGTTCGCCATTTGCGCGGCGCGTTCGAGCGTCCCGCCGTTTTTCAAATAAGCGGTGACGCCCGTGGCGCGGAAAGTGTGGTTGCCGACGCGCGTGGAAATATCGGCCGCCTTGGCGCGGCGCTGAATCATCGCATAGGCGTTAGCCTGGGGCAGGGGATTGCCCGTCAATTGCCGGGTCGCGCGGCTGTAGCTCTGAAACAACAGCGCCTTCGGCTGGGACGCCAGGCCGGCGCCGTCGATATATTCATGCAGATAGGCCTCAAGATTGTGATGACACGGCATGGCGTGATGCTTCCCGCCCTTCTCGTTCAGCCGCACCCAAAGCCGACGGTTCTGCGTATAAACGTCCTCGACCTGCATGCCGATCGCTGCGCCGATGCGCGCGAAGGAATAGACCATCAAGCCGATCAAGGCGCGGTCGCGGAGGCCGATGATGGTTGTGGTGTCGATGGCGTCTAGGAGCTGCCGCGCCTCGGAAGGATCGAGCACCGGGGTCTTGCCGCGCCGCACGATATGGCGCGGCCCGCGCACGGCGGCCGCCGGATTGGTCCGCATGATCTGGCCGATGACCATCCAGTCGAACAGATGCTTCAATGCCGCCAGGCGCAATTTCGCGGTCGGGGCCGAACGCGCCTTTTGCAACTGTTCGATATAGGCGGCGACATGGAAGCTCTCGATCGCCGCCAGCTGCGTCACGCCGTGCGCCTCAAGCCAGGCGAAGAATTCCTGCGCGGCGCGCGCATAGGCGCGACGCGTGTGCGGATTCCTGATCTGCGCCGTAAAGAATTCAAAGAAACGACAGGAGGCGCGCTCGCCCTCGGCGGCGATGAGGGCCGGAACGCGTTCAGCGAGAACGGGGACGAGCTGGGTCATCGCGCTTGCGCTCTTCCAGTGCGCACCGGCCCGCGCATTCACGGCGCTGGTTCACGGGTCTTTGGGCTGGCCGGCGGTGTCTGGGGAAGCGCCTCTTTCAAGGCGCTCAAATACTCCCCCAAGGTCGCGTCCAGGCGCTCGTACAGAAGTGTTTTGAACGCGTCGTCGCCGCCGCCGGCTTGCGCTTGTTGCAAAGCGCGGAGATAGACAAGCCTATCTTCCGGACGAACCGCGATCGGCGGATAACCGCTGCGGATCAAGACGAGATTCATCAACAGGCGCGCCGCGCGACCGTTGCCGTCGTTGAAGGGATGGATATCAACCAGCCGACGATGGGCCGTGAAAGCCGTCTCCGGCGTCGCCGGGGCCACACCGAGCCATTCGGAAAAATCGCCCATGAGCGCCGGCACTTCCGCCGGCGACGGAAACGTGTGGCGGCCGACATCCGTATTCACGTAACGGCCAGAGGTCGCGTAGCGCCCGGCAATCTCGGGATCTGCGCGTTTGACCACCAAGGCGTGCAAATTTCGGACATCGACCTCCCCGAGCGGCGTTGTCTGCCTCGCGATCTCGCGCACATAACGAATAGCGTCGTAATGGTCGATGGCTTCCAGATGATCCTTGAGCTTCTTGCCGCCGATCGTGACGCCTTGTTCAATGACAAGATTGGTTTCAATCTGAGTGAGCGTGTTGCCCTCGATCGCGTTCGACGTGTAGGTCAGCTCAAGATCGTAGGCGTGCTCCAGATTCACCAGCGCGCGCGGCGACAACGGCCGCAACCGATCGAGGTCCGCTTTCTTCGTCGCGATCTGGGTGAGCCGCTCGTCCATGATTTGTTCATACGCGCTCCGACCGCAAAAAGCAAGTAAGTATATGATAAAGGTTATTATCATATACCAATGCGGCCGGAAACGGCGAAGGTCAGGGGATCCGGGGCGCACGCGCGACCTATGGCTGCGAAGCGCCCGCCCGCTCAAGAAGTGCCGAGCATATCCGCGATGAGGAGTTCCTTGATCGTGGCGAACTGCCTGACGCGCTCGGCCGCCATGGCCGGGCTTTCACTGAAGACATCCTCCTCGTCCGGGTCGCCGCTCTCGGCGTCTCTTTCGCTCTGCTCGCATTCGAGTCGCGCAAGTTGGGTGCGAATTTCTTCGGCCGAAAACATCCGCCGCACTTCGGAGACAAATCGGGGAAGCTCGCTGGCGAAAGCCGGATGGTCATGGGCGGCGCTGGCGAAATTCATCAGTTTCTCTCCGACCGCATAGTCAAACGCCGCCTCGAGCCCATAGCGCTCTCGGATGGTTTGCGCCGCCTCGCATTGCTCGATCCAAATCTGATGGGGTTTGCCCGCATTCATCGGCTGGCTCCAGTGACAATCGGGTTGAGCGAACATGGGGATATTTTCCCGCGTGGAGCGCGATGGCAATGATTTCTTCCGCTCCCGGCGTGGGGGCGATACCCGTTGATGGTTTTGCGGAGCCAAAACACGAGCGAAAATATCTTGCTTTCAAAGCTATGGTTATGATATTCTAGTCAGCATGACCAGAATTAAAAAAACACCGCCAACAGAGCCGCCCAAGAGCCGCCGCCATGATTTGCCGCCAGGACGTTGGCTGCTTCAGGACGCCAAGGCCAGATTTAGCGAATTGGTGCGACGTGTGCGCAGCGAGGGGCCGCAGCATGTGACGGTTCACGGTCGGGATGAAGTGGTGATTGTTTCCGCCGAAGAATTCCGCCGCCTCAAGGGCGAGCGTTCCGGCGAAGCATTGATTGCGGCCATGCAGGAGTCGCCTTACCGCGACATTGATATTGAGCCTAAGCGCGACCGAATGCCGGTCCGTAGGGTTGACCTGTGAGCGGTTGGCTTCTCGACACGAATATTCTTTCTGAATTGCGCCGCTCAAAGCCAGAGCCGAAAGTGATCGCGTTCATCGCGGCCCATCCGCTCGAACAGCTCTATGTTAGCGCCGTGACCTTTGCAGAAATACGTTTTGGCATTGAACTCGTGAGCGATGCGAGCCGCCGCGCGGAACTCAATGACTGGCTTGTGCACAAGGTGCGGCCAATGTTTGAAAATCGCGTGTTGCCGGTGACAGAAGACGTGATGTTTAAATGGCGCTTGCTGGTCGAAGAAGGCCGCAAGGCGGGCTATACATTCTCGCAACCCGATCTCATCATTGCCGCGACAGGTCTATGTCACGGCCTCACGATCCTATCGCGCGACACGACCGATTTCGAGCGCGCCCGCGCGCCGGTTGTCAATCCGTGGCAATAATCACTGTCGGACGCGTGGCCGACTTTATTCCCACAGACATCGCGCCCTGGCAAAATCTCTGCCTTTTGCAATCGGGCGGGATTCTCAGAAATCACGAGCTTCGAGAATCCTTGCCGTTGATTTTCAACGAATCTGCACAGCAGTTTTTGGGCTAAAATAGGTGGGGTTTTGAGAGACGCCTCGCCGACCGCTCGCGGCGGAAAGCGGACCGCCAAATTACTGAGTGCGAATGCCCGCTTAGGTTGATCACAGCAGTCGTTCCATCCAAGCGGCTGGACGCCGACGGCGGTGGATGCGATCAAGGTGCCCGCAGGCCGATTGTGAAGCCTGAAAATTCAATCGCTCCGGGCGAGGATCAGTTTCCATTTGCTTTTCCCTTTCAGAACCACTTCCGGTGCCGAACCGTCGAGCAGCGCGGTATGTGATTGAAATACAGATATGAAAACATAATCGAGCGGGTTCACTGAGTTCATAGTGCGCCATCGTCAAACTCGTTCGGGAGCTTGAATCACGCCGCGTACGATTTGGAAATCCGCCAGGAGCCGATTATCGGTTTACGGCTTAGACAACCTAGGCAAGTAAACTATTGCGCATCGATCTTTGGGGAGGTTCTTGGTGGGCGACACTGATCCCAGCTTGCCGGCGCCGTTGATTGCTGCGGTCCGCGACAAAAATCTACTGATCGTCTGCGGCGCAGGCGTGTCGGTGGCCCCGCCTTCGAGCCTGCCTAGCTGGTGGGGCTTCAACAACGCCCTTTTTGAGGGCCTGCGCGCCGAGGCGGCTAAGGCGTTGCCCGATCTGGCCGACGCTGTGATGGCGCGGCCCCTTGAGGGTCGCGCGCCCGTCACCGCCTTTTCCGAGCTGGTGGTCTCAACCTTCGCTGGCGACGGCTATTTTCCGTTGCTGACCGCCCTTGAGGGCGCGAAGCCCAATGCCAACCATTTCGCCCTGGCCGCATTGGCGCGTCAGGGCTTGGTAGCCGATATTGTTACCTTCAATTTCGACACCCTGATCGAGCAAGCCTTCCGCCTCGAAAAAACGCCGTTGCAGGTAATGGTAAGGCCGGGGGACTACGACCAGCCGCAGATCTGGGGCGGTGGGGCGCGCCTGCACAAAGTGCATGGCTCGGTCACCGACGCCGCCACTCTGATCGATACGGTCACGCAGAAGCTCAAGGGCTTGGCCGTAGGCCGTCGCGACCGGCTGCAAGACGTCTTCTCCCGGCGCCACATCCTCTTTCTTGGCTTCTCCGGCGCCGATTTCGACTTCGGTTCGGACTACCTGCCGATGAGCGCCAACGCTGCGGGCGGCTTTGGCTTCACCTGGCTGCACCGGGGCGCGTCGCCGCCAGCGCTCGCTGATTGCTTCACCGACCCGGCCGGCACCTTCGTCAGCGGGGAGCTGCCTGCCTTTCTCTCCCGCCTAGGGCTTGAGATCGCGCCATCGACGCTCGCGGTCTCGACGACCGTCCATGCGCTGGCGGAGCGGGTGCAGACCTGGGTCTCGGGCCCGACTGTCGGGCCTTGGTCGAGCGCGGCGTTCATGCACGCCTTCGCAGAGAAGCAGCAGGACGAGGCCCTGTTGATCGCGCTGAGCACGGGCTTGGAAACAGCGGTAAGGGACGCGCTGATCGCCGGCCGCGCCGAGATCAGCATGAGCGGCTGCGTCCGCCGCGTGGCGCTCGCCGCGATGCATCGCGGCGATTTCAACCGCGCCCTGGCTTGGAGCGCCCAGGAACTGCAATTCCATGAGGCGACCTGGACGCTGCTGACCAAGGATGGGGCTGTCGCACCCAGGCCCGAGGTGCGTCTGGAACATCTGCGCAACACCGCAAGCATTTATGTGAACATGGCCCTGGCCCTTCTTCATGGGACCACCCCCGATCACCGCACGCAGGCCAAGGCGCTGTTGCTGGAGGCCAACGCCCGGGCGCGGGCGGCGCGCGACCATCGACTGCTAGCCCTGATCCAGTTCAACCTCGCCAAACACATCGAGACTCGGCCCGACGCGTCGCTGATGGCCCTGCGCGCCGCCCAGGCCGCCGCGCGCGAGGCGGGCTCCGGGCGCACACTCGTCGAGGCTGCCTTTTTCGAATGCAAAACGCTGATCGGCCTGAGCGAACTCGACCTCGCCGAGGCGGTCGTCCAAACGATCAGGCCGCTCCTGACCGTAGTAGGCGAGGCGGGCGAGATCTGGGAGGCGGCTTTGCGCCGAGCCCTCATCGCCGTTCGGCGCGGGAACTTCGAAGCCGCGATGGTTGCCTGCGAGGCCGTCGGGCAAACCGATCCCGTCGGTGAGGACCGCCGCAGCCGAATTGCGCGGCGGATGCGCCAGCTCTTTTCCAGCCGTCCCGAGTTGCATGCACGCCTGTCGACCTTGCTCTTCGATCTGGGCGACCCTGATCCGCTCGCCGTCGAGGCGTTCATGCCGTTCGCCCTGGTGGCCAGCGGCGACAACGCCGAGGACGAGCTTCGCCGGACCATCGCGGCGGCGGAGCATCAGCAGCGCCACGACATCTTGGTCAAGGCCTTCGAGCAATTGGGCCGCCTGCAGCATGACCGCCACGCCTGGGCACGACTGGCGGATGTGGCCTTCGCCCTGCTGCGGGCGGCCGAGCGCGCGGGGGCGCTGGACAGTCTCCTTGTGGCGCACCAGTATCGTGGCATCGCCAGCGAGATGCTGGGGGACCTTGATACGGCCTCGGCGGGGTTTATCGAGGCCATGCGGCTTTGTGATGTCTCCGGTCTTTGCCCCGGAGCGCAGCGGGCCAATCTCGCCGGCGTCGTCTGGCGGCTGGGCGAACCGAACCGCGCCCAGTCGCTGTATCGCGAGGCCCAGGACGAGCTCCACGCCGCCCGGGATTGGCGACAGCTTTCGGTTGCGACGATCAATTTCGGCCGAAAGCTGGTCGAGGCCGGCCGCGCGGACGAAGCCGCCGACATGGTTTGAGAGACGGCGCTCCGCCCCGGCCTCGCCGCCGAGACCGATCTCTGCGCGGCTATGGAGCAGATGGCGCAGTTCTGGGCCGATCGTGGACGCGAGACCGCGGAGGCGGAGATCCAGGTCGATCCGGACGACCTCGACGCCGTCCGGGCGCACTCCAATACGGCCGAGGCCCTAGGCAATCTGGCGATCGCTGAGATCGAAGCGGGCAAGACCGACGCGGCCCTCGACCATATCGAGGCGGCCATGCGGCTCTATGTCGAGGCCGGCAATGTTCTCGGTCAGGCGCGCTGCCAAGGCAATCTCGCCCAGCTCCATGCTCACCTGAAGGCTTGGGACGCGGCCATCGCCGCTCAGCGACGCTCGGTCGCTTTGCGCGAGGAGGTTGGCGACGGCGAGGAGTTGCTGCAGGCCGAAGCCAATCTGGCGGCCTACCTCCTGGAGGCGGACCAGGCCGAAGAGGCCCTGGAAACCGCCGGTCTGGCGATGCGCCGCGCGCCGGCAGGCAGTGCTGCCTGGTCCTACGCCGTGGCCGGCCGGGTGGTGGCGCTCGCCGCCCTAAGGCTGGGGCGGCTTTCCGAGGGGAGACAGGCGATACCAGCAGCCATTGCCGCCCTGCACGTGCAGCGCCGGCCCGAATGCGAAGTGCTGATCGACGAGTTGCGCGCGATGGCGGTCCAGATCGACCAGGTCCTGGCCGAGGCCTCGCCCCTAATTGAGCTTGGCCCTTCGGCGACCGCCAGGATGGCAGCCAGCCGGGCCGATCGCGATCCAACCGCCGCGGGCCGGAGTTTGCAAGCGGCGGCGGCTGAGCCCGGTTGGTCGGACGTCGAGCGTGCGACCTTCCTAGGCGAAGCCGGCAATCACCTCTTCCAGGGCGGCGCCGTCGACGCGGCCCTCGCCCTCTATCGCGCCAGCGCCGAGGCCTATGCGGCGATCAAACATCCAATGGCCTGGCACGCTCGGAGCGTCCTAGCCAATAGCCTGCTGTCGAGCGGCGATGGTCCCGGAGCCCAGGCGGCGCTGGCTGAGATTCTGGAGCGCTGTCCGGTTATCAAGGTTCGGATCAATGCCCTGACCAGCCAAGCCAAGCTGGTCCTGATCCACCAGGCCGACGACAAGGCGGCGCTGGCCGGCGTGCGCGATCAGATGCTCGCCGAGTGGATCAAGCCTTCGTACGACCCGGAATCGATAGGCCGCATGGGCTTGATGCTGTGTCAGATTCAGGCGGCCATCGATGGTCTCGAACCGGCAAAGGCGACTTTGGCGCGGGCCAAGGCGCTGCTGGTGAGCTGCAACTCCGACGTTTTGCCCGCAGTCACTCATATCGAGGCGGCGCTGGCGCAGTCGGAGGCTCGGGACGAGACCCCGGTCATCCTGTAGCGCCAGACGAATGGATGCTTCAGCGCCGCGATCTACAACGGTAGCTTTGCGTCGATTTGAGACGGCCAGCAAACATCGTGCGGATGACGCCTTCGATGATGGGTTTCGGACGCCGGCCCCAACACGACCGAACGCACAGCGGCGGGGCCGGCGTCCGAAAGCCTCTCTAGGAGGAATCCGCGGGCAGGAAACGCTGCGTTTGCAGCGGCCCGGCTATGGGGATTTGAGGGTGGCGGTCAGATCAGGCCGGTCTCTGTATCGGGCGCCGACGCTGGCATCTGATTGGCGGCAAGGCGGGGAAGCTTTTCGGCGAAGCCATACGTCTGTTTTATTAGGCTTCGTGCCGTTGAAACGGGTTTCGAAAAGGGACGCGGACACACCGCGCCAGCGCCAGGACGAAGCCGGCGGCGAAGACGAACAGAACTGGGGAGCGGGAACCGGCGTGATGTTCATGAGGTGTCGATCCTGAACCGAAAGGGCGACGGCGGTCGCGAGGGGCGCACGCCTTCGAACGTTTCGATGATGATCATCCGGCCGCCGCAACAGGGGCATTTCCGCGTTTCGTCAACGGAACCAACGCCGTCATCCGTCTCGGCTTGTTGTGGCGGCGCGGTCTCGGCGACCGCCAGCAGCGCGCGGACACGCTCGATGTTGCTGGCGCGCACCCCGCTGGCGAACAGACCGTAATGGCGGATGCGGTGGAATCCGCTCGGCAGCACGTGCATGAGGAACCGGCGGATGAACTCGTCGGCGTCGAGCGTCATGGTCTTGAGCCGGTTGCCTTCCTTGATCCGATAATCTTTCCATTTGAAGGTGACGCGCGCGTCGTCGAGCGCGACAAGTCGGGAGTTCGAGATGGCGACGCGGTGGGTGTAGCGCGACAAATAGGCGAGCACTGCCTTTGGCCCGGCGAACGGACGCTTCGCGTAAACCACCCATTCGCAGCGACGCAGGGGCGCCAGCGTGGCGGCGAATGCCGCGTCGTCGGCGAGCGCGGAAAGATCGCCGAAGAAGGCCAGACGGCCGGCGGCGTGAAGCGCGGCGAGACCTTCGAGGAACAGCCGGCGGAACAGACGCGAAAGCACGCGCACCGACAGGAAGAAGCCGGGCTTGCAAACGATCCAGCGCGATCCGTCCGCCGACAGGCCGCCGCCGGGAACAATGATGTGGACATGGGGATGATGGGTCAGCGCCGATCCCCAGGTGTGCAGCACGGCGGTGGCGCCGATGCGGGCTCCGAGATGTTTGGGATCGGCGGCGATGGTCGTCAGCGTCTCGGCCGCCGTCTTGAACAGCAGATCGTAGACGGCGGCCTTGTTCTGGAACGCAATGATCGCGATCGCGGCCGGGACGGTGAAGACGACGTGGAAATAGGAGACCGGCAGCAGGTCGGCTTCGCGGTCCTCAAGCCATCGTCGGGCCGCGGCGGCCTGACACTTCGGGCAGTGGCGATTGCGGCAGGTAATGGGCGACGCCCATTACCTGCCTTATGGGCAAATCCAGTAATGGGGAGTTGGCGGCGGCTTGACCTCGCTTTTGTTTCTGCTGCCGCCAATCTGGCTCACCATTACGAAGGGCGCTTGAGGAGCGCGATCAGTTTATCGGACGGCTGGAACGCGCCGCGCCGAAGATGCGGTGGGACGATCGACTCCATGGCGTCGAGTTTCTCTGTCGGATCGCCACGCGTATAGATTTCAGTGGTCGTCAGAGTGGCGTGACCCAACCACAGCGACACTTTACGGATGTCCTGCGTTGCTTGCAGGATGATCATTGCGCATGTGTGCCTGAGCACGTGGGGCGAGATGCGTTTCTTCTCCAGGCTGGGATGCAATCGAGCCGCGGTCGCGGCATATTGTTTGAGCAGATAGGCGAAGCCCCATCGGCTCAGCGGCTCTCCCCTGGCGTTGACGAACACCTCGGGTGCTGCGACCCGCCCGCGAACGGCGAGCCAGGCGCGCAGGGCTGCGGCCGTGGTCTTCCACAATGGGAGCGTCCGTTCGCGCCGCCCCTTACCGAAAACACGAATGCTCATCGACGAAAGGTCGACGTCCTCAAGCTTCAGCCCGGTCAACTCGGACACGCGCAGACCCGCACAAACCGCCAGATGCAGCATCGCCCGGTCGCGGATGCCATCGCGCGTAGCCGGATCGGGAGCGTCGAGCAGCGCTTGCAGTTCCGCCCTCAGAAGATAGGGAACCAGACGCTGATCCGTTTTCTTGAACGGGATCGCCAGGACGCGGCGGATATGCTCCAGGGCCGCCGGCTGCCTGTATTCGAGGAAGCGGAAGAAGGATTTGATGGCCGCCAGCCGGACATTACGCGTCACAGGCGCGTTCTTGCGCTGATCCTCAAGATCCTCAAGGAAGGCGCTGACAAGACCGGCGTCGAGGTGTTCCAGCGTCAGCGCCGATGGCGGGACCTTCCGTCTTTTTGCGGCGAACATGAAGAGCAACTGGAAGCTCAGCGCGTAGGAATCGCGTGTATGCCGGCTGACGCCCCGCTGGCGGGCGAGTGTGTCATTGAGGAAAGTTTCGATCAGGGGAGCAATCGGCGTCATGATTGCCTCCCTTCGGCGATGAACGCTTCACCAGCCGCGGCGACGTCGCGCATGAGATCGGCGGTGGCCTCCAGGTACCAGTAGGTCGAATAGATATTGACGTGACCCATGTAGGTCGCGAGCGCCGCCATATGCGCGCCAATTCGGCTTCGATCCGTCGGACTGCCTTGCAGCACGCGCACTGCAAACGTGTGCCGCAGATCGTGAAGACGTGGGCGGCGCTTTGCCGCCGGTGCGATACCTGCCCTGCCGACCAGCCTGTCGAAGGTCTCTTTGACCGCAATGTAACGCAGCGGCAGACCATTTGCGTCAACGAACACCGTATCAGCTTCGGAACGGGGGCGGCGACGCGCCAGATAGCGCTTCAAGCCCTCTACTGCCGTGTCGTGCAGCGGCGCCAGGCGGGTTTTCCGGAACTTGGTCTCGCGGATCAGCAAGCCATCGGGCGTCACGTCGGCGACCGTCAACTTCAGCGCTTCGGAGATCCTCAACCCGGTGACTGAGAGCAGCGCGATCAACGTCGCATAGGTCCGTGAGCGCAAGCCACCTTTCGGTCGCAGCCGGAGGGCGGCCTCGATCAAGCGATCGATCTCCGCTGCTAAGTAGATATGCGGCGAACGCCGCATCTTTCGGGCGCCGAAGTGATTAACCGGCGGCAACTCATGCCGGGCGTCCTCAACCCGGACATGACGCACAAAGCGGCACACGGATTTCAGCCGGGCGTCGCGTTGCGCGACAGACGGTCCGCGCTCCGCCCAATCGATTGCGGTTTGCATGTTGACATGCGTTTGCCCGCGCTCGGCCGCAAAGGCGGCAAAGCTCTTGAGCAGATATTCCGCGTTCAGCATCGCGAATCCCGTGGCGCGGCGGAGCGCCAGATACGCCTCGATGGCCTTCAACATCAGAGAGCCTCCGACCAGGGCTGCGCGATTTGCTTCAGGAGCGTGACATCGACCTTGGCGTAATGGGCCGTCGTGTCGATGCCTCGGTGCCGCAGGACCAACCCGATCTTTTCGAGCGGAACGCCATGGCGCAGCATCTCGGTCGCCGCAGTGTGTCGCAAGACGTGCGCCCCCTTGACCGGCGCCACGACCCCGGCCCGCTGCATGAGGCGTTTCACCACCGACGAGATGCCGTCGCCATTCCGGAACGGCCGAAACGGCGCGATATTGCGGAGGAACACGTGATCGCTCAGGCAGGTCGAAGGGCGGCACAAGAGGTAGGCGGCGATCGCATCCCCGGCGTCTTGCGGAAGCGGCAGACGCACCTCGTAGCGCGACTTGCCCGAGACCCGCAGCGAACCCGTCTCCCACTCGATGTCGTCA
>NZ_CAIUXT010000226.1 GCF_903903185.1 uncultured Rhodoblastus sp.
CGAATCGCAATCGACTCTGGATTCCTTTGTTTTCGCAATGTTTTTGCGAAAAACCGGCGTCCACTTTTTCGCACATTGCTCTAGCCCCTGCCGGCGGCGGCGTCCATGGCGCGCAAACATGGCTTTTTTGGCCGGAGCCTCTTCATTTTTCAACCGGACATGAAAGGCTCCGGGCGACGGGTCCAACCGCCTTGCCTGTTGCGAACCGACGGCGCCTTTTCGGGAATATGCGCCCGGCGGGCTGTGGATAGCGGCGACAAGGCCTTGCTCATCATTGCGCCCGCGCGCCCGCGCGCCCATCTTGAAGGTTCAGGTTATTGTGCGGAACAGATGAAATTCACCCCGTCCTTCCTCGATGAGATCCGGGCGCGGCTTCCCTTGTCGGAAGTCGTGGGACAAAGCATGAAACTCAGGAAGGAGGGCCGCGAATGGCGCGGCCTTTCGCCGTTCAACGCCGAAAAGACGCCCTCTTTCTTCGTCAATGATCAGAAGGGGTTTTTCCACGATTTTTCGGCCGGCCGCAGCGGCGACCATTTCACCTTCCTGATGGAAACGCAGGGCCTTGGCTTTCCCGAGGCGGTTGAAAAACTTGCCGCCATGGCGGGTCTGGCGATGCCGGTCGAGACGCCGGAAGCGGCGGCGGCGGAACAGCGCCGCGCCACCGCCATCGAGGCGCTGGAGCTGGCGGCGCAATTTTTCGAGCGGCAATTGCGCGGACCCGCCGGGGCGAAAGCCCGCGCCTATCTGACCGAGCGCGGACTTGGGGAGGAGGCGCGGGAAAAATTCCGTCTCGGCTATGCGCCGGCCGAGCGCTATGCCCTGCGCGATCATCTGGCGGGCAAAGGCTGTGCGTCCGAGACCATGATCGAGGCCGGGCTGCTGACCCATGGCCCGGACATCGCCGTCCCCTATGATTTCTTCCGCGACCGGCTGATGTTCCCGATCTGCGACCGCTCCGGCAGAACAATCGCCTTCGGCGGACGCGCTTTGGCCAGCGAGATCCAGCCGAAATACAAGAACTCGCCGGAAACGCCTTTGTTTCACAAGGGCTCGAACCTTTATAACCTCCACAACGCCCGCCCGGTCGCCCATCGGCTCGGGACAATCGTCGCGGTCGAAGGCTATGTCGATGTCATCGCCATGACCATGGCGGGCCACTCCAATGTCGTCGCGGGGCTCGGCACCGCCCTGACGCCGGAGCAATGCGAATTGCTCTGGAAAATGGCCGAAGAGCCGATCTTGTGTTTCGACGGCGACAAGGCGGGGCGCAAGGCGGCCTTTCGCGCCGTGGACACCGCCCTGCCGCTGATCGGGGCGGGAAAAACCCTGCGTTTCGCTCTGCTGCCGGAAGGCCAGGACCCCGACGACCTGGCGCGCGCCGGCGGCGGCGCGGCGATCGAGGCCGTGCTCGCGGCGGCCAAGCCATTGGTCGAAATGCTGTTTATGCGTGAAGCCGAGGCGCAGCCGCTCGATACGCCCGAGCGCAAGGCCGCTATGGAGCGCCGCCTGCGCGATTGCGCGGGCCAAATCCGCGACGAAGTGCTGCGCCGGCATTATTACGACGATTTTCGCCAGCGCCTGAACGATTTGTTCGGGCAAAGGCGCGCCAGCGGGTCTGGCCGCAATTTCACGCCGGGCGGCGGTTTCAAACGCGATCGTTTCAAACAGGATATGGCGACGTTTTCGCGCGTCCCCGTCGCGCCGAGCGCGGCATTGCTGCAATCGAGCCTGTTCGGCGCGCGCCGGGACGCGCCGGCGACGCGCGAATCGCTGATTCTGGCGCTGCTCCTGAACCACCCCGGCCTGCTGGCCCGCCATGGCGAGGACATCGCCCGGCTCGAATTTTCGAGCCAGACAGCGGGAAAGCTGCGCGACGCCCTGCTCGGCCTGGTCGAACCCGATCTATCGCCCCGCGATCTGCACGAAAAGCTTGCTTCCCGGGGTTTCGACGGTTTATTGGAGGGTCTGGCGGCCAATGCCATATTATCGACACTATGGTTCGTGAAGCCCGACGCGCATGAAAATGACGCGGACGAGGTTTTGCGGCAAGCCTTGGCCTTGCATCATAAACAGCGGGCGTTAAATAGGGAACTGCGATTGGCCGAGACGGTTCTGGCGGAGGAGCCGTCAGCGGCCAATTTTGCCGTGCTCGCGGACATCAGGATGAACTTGTCGGCCCTTGAGGGCGTTGAGGCGACGATCGAAGGCTTTGGCGCGCACTCCGGTCGGGAAGATAAATCGGTTTGAGGATGGATTTGCGCGGGTCGCTCCGGTCCCCGTGAAAATTTGGAATAGCCGAGTTGGACCCATTTTGTCGCCGGATGGTTAAGCGGGAATTAGAATTTTCCGCGCAGCTTGCCGCCATGGGGGCGATTCGCTATGCGGCGGTCGCCCCGGTGGCGCGGACTTGAAAACGCGCGGCAGGAGACGCCCGGGAAGGCGCTGGAAGAAGACGCCGGACGCAGGCGCCAAAACAAGACGCTGACGAAACTTTTGCGGTTTGGAGACCACATGGCGAAAAAAGACGAAGCCAAGCCGGAAGGCGAAGCCGGCGTGGTAGAGGCGACCGACAGCCCCTTGCTCGATCTCTCGGACGCCGCCGTCAAGCGCATGATGAAGCTCGCCAAGAAGCGCGGTTTTGTCACTTACGCCGAATTGAACGCTGTATTGCCGTCGGAAGAGGTGACCTCGGACCAGATCGAGGACGTCTACGCCATATTGAACGAAATGGGCATCAACGTCGTCGAAGCCGAAGAGGCCGACGAGGCCGAGGAAGAAGCCGCTCCCGAGGAAGAAGAGGCCGAGGGCGGGGAACTCGCGGAACCGGCGCCAGCCAAGGCAGTGGCCACGCGAACCTCCGAGCCCGCCGACCGCACCGACGATCCCGTGCGCATGTATCTGCGCGAGATGGGCTCGGTCGAGCTTTTGTCGCGCGAGGGCGAAATCGCCATCGCCAAGCGCATCGAGGCCGGCCGCGAGGCGATGATCGCCGGCCTGTGCGAAAGTCCGCTGACCTTCCAGGCCATCATCATCTGGCGCGACGAACTGGTCGACAGCAAGGTCTTGCTGCGCGAGATCATCGATCTCGAAGCGACCTATGCCGGCCCGGACAGCAAGGCCGGAGCGGCCGTCGCCGGCGCCGAGCCGGAAGCGGAGACGGAAGCGGAAGTGGAAGCCGAGGGCGAGGCGCCCGCCACCGCGCCGCGCAACCCGCCCGCCGGGCTCGACGAGCCGCCGGTTCCCGAGGACGCGTTCGAGGACGAGGACGATATGGAAAATTCCGTATCGCTCTCCGCCATGGAGACGGAACTCAAGCCCAAGGTTCTCGAAACCTTCGACCGCGTCGCCGACGCGTACAAGAAGTTGCGCCGGCTGCAGGACCAGAATGTCGAGAACAAGCTCAAGAACGAGGCGCTGTCCCCGGCGCAGGAGCGCAAATACAAGGCGCTCAAGAAAGAGATCGTCACCGACGTCAAGTCGCTGTCGCTGAACCAGAACCGCATCGACGCGCTGGTCGAGCAGCTTTACGACATCAACCGCCGGCTGATCGGGCTCGAAACCCGGCTGTTGCGGCTGTCGGAAGGTTATGGCGTCGCGCGCGACGACTTTCTGAAAAATTACCACGGCTCGGAACTCGATCCGAAATGGCTGTTGCGCGTCTCGAAACTGGGCGCGCGCGGCTGGAAGGATTTCGTCGCCAACGCCAAGGACGACATTCACGAATTGCGCGGCGATATTCACTCTTTGGCGACCGAAACCGGACTCGAAATCCTCGAATTCCGCAAAATCGTCCATATGGTGCAGAAGGGCGAGCGCGAAGCCCGCCAGGCCAAGAAGGAAATGGTCGAGGCCAATCTGCGTCTCGTCATTTCCATCGCCAAGAAATACACCAATCGCGGGCTGCAATTCCTCGATCTGATCCAGGAAGGCAATATCGGCCTGATGAAGGCGGTCGATAAATTCGAATATCGGCGCGGCTATAAATTCTCGACCTATGCGACCTGGTGGATCCGGCAGGCCATCACGCGCTCGATCGCCGATCAGGCGCGCACCATCCGCATTCCGGTGCACATGATCGAGACGATCAACAAGATCGTGCGCACCTCGCGCCAGATGCTGCATGAGATCGGCCGCGAGCCGACGCCGGAGGAACTGGCGGAAAAGCTCGCCATGCCGCTCGAAAAAGTGCGCAAGGTGCTGAAAATCGCCAAGGAGCCGATTTCGCTGGAGACGCCGATCGGCGACGAGGAGGATTCGCATCTCGGCGATTTCATCGAGGACAAGAACGCCATTCTGCCCATCGATGCGGCGATCCAGTCGAATCTGCGCGAGACGACGACGCGGGTGCTGGCGTCGTTGACGCCGCGCGAGGAACGCGTGCTGCGCATGCGCTTCGGGATCGGCATGAACACCGATCACACGCTGGAGGAAGTCGGCCAGCAGTTTTCGGTGACGCGCGAACGAATCCGCCAGATCGAGGCCAAGGCCTTGCGCAAGCTCAAGCATCCGTCGCGCTCGCGCAAATTGCGGTCGTTTCTCGATAATTGAGGCGGCCGACGTCTTGCGGCCAATGGATTTCTGTGTCGCTTTGCTGCTCGCAATGACAGTGTTTTTCAGTTCGAGGGCTGGCGTGCGGGGGTGATCGCGCCTAGATTGAATTTGCGGCGCTGCGGGGTGCGTGTGGAATTTTCCCCGGGGCCTTACGATCCCCTAGGGAGCTGTCCCTGTCTTCGTCCGTGGACTTAGGCACACGGCGCCCACCTACTCTGTAGGTACCCGGGATCACATCCCACGGCTTTTGTGGCCCGCACCTTATACGGCGCCTTGCTTTTCCTGCCATAAGGCAAGAACGGGCGCGAATTCGGATGGTTTTTGCACATGACCCCTCCCGTTCAGTTAGACAAGACCGCCCTTCGAGCGCAATTGCTGACGGCGCGAAACGGGGTTTCGCGGTCGCAGGCGGCTAGGGCGGCGCAGGCCGTCGCCGAGCGAGCCGGGTCTTTCCTTGATGTCCTCCTCGCCAGTATCGGCGGGTCGCCGGAATCGACGCCAGTCGCCCTCTATGCGAGCTTGCCAGTCGAACTGGATTGCGCGCCTTTACTGAACATTTTGCGTGAACGCGGCTTTCCGCCCTTGCTTCCCGTCGCGCGTGAAAAGGCGACGCCCCTCATTTTCCGGCTCTGGCGGCCGGAGGATCCCCTGATTTCCGCGCGCTATGGCTTGCGCGAGCCGTCGCCGTCCGCGCCGGAATTTATCCCCAAAATCCTGTTCGCGCCCTTGCTCGGTTTCGACGCCAATGGCGGGCGTCTGGGTTTTGGCGGCGGCTATTATGACGCGACCCTGGCCAAGCTGCGCCGCGAAGGTCGGGTCCTGGCTGGCGGCCTCTGCTATTCCTGCCAGCAGGCCGAAAACATTCCGCTCGAAAAACACGATGAAAAACTTGATTTTGTGATAACCGAGGAAGCGCTGTTTCGCTTCGATACGGAAAAATAATGCGTCTTTTGTTTATCGGCGATGTCGTCGGCCGCGCCGGCCGCGCCGCCATTGCCGAACATGTTCCCATTCTGCGCCGCCGTCTGGCGCTCGATTTCGTCGTCGCCAATGGCGAGAACGCCGCCGGCGGTTTTGGCATCACCGAAAACATCGCCCACGATTTTCTCAACGCCGGAGTGGATTGCATCACGCTGGGAAACCACGCCTTCGACCAGCGCGAGGCCCTCGTGTTCATCGAGCGCGCGCCGCAGCTGCTGCGCCCTCTGAACTATCCGGCGGGCACGCCGGGGCGCGGCGCCTGGCTCTACGAAACCCCCAGGGGGGAGCGCGTGCTGGTGATGAATGTGATGGGCCGGGTGTTCATGGATGCGATGGACGATCCCTTTGCGGCGGTGGAGAAGGAACTGGCGGCCTGTCCGCTCGGCCTCGCCTGCGACGCGGCGATCCTCGACATTCACGCCGAAGCGTCGAGCGAGAAACAGGCGCTGGCCTATTTCGCCGACGGTCGGGTGTCGCTGGCGATCGGCACCCATACCCATGTCCCGACCGCCGACTGGCGCATCCTGCCCCATGGCGCAGCCTATCAGACCGACGCCGGCATGACGGGCGATTATGATTCGGTGATCGGTATGGACAAGGAGGAACCCATTCGCCGTTTCACCCGCAAGACGCCAGGCTCGCGTTTCGAACCCGCCGAGGGCGCGGCGACCCTGTGCGGCCTGTTCGTCGAAACCGGATCGGACGGGCTGGCGAAAAGGGTCGAGGCCCTGCGCGTCGGCGGCGCCTTGGCGCAGGCGCTTCCCGCCGCTTGAGGCGCCTTTTCAGCCGGCCAGCGCTTGTTTATAAGGTGCGATCCTATTCAATCGTCCCTTGCGTCGCGCCAGAACCGGCGGCGTCGGGGCGCTTTCCAAAAAGCAATCAGGGACGCATATGGCCGGGCATAGTCAGTTCAAGAATATCATGCACAGGAAGGGCAAGGCCGACGCCGCCCGTTCCAAGCTTTTTTCCAAACTGGCGCGCGAAATCACCGTCGCCGCCAAGATGGGGCTGCCCGACCCGAACATGAACGCCCGCCTGCGCGCAGCCTGTATCGCGGCGCGCGTCGAAAACATGCCCAAGGACAATATCGAGCGGGCGATCAAGAAGGCCGCCGGCGCCGATGGCGAAAACTACGACGAAGTGCGCTACGAGGGCTATGCGCCGGGCGGCGTCGCGGTCATCGTCGAGGCCCTGACCGACAACCGCAACCGCACGGCGGGCGAGGTGCGCTCCTATTTCACCAAGGCGGGCGGGGCGCTGGCGGAAACCGGCGCCGTCTCCTTCCTGTTCGATCATGTCGGCCAGATCGAGTTCGACGCGAACAAGGCGGGCGAGGACGCGATGATGGAGGCGGCCATCGAGGCCGGCGCCGAGGATGTCGCCAGCACTCCGGACGGCCATGAGATCACCACGGCGCTCGAAGATCTGGTCGAAGTGACCAAGGCTTTGGAAGCGAAATTCGGCGAGGCGAACAAGTCGAAACTGGTGTGGAAGCCGCAGAACACGATTGCGGTGGACGACGAGGCCGGCGAAAAAATCCTGCGGCTGATCGGCTCGCTCGAAGACAATGACGACGTGCAGAACGTCTACGCCAATTTCGAGATTTCCGACGCGCTGATGGCGAAAATGGGCGGCTGACTATTTTTCCGGCCGTCTCGGCGCCATCATTGCGCGCGCAGCGAATCCAGTCGACGCACGCCGAGGCCGCTGGATTGCCGTGTCGCCGCGCTCCTCCCACCGATGGCGACGAGAAGGAACGGCAAGAACCGCGCGTTAAATGGAAAAGCCCCGGCGAAGCATTTCGCCGGGGCTTTTTTCTGGATTGATCTGGAAGAGGCTTCGTTCGGCCTCAGACGCCCTTATGCTGCAAGGCCGCCATGATTTCTTCCATGATCGCCGGATCGTCGATGGTGGCGGGCATGGTCCAGGGATCGTGGTCGGCGATCTTTTTCATCGTGCCGCGCAGAATCTTGCCCGAACGGGTTTTCGGCAGACGCGCGACGCAGATGGCGATCTTGAACGCCGCCACCGGGCCGATCTTGTCGCGCACCAGCTTGACGATGTCCTTCTCGATGTCGATCGGTGAGCGCGTCACCCCGGATTTGAGCACGATGAAGCCGCAGGGCTGCTCGCCCTTGAGTTCGTCCTTGACGCCGATCACCGCGCATTCGGCGACGTCGGGATGGGAGGCGAGCACTTCCTCCATGCCGCCGGTCGAGAGGCGGTGGCCGGCGACGTTGATGATGTCGTCGGTGCGGCCCATGATGTAGACGTAATTATCCGCGTCGATGAAGCCGGCGTCGGCGGTTTTGTAGAAGCCGGGGAAATCGATCAGATAGGACTCGGTCATGCGCGCGTCCTGTTTCCACAGGGTCGGCAGGTTGCCGGGAGGCAGCGGCAGCTTGATCACGATCGAGCCCATCTTGCCGGCCTCCACCGGATGGGCGGCCTCGTCGACGATCTGGATGTCGTAGCCGGGCATGGCGACGGTCGGCGAGCCATGCTTGACCGGCAGGGCGCCCAGACCCACCGGATTGCCGGCGATCGCCCAGCCGGTTTCGGTCTGCCACCAATGGTCGATGACCGGGACGCCCAAAACCTTCTCGGCCCAGGCGACGGTGTCCGGATCGGCGCGTTCGCCGGCCAGGAACAGCGTCCGCAGGCTCTTGCCGACATTGTATTTCTTGAGAAATTCGGCGTTGGGGTCTTCCTTGCGCACGGCGCGGAAGGCGGTCGGCGCGGTGAACAGCGCGGAAATGTGATATTCCTCGATCATCCGCCAGAAGGCGCCGGCGTCGGGGGTGCCGATGGGCTTGCCCTCGTAGACCACGGTGGTCGCGCCGTGCAGCAATTGCGCATAGATGATGTAGGAATGGCCGACCACCCAGCCGACGTCGGAAGCCGCCCAGAACACTTCGCCCGGTTCGATGCCATAGAGATTTTTCATCGTCCATTTGAGCGCCACGGCATGGCCGCCATTGTCGCGCACCACGCCCTTGGGAATGCCGGTCGTGCCCGACGTATAGAGGATGTAGAGCGGGTCGGTCGCCTTCATTTCCTCGGGTTCGACGGTGCGGCGCTCGGCCAGCGCCGCGACGACGAGATCGCCCCAGTCGAAATCGCGTCCGGGAATCATCGTCGCCTGTTCCTGCGGGCGCTGGAGCAACAGAACCTTCTCCGGCTTGACGGCGGCGAGGTTGATCGCCTCGTCGAGCAAGGGCTTGTACTTGACGACGCGGTTCGGCTCGATCCCGGCCGAGGCGGTGAGGATGACTTTCGGCTCGCTGTCGTTGATGCGGGTGGCGAGTTCCTTGGAGGCGAAGCCGCCGAACACCACCGAATGAATGGCGCCGATGCGGGCGCAGGCGAGCACGCCGATCACCGCTTCGGCGATCATCGGCATGTAGACCAGCACGCGGTCGCCCCTGACGACGCCGAAATCCTTGAGTACGGCGGCGACCGCGTTCACTTCGGCCAGCAATTGCGCATAGGTGTAGATGCGCTTGATGCCGGTGACCGGGCTGTCGAAGATCAGCGCGGCCTGGTCGGCGCGGCCGTTGTTCACATGGCGATCGAGCGCATTATAGCAGGTGTTGAGCGTGCCGTCGGGAAACCAGCGGCCATAGACGCCTGCCTGCGGGTCGAAAATGGTTTTGGGCGGCGTGATCCAGTCGATTTCCTTGGCGGCCTCGGCCCAGAAGGCCAGCGGATCGCTTTTCCAGGATTGATAGACCTCGTTGTAGCGGCTGGCCATGTGCGTTCCCCTCGTGGTTTCTTCTCGCGCGAAGACTTCGCGCGCTGGCAGGATTTGGACGGGAAATTGCGCCGCCGCGCGCCATAAGTCCAGAATGGGCGCGCTCAACCCTTTGGCTAATGCGGCAGGCGGCCTTGCCCGAATTTTAACGGGCGCCATGCGACAAGATGGGCTCTCAACGGAGCCGCCTTGACCTTGCCGCCGATCCTCGCCTTTTTTCGTGACGCGCCCTGGCTCGACGAGCGCCGCGCCCGCGCCTGGTTGCGGATTCTTGCCGCCGTCCAGTTTTTGGGGCTGGTCGGACTGGTCGCAGCCTGCCGCCATGGCGCGGACCTGCGCGGCGAACCGCTCGGCACGGATTTCGTCAGTTTCTGGACGGCGGCGCGGCTGGCGCTCTCCGGCGCGGCGGCTTCGGTCTACGATCCCGCCGCCCATCACGCCGCCGAACAGGCGTTTTTTGGCGGAAATTTCGGCTTTTACGCGTTTTTCTACCCGCCGGTGTTTCTGCTGTTCTGCCTGCCGCTCGGGCTCGCGCCCTATTTCGTCGCCCTCGTCGCGTGGCTGGCGGCGACCGGCGCCGCCTATGTTCGGGTGGTGCGGCAAATCGCCGCAAATCGCTTCGGCGTGCTGCCGATCCTGGCCTTTCCCGCCGTCTTCGTCACCCTCGGCCATGGCCAGAACGCGCTGCTCACGACGGCGCTGTTCGGCGCGGGCGCGCTTTGGCTCGGCGCGCGGCCGCTGCTCGCCGGGTTGGCGTTCGGCGCGCTGTGCTACAAGCCGCAACTCGCCCTTCTGCTGCCGCTCGGCCTTGCGGCGAGCGGGCGCTGGCGGGCGCTCATCGCCATGGGTTTGAGTGCGGCGGCGCTTTGCGCGCTGTCGTTCCTGCTGTTCGGTGCGCCCGTCTGGCGGGCCTTTATCGCGGAGTCCCCGCTCGCCCGCGCCGTTCTGGAGCAGGGGCTGGTCGAGCCGGAAAAAATGATCAGCCTGTTCGCCGCGCTTCGCCTCGCCGGCGGCGGCCTCAACCTCGCCTACGCCGCGCAGGGCGCGCTGTCCATTGGGGTCGCGCTGGCGCTCGTCGCCGCCTTGCGCCGGACCAACGATGCGCTGGAGCAGGGCGTGCTGATCGCCGCCGCCACCTTGCTGGCGACGCCCTTCGCGCTCGATTATGATCTGGCGCTGCTGGCGCTCCCCTTGGCGCTCTTGTTCTCGCGGGCGCGGGCGACCGGCTTTTTGCCGTTTGAAAAAATCCTGGCTCTTGCCGCCTATGCCCTGCCGGCCTTCGCGCGGCCTCTGGCGCAAACCTTCTATCTGCCTTTGGCGCCGGCGATTCTGCTCCTGTTGTTCGCCGCGCTGGTCCGTCGCGTCGCGCCGGCGCCGGTATGGCGCAAGCGCATTTTTGCGGAAGAACCGGCATGAACGTTCCGAAAAAAGACGGGTTTTTTAAGGAAATCGCCATTTTTGGCGGGCTCGCGCTGCTGACCCTGCTGCTGCGCGCGCCTTTTGCCGCCAATATCGGCGAGGACGAGGCGTTTTTCGCTGTGATCGGGCGGGACTGGCCGCAGGGAATCCTGCCCTATGCCGGGCGTTTCGACGTCAAGCCGCCGGGGCTGTTTCTGCTTTATGCCTTGGCGGGCCAAATCCTCGGGTCGGGCGTCGCCGCGATCAAGGGACTGGAAATCATTTTTGTCGCCGCCTCGGCCTACGGGCTGTGGCGGATCGGCCGCGATCATTTTTCCCGACCCGTCGGCATGGCCGCCGCCACGCTCTACCCGCTTTATTCGCTGGCCATGTCGGGAGTCAACGCGCCGGTCGCGCTGTTTCTGAACGGCTTTGAAATCTTCGCCGTCCTTGCGGCGCTTGGCGCGGCAGGCCAAACAAAGGCGCCCTGGCGGCAGGCGGGCATGAGCGGCCTGTTGTTTGGCTGCGCCTTCACGATCAAGCAGACGGCGGCTTTCGAGGCGGGCGCGGTGGCGATCGCGCTGTCGTTGCAGGCGCCGACCTTGCGCATCAAAACGCGCTGTTTCGTCGCCTTCGCTGTGGCCGGCGCCGTCGCCCCGCTCGTCTTCGCCGGCTATTTTTTGGCGCAGCGTCAATTCGCGGCTCTCTGGACGAACAGCGTGCTGGCGGCGATGGGCCGGCTCGGCGGGGACCAGGTCGGCTTTCTCGAAGGACTGGCGCGGCTTCCCGGCGGTTTGCGGCCGATTTGGCTGCCTCTGGCCGGCGCTGTCCTGACGCTGCTGCGCTGGCCGGCTCTTTCGCGCGGGCCGCTCGCGGGGCCGTTGCGGCTGTGCCTGTTCTGGCTGGGCGGCGCATTGCTGGCGCTCGTCGCCATGCGCGCCATGTATGACCATTACTTCCTGCCGCTGGTCCCGCCGCTCCTGCTGCTCGGCGCCGTCGCATGTTTCAACGCGCTGGATTTTCGCGCGCAAGCGGAGCGCGCCCGAATGGCGCTGCTGGCGGCGGCGGCGCTTTGCCCGATGGCCGCCGGCTTCGACGACTGGAGGCAGGGCGGCGAGGACCGACCAGCGCTCCGCGCGGCTTCAATGGCGGCGGTCGCCGCCGGACTGGCGCCGGGCGACCGGGCTTTGGTGGTCAACCGTGGCGTGCAGTTTTACAACGAAACCGGCGCCGCGCCCGCCGGGCGCATTTTTCATCCGCAGCATCTGCTCTGCGACTTTCCCGGGTTGCGCGGCGATACGCTCGCTGAGGCGATGGCGGCGCGGCCGCCCTTCATCCTGCTCGCCGACACGCGCCTTGGCATGGTCTGCGAAAAGGCCGAGCGGCTGGAGCGGCTGCTGGAGATTTTGCGCGAGGGCTACGAATTGGCCGCCCATGCGGCCGGCGATTGGGACTCTTACGACCTTTACCGGCTGGCCGACAAAAAAGTCCCCGCCGGATGAGCGGGGACTGGCGGGCTGGCGGTTCGGCGCGCGGGCCGGGACTGGCTGGCAATTCCTAGTGTACGGTTTCCCGCGCGCTTTGGCGCAATTTGGCGATTTCGTCCTTGAGCAGCAATTTTTTTCGTTTCATCTCGTGCAGCTTGAGCTCGTCTACCGACGGATGCAGCTCCTCCTTCTCGATTTCCCGTTGCAGCGAAAGATGGCGGCGTTCGAGTTCGGCGAGATGGCTTTGCATGGACATGCGCAACTCCTATCGAGGCTTTGACGACAGTAGTGTGACACGATTATATCCGGCTGCAAGCGGAAAATTCAAACATGAAAATCCTTTATAATCAAAGCGACGCTGCCGCAACGACAGGCGGGCGGCGCCGCTCCAGCTAAGCCCGGAATTTGCGACGGCGCCTGCTGTCGCCGGCTTTTTCCGGCATGGCGCTTGCCCGCCCCTTTCTGGCCTTGCTCTCGACGCGCGGGGCGGACATAATCGCTTCCAAGGCGACGACAGCGCTCAATCGGGCGCCATCGAGGCCTCGACTTGGGATTGGCCTGCGGCTTGCGATGAGCAGAGAACTTAGCGACGAAGAACGGGCCGAACTCGCCGGAGAAGTCGAGCGTCTGCGACAGGAGCATCGGGACCTCGACGCCGCCATCCATGCGCTGATGGCCGTGGCGGCGAACGACCGGCTGCAATTGCAGCGGCTCAAGAAGCGCAAGCTCGCTTTGCGCGACCGCATATCCTTCCTCGAAGACACGATGACGCCCGATATTATTGCGTAGATTTCGGTTTCACGCCGATGGCTTTTGCTTTAGACACCTCGCCTTCGAGATCCTGTCCCGATCCGATGGCGTCGGATCGGGACAGGATCAGGGTTTCTTGTTTTGACGCGTTTTCCTTACGCGAACCGGCATCCACTTCGCTCGAAAACGTTATTGATGATTCAGGTCCAAAAACCAGTGCCGAAAACAAAACCTCCCGTCGCCATCGTCATGGGCAGCCAGTCCGACTGGGCGACCATGCGCCATGCCGGCGAAACCCTCGCGGCGCTCGGCATAGAGGCGGACGTGCGCATCGTCTCGGCGCATCGCACCCCCGACCGGCTGGTGGCTTTCGCCAAGGGCGCGCGCACGGCGGGGTTCAAGGTCATCATCGCCGGCGCCGGCGGCGCCGCCCATCTGCCTGGCATGGCCGCCGCCATGACGCCGCTGCCGGTGCTCGGCGTGCCGATCGAATCCAAGGCCCTGTCGGGACGGGATTCCCTTTATTCCATCGTGCAGATGCCCGGCGGCGTGCCGGTGGGAACCTTGGCGATCGGCAAGCCGGGGGCGATCAACGCCGCTTTGCTCGCCGCCGCCATTCTCGCCCTTAACGACGAAAAGCTCGCGGCGCGGCTCGACGCCTGGCGCGAAAAACAGACGGCGGAGGTCGCGGAGCGGCCCGACCATGGTTGAGCAAACCCTCGCGCCGGGCGCGCGCGTCGGCATTGTAGGCGGCGGCCAACTTGGCCGGATGCTGGCGCTCGCCGCCGCGCGCCTCGGCCTCTCCAGCCATATTTTCACCGATCGCGACGACGACCCGGCGATCGAGGTCGCAGGCCGCGCCTGCGTCGCGCCTTATGACGATGAACGGGCTCTGGCGCGCTTCGTCGCCGAGGTCGATGTCGTCACCTATGAATTCGAAAATATTCCGGCGGGCGCGGCGGCGTTTCTCGACTCGCAGAAGCCGGTGCGGCCTTCGCCGCGGGTGCTGGCGCTGACCCAGGACCGGCTCATCGAGAAGAATTTCATCGCCGGGCTCGGCATCGAGGTCGCACCCTATGCGCAGGTGGACGACGCCGGCGCCCTCGCGCGGGCGGTGGCGCAGATCGGCCGCCCGTCGATTCTGAAAACCCGGCGCTTCGGCTATGACGGCAAGGGCCAGACGTTGATCCGCCTCGGCTCGGATCTGGCCACCGCCTTCCGCTCGCTCGGCGGCCAGCCTTCGATTCTGGAGGGTTTCATCCCCTTCCGCTGCGAGGTCTCGGTGGTGGCGGCGCGCGGGCTCGACGGCGATTTCGTCGCCTGGGACATCGGCCGGAACGTCCATGAACATCACATTCTCGCCACCACGACGGTTCCCGCCGGCCTGAGCGCCGAACTGGCTGCTCGGGCCGTGGACAAGGCCCGACGAATCGCGGAGGCGCTGGATTATGTCGGCGTGCTGGCGGTCGAGATGTTTGTCGTCGAGGACAGCGCCGGACTGCGCCTCCTGGTCAACGAGATCGCGCCGCGCGTGCATAATTCCGGCCACTGGACGCTGGATGGGTCGGTCACTTCGCAATTCGAGCAGCATTTGCGCGCGGTGTGCGGCTTTCCACTCGGCAGCGCCCGCGCTCATGGACCTTTGGAAATGCGTAACCTGATCGGCGACGATATTTTTCGCTGGCGCGAGCTTCTGGCGCGAAAGGGCGCCTGCCTGCATCTCTATGGCAAGAGCGAGCCGCGTCCGGGCCGGAAGATGGGCCATGTCACGTTGTTGCGCGACGCGGAAAACTGAAGCTCCGCCGCCTCATTTGCGCAATTTCGACCTGACCCAGAGGAACAAACCGCCGGCGCCAAGAGCCAGCAGGCCCGCGATCGAGAGCCCTATCGCCGATTGTTCGAGCCAGGCCGCTCCCGGAACCGCCAGCGCCAGCAGGAGCCCGACCAGCGAGATCCGCCAGACGTTCGAGTGTACTCCGGCGAGAAAGGTGGACAGCGCCAGCACCGTCAAAAGCGACAGGCCGGTGGCGTTGTCGTTGAGCACGCCCCGGACTTGCGGCAGGAACAAAAGCCGCATGGCGACGAAACAGGCGAGCCAGTGGATGGCCTGGGTTTTGACCAGCCGCGTCCGGCTCGCGGTCTCGCCGCCGTCCTCCCATCCCGCGACGATGCAGATCAGCGCATAGGCCGGCGTCAGCAATTGCCAGTATAAAATGGCCGGGCTTCCGATGAAATCATGGATCGCTATGCCGACGAAGCCGCCCAGCAGCATGGCGATATAGGGCAGTTCGGCGCGAAGGGCCTCGCCGCCGGTCTCGGCATGGGGCTTGTTCGGCACGAATTCCGGTCCTTCGTCGCTCATCGCTCTGGCTCCTGTTCTTATGAAACGCCGTCATTGCGAGCGGAGCGAAGCCATCGCGAGGCTGCGACGGGACCGCGCTCAGACCGGCGTCTTTCGACACGCGTTGGGCTGGCAATGACGAATCTGGCAATGTCGGATATTGGGTCGATCTCGCAGGTTTTCACCCGCGAGATCGGGTGTTTTTGCGCCGATCAGGTCGAGGGCGCCTGTTCCGGCGCCGGCGCCGCGGACTGCACTGCGGCGCTGGCGTCGGCGAGCGCCTTCTGCAATTCGGCTTCCTTCTCATTGTCGAAGGAGGTGCGCAACACCTTGCCGCCGGAGCCCTTGAGATCTTCGAGCACCTTGTCGGTGGTCATCTTCTTGATGAGCAGGAACAAAGCCGCGTTGCCGGACTGCAAACTCGCCGACGCTTCGCGGATGAAATCGTCGTTGATGCCGAAGTCGGTCAGCTTGCCGCTCAGCGCGCCCGAGGCCGCGCCGATGGCGGCGCCCGCCAGCGGCATCAGGAAAATGAAGCCGATCAGCGTGCCCCAGAACGCGCCGCCGGCCGCGCCGACGGCGGTGGTCGAAAACAGTTGGTTGAGCTTGATATGGCCGTTCGGCTGCTTGACCGCGATAACGGCGTCGCCGAGTTCGATCAGGTACTCCTTTTGCAGGCCCAGCAATTTCTGCCGGACCTCCTCGGCCTTTTCCTCGGACGGAAACTCGATGACCAGTAGATCGCTCATATTTCATACTCCCTGCAAGATGTCGCACCGCGCGACGTCATTCGCTTTTTTGACTTTTTCCGCGCGCGCCCCAAAAGCCGCGTCGCGGTTTTCCGGCGCCCCTCAAATCGTCGCCGCCAAATCCATCCTGCCGCGCCTTCTGACGCTTGCGCAAGCGTTTAGGAGCCTTCGCGACGCCGCGCAAGCTAGTTTGATTTTCTTCCATCGCAAAATGAACCCTGTGTGACGCACAGGGCGCGACCACAGGTCAGTCAAGGGGCGCGCCAGACTGCGACGCTGCGCGAAACCTTCCCGGGGTCATTCCGGTCAATCGCAGGAAGGCGCGGTGGAAGTTCGACGGGTCGGTATAGCCTGCGCGCAGCGCGATTTCGGCCAATGGCGCGTCGCTCGTCGCCAAAAGCCGCTTCGCCCGCCGCAGGCATGATTGGCGGACGATCTCGCGGTAGCTGGCGCCCTCAAGGCGCAACGCATGTTGCAGCGTCCGACGCGGCAGGCCAAATTCGGCGGCTGTGGCGCCGAGGCCGTTTTGCGGCCGGTCGTCGTGGAGTTCGAGCGCAAGCAGCACCGCTTCGGCGATTCTTTTGGGCAATGGCCGGTCGCGGTAAGCGCTGAGTTCTTCGATCGGCGCAACCGCCGACAGGCCGGCGACCGGGGTCCATTTGTCCAGCCATGACGCCGGAAAGGAGAGGGCGTAATCGCTCGCGCGAGGCCGCACCGCGACGCCGATGCGGCTTTCCAGCAGACGCGCCTCCGCCGCATGGGGCTCCGCGACATGGATTTCGATCTGGCTTTTGCCGGCGCCGGGATAGCGCATGACGCCGCCCAGCATTTGCATCAGGCTGCGCTGCGCATGGTGTTCGACCGTCGGTTCGCATCGCGCGCGGTAGCAAATGCGCCAGATCGCCCGGCCGCCTTCGGCGCGCAGGTCCATGACCAGTTCGCTGCTATGCAGGGGCTGCGCGGCGATGCTGCGCGCGACCATCTGCCCGAGGGTTTCGCCCTGCAGCGCATATTCGACAAAAGGCCCGAAATCCTCAAGGCGAATATTCTGGCCGACGCGGGCGCCGAACTGTCGGTCGCCGCTCATTCGCGCCGCGAGATTGAAGACCCGGTTCATCAGGACGAAGGGCACGAGGACGGACGGCGCCGGGCATTCGAGCCTGAAACCCGTCTGGAGCCGCAGCCGTTTGAGCGCTTCGGCGCCCTGCTCGGCCTCGAATATCCTGAACAGCGGCCCCAGGCCCGAGGCCCGGCAAAACAAGGGCGCCGTCATTGCTTCCCTCCCCGACCGTCGCAAGGCGACCGTTCGACTATGCACAGTCTGGCTATTTGCGCAAAATGACAATGGACACACTTTCGAGGAATCCTAAAGTCCGCTGCGGGAAAAGCTGATTCTTTCCGGATCGGATTGCTTCGGGGGCGCGTCATCGACGGATTTGGGACGCCGCCCTTGATCCAGATCAAAAATCTCGCCGAATAGCGATTTTTTGTCCGGTACGGCTTTATTGAGAAAAAATATGGCTCTGCGCATCGTGATCTTATGCTAGCGTCAATGCCATGTATCTATGCGGGGAGGCGTCGATAACATGAATTAATCGGCATGTCGGCGGATGTTAATTAAAGACGCTTGGCTTTGCGGCGGAGCAATATGCTGCGCTGTATTGTATTATTGAAATCTAGTTGAAATTAGAACTATTTTAAACGAAGTGTAAATGTAGATTTACGTCATTTCTGTCTTGCATAGGTGCGGTTTTCATGCAGAATTATTGCCACCATTATTACTCACCTCGGGTATGATGCTATTGGCCTCGCACAGTCTCGCACTTCCCATCGCTCAGTCACGAAAGTGGAGGAATAAATGAGTCTCGAACGTAAAATCAGGTCGGTTTGGGCGGCGGCCGCAGTCCTTGCGTCGGCGTCCGCGCTGACAACGTCGAGCGCGCTCGCGCAAGAGCGCAAAGAGAGCAAGAAGCCCAACATCCTGTTCATCATGGGTGACGACATCGGCTGGATGCAGCCGAGCATCTATCATCGCGGCCTGATGGTCGGCGAGACGCCCAACATCGACCGTATCGGCAATGAGGGCGCGATCTTCATGACCTATTACGCCGAGCAGAGTTGCACGGCGGGGCGCAATGCCTTCTTCACCGGCATGCATCCTTTGCGCACCGGCATGATTCCGCCCCAATTGCCCGGCAGCCCGAGCTATCTCCGGCCCGGAACGCCGGCCTTGGCCAAATTCCTGCTCGACCTCGGCTATAACACCGGCGAGTTTGGCAAGAACCATTTGGGCGACCACACCCAGGCGCTGCCGACTGCGCATGGTTTCCAGGAATTCTGGGGCTATCTCTATCATCTCGACGCGATGCAGGGCGTCAGCTTCCCCGACATCAACAAGACGCCGACCCAGCAGGCGATTGTCCCGCCGTGCAAGAACACGCCGGTTCGCGGCCTCTCCGATCCGCCCGACGCGGTGGACCCCAGGACTGCGCTGTGCATGACGCCGCCGCGTCCGGTGATCCACTGCAAGTCCGAGGGCACGGAAGCCACCCAGACCTGCAAGGACGAAGGCCCGCTGACGCTGGAGCGCTCGAAAACGGTGGACGAGGAAATTTCGGCCAAAGTCGTCGATTTCATCGACCGCAACGATCCCAAAAAGACCGGCAAGCCGTTCTTCGTCTGGTATAATCCGGCGCGCATGCACATCACCACCGTGCTGTCGGACAAATATATGGCGATGGTGGGCCAGCCGGGCGGCAAGGACTGGGGCGTCAACGAAGCCGGCATGAAACAGATGGACGACAATATCGGCGTCGTCATCAAGAAGTTGGAAGATATCGGCCAGCTCGACAACACCGTCCTCGTCTTCACCACCGACAATGGCGCCGAAGTCATCACCTATCCCGACGGCGGCAACACGCCGTTCAAGGGCGGCAAGCTGACGACCTGGGAAGGCGGCATGCGCGCGCCGCTGGTGGTCCGCTGGCCGGGACACATCAAGCCGGGCTCGGTCAAAAGCGACATCTTCGCATCGCTCGACTGGCTGCCGACGCTTGTCGATATCGCCGGCGGCCACAAGGGCGACGGGTTGAAAAAGGAGATCGAGGCCGGCAAATATCCGGGCATCGTCAAGACGACGCTCGACGGCGTCGACCAGCGCGAATATCTTGAAGGGACTTCCGAGAAATCGGCGCGCGATACGTTCTTCTACTATGCCGGCGCCAAGCCCTCGGCGGTGCGCTACAAGAACTGGAAGATCTATTACACCATGGCGGGCGCCTGCGCGAGCTGCGGCCTTCTCGGCGCGCAGACCTATCACTGGCCGCTGGTCGATAACATCAAGCGCGATCCGTTCGAGGGGTCGGTCGGCGACGAAGCGAAAACCCTCACCGGCGAGGGCGGCGCCCTCGCCGGACCGGTCACCGCCTATATCTACGACTGGAACATCCTCCCCGTCGGCCAGCACCTCTGGCTCAAGGAACTGGAAAGCTATCGGCAGTTCCCGCCGATGCAGGACCCGGAGACCTATAATCTCGATCAGGTGATCCAGCAGATCAAGGATCAGAGAAACATCAGCCACGCCGGCGACTGAGCCCGGAGGGCGGCCCGCAAGGGCCGCCCATTTTCCCGAGTTTGAGCTTCTTTCCTTGCAAATGACGGAACAACAAGGAGAAACATGATGTCCTCCTCCGGCCCAAAAAACCCGAGCCGCCGCATCTTTCTTGGCGCGCTCGCGGCCTTGCCCGCCCTTCCTGCCCTGTTCGGCGCGACAAAAGCTCAGGCGGAGGGCGCCGCCGATCCGCTGCCCTCGTGGAACGAAGGCCCCGCCAAACAGGCGATTCTCGATTTCATTCGCGTCACCACCGATTCAGGCAACAAGGACTTCGTCCCACTTGAGGAGCGCATCGCCACCTTCGATCAGGACGGCACGCTTTGGGTCGAGCAGCCGATGTATACGCAGTTGGTCTATTGCCTCGAACGCGTGCCGGCCGTGGTCAAGGCGCGGCCCGAACTGGCGCATGTCGAGCCGTTCAGGACCGTGCTGACGGGCGACTTCGAAAAGATCGGCAAGCTTTCGCTGCATGACTTCGAGAAAATCGCGGTCGCGACTCTGACCGGCATGGATGTCGAGACTTTTCAGGCCGAGGTGAAGGCGTGGATCGCCGAGGCCCGGAATCGTCGCTGGAACAAGCGCTTTACCGAATTGACCTACCAGCCGATGCAGGAAGTCCTGACCTTCTTCCGCGCCAATGGCTACAAAACCTTCATCGTCACCGGCGGCGGCCAGGATTTTGTGCGCGTCTATTCGGAACGCGTCTATGGCGTCCCGCGCGAGCAGGTGGTCGGCAGCGCGCTCGGAACGAAGTTCGGCTATGACAAGGCCGGCAAGCCTATTTTGACCAAGGAGCCGAAACTGCTGCTCAACGACGACCATGCCGGCAAGCCCGAGGGCATCCATCTGGAGATCGGCCGCCGGCCGCGTGCGGCTTTCGGCAATTCGGTCGGCGACCGGCAAATGCTCGAATATACCAAAGGCGGCGAGGGTCCGCGGCTGGCGATGCTGGTGCTGCATGACGACGCCACGCGCGAATATGCCTACGGGCCGGCGCGGGGAATGCCCGACAGCAAGATCGGAACCTTTACCCAGGCGCTCTATGACGAGGCGACGAAGGACGGCTGGTTTGTCATCTCCATGAAGGACGACTGGAAGCGGATTTTCGCCTTCGAGTGACGAGGCATCGGGCGACGCAAACAAAAACCCCGCGACCGGACTACGGCGCGGGGCTTTTGCTGAAATCGGCCGGCGATCTTGTCAGCTGACGATCACGAGCTTTTCCGCCGACATCTTGCCGCTGCGGCGGTCGGCGACGAGTTCGAACGAAACCTTGTCGCCTTCGCGCAACTGGCTGAGGCCGGAGCGCTCCACGGCGCTGATATGCACGAAGGCGTCCTTGCCGCCGTCATCGGGCGTAATGAAGCCAAAGCCTTTTTCGGAATTAAACCACTTAACGGTTCCCTGAGACATGGAAACCCCTTTCCAGACACGTTGTAAATGCTCGCCGGCTGGGCCGCCGACCGTCGAATGCGCATTTTTGGCAAAGTTATACGGCCCGGTGCGGCATGACATCGCGAGGAAATCAAACCGGCGGGCCGTCAATCGACCGTGACACCATGACCATTTTGGCAGAAAATACAAGCGAATTAGCGGCGCCATCCTCCGCCCGGCCCTGGGCTCCGAATCCGGGTTAATATCGATGCTCGCATGCGCCATGGCCGTGCGCAGCCCGTCTCTCGCTGGCCTAGGCGCGGGCGCGACGGCTTCGTTAATCCGCATTCGCAGCCCGGCTTCCCGGCCGGCGCGCTTGAGGGCATTCGGGTTCTCGCCTATAAATGACAAATTATTGACGTGGGATCGTTCATGGAAGTGTCGTTGGAACAGGCGATCGAAATTCACGCCAGGGTGCTGAAAAAGCGCGCCGGCGCCCATGCCGCCCGCAAGGCCCGCGAAAGGGCGGAACAACTCGCGCGGGCCGGCGACCATGAGGGGCATCTGGTCTGGATCAGGGTCTTTGAGACCGTTGAGACGCTGATCCGGCAAGAGGGACAGGCTTGAAGTCGCCGCCCCCTTTCTCACAAGGTCCCATTCGTCAAAAAGTCAACTGGGTGCGAATGCCGATGACGAAAGCGTTGGGAATCCGCGTCGAAGGATTATCGGGATTGGCCTCGCCGCCGCCCGGATGGACGATATATTGCAGGTCGGGCTGGACGTTGAAGCCCGGCAGGACGACGGCCTTGTAGGTCAATTCGAGCGCGAGTTCATAATTGCGTATGGGCAAGTTCAAGCCCGCGAAATAACCGGCGTCCCGGTCGTCGGCGACCAGCGACGGCGCCATCTTGGAATAGGCGGCGCCCAGGCCGAACGAATCGTCGGGTCTTTGCGGCAGGAAGCCGATGAAATTGACGCCGCCGTCCGCGTAAAAACTCATCAGATTTCGGTCGCCGGGACTGACGGCGACGCGGGCGAAACCGGCGACGCCCTTTTTCGGATCGTCGCCGGGCAGTCGCCACAACATCTGATCGACGACGCCGTAAACGGTGTAATCGCCGTTATAAAGCCGGGGGATTCCGACGCTTGCGGGATTGGCGAGCGACAAGCCGTCAAAGCCAAAATGGTCGTCCTGGAATTTGCCGAAATGATACCAGCCGCCCAGTTTGACCCTGCCGGCCAGACCAGAGCCCGTCTTTTCCTGATTATAGGAATATTGCGCCTCGCCAAACAGCAAGGCCGGATCGCTCAGGCGGAAATTGATGCCATTGGAATTGACAATCTGCTGCCGGCCGTTGAAGCCCGTGCCCGCCGGGTCGCCGTTGAAAATCGCGGCAAGCACGGTGAGATGCTCGTTCGGCGTCAGTTTGAGGCGAACGCCGGGCGTCGATAGCGGATAGCCGGGGCCGCTGCCGGGAAGGTTGCCGGCGAACAGAGTCGTCCAGCCAAAGGTTCCGTTGACAAAGAGAACGTCGAATTCGCTGTTGAAAAATTCCGTATCGGCCGCCAGTTGCCCGATGCGGACCGACGCCATATCGGAAAACAGCTTCTGTTCGAGCCAGAGTTCAACCATTCGCGTGGTGGGCCGGGCCTCGACACTGCTGATGGGGGAATAATTATAGATATAGGCGCCGGACAGGTCGCCGCCCTGGATCTGGAAGCCGTTGACCCGAAACGACGCGCCCTGCATCCCGGCCAGTTTGGCGAGATCGGCTTCGACCAGCATATAGACGATGCCGCCGTAGACGGCGCCCTGCCGCACGCCGCCCGTGACATTGCCGAACGAGTCCTGCAGATAGGACAGTTCGAAATTGACGCCATGCGTCAGAAACGCTTTTTTCAGTTCCGCCAGCGCCGGAATGCTGGTGCTGATCGACGGGTCGATATTGTCCGGGAGAGTGAATATCTTCGCCGCAACTTCCGGCGCCAGGGCGAACGGATTCGGCGCGGGCGATTCCTGCGCAAAGGCGCCCTGTCCGGCGCCAAAGCCCAGTGCGACCGCCAGCGCGACAGCCGCCGCCGGTCGAGGGCGATTGTTCCGTTGAAGCTTCAAAGCAGAGTCCCCCTGAGGATTTGATAGGCGATCGAGAAATAGATAATCAGGCCGGTGACGTCGACGAGCGTCGCGACGAAGGGCGCGGAGGCCGTCGCCGGGTCGAAACCCAGCCGTTTGAGCAGAAAGGGCAGCATCGAGCCGGCGAGCGAGCCGAAGGTGACGATGCCGACCAGCGCGCAGCCGACGGTCGCCGCGATCAGGGTCCAGTGCTCGCCGTAATCGTATAATCCGGCCATTTGCCAGATGGTGATGCGGGCGAATCCGATGACGCCGAGGATCGACCCTAGCACGATGCCGGAGGGCAATTCGCGCGAGGCGATGCGCCACCAGTCCTTGAGCTTGACCTCGCCGAGCGCCAGCGCGCGAATGATCAGCGACGTGGCCTGCGACCCCGAATTGCCGCCCGAACTCATGATCAGCGGAATGAACAGGGTCAGCACCACGGCCCTTTCGAGTTCGGCCTCGTAATGCTGCATGGCGCTGGCGGTCAGCATCTCGCTCAGAAACAGCGCGCAGAGCCAGCCGGCGCGCTTTTTGATCATCCCGAGGAAGCTGATCTCCATATAGGGCGCGTCGAGCGATTCCATGCCGCCGAAACGCTGGGCGTCTTCGGTCGCCTCTTCGACCATGACGTCGATCACGTCATCGACGGTGACGATGCCGACGATTTTTCCCGACGCCTCGACCACGGGGATGGCAAGCAGGTCGTATTTCGAGATCAGGGCGCTCACTTCCTCGCGGTCGGTGTTCGGCAGCACGACGATCGGTTCGCGATGGCGCTCGATCGAGCCAATCGTCGCGGAAGGCTCGGCCAGAATCAGGTCGCGCAGCGAAATCGGCTGGATCAGCCGCCGGGTCGCGGGATCGACGATATAGATCGAATAGATCGTCTCCTTTTCGTTGGCGACTTCCCGGATGTGGCGAAGGGCCTCCCCGACGCGCAGATCGGGCGGCAGGCTGAGGAATTCGGTGGTCATCATGCCGCCGGCGGTGTGGTCCTGGTAGGTCAGCAACTGCGCCAGCGCCGTCTGGTCCTCGGGCGACAGCAGCTTCGACAGGCGCTGGCGGTCGGGCGCCTTGAGCTTTCGGAAAATTTCGACGCGGCGGTCGGCAGAAATGCCGTGGAGAATGGCGCCGGCGAGGGCGTCGGGCAGAAGCTCGACGATTTTGTGGGGATGAACCAGCCCCGCTTCGTCGAACAATTGCACGGCGAGGGCCGAAGGCATGGCCTTGAGGACCGCGACGGCGGTCGGATGATCGAGCGCATCCAGCGCATCGACCGCATCGGCCACGCGAAGGGCGCCCAGATGTTTGGCGATGGTCGCGGGATCGACCGGGTCGGGCGGCAAATTTGTTACTTTCTCGTCCATAGGTCCGCTCCCCCGACGCCTTGTTCCGTCCCGTTTCCCTCATCGACTGCGATAGCGCCGCGACAGGAGGGTCAAGATTTTTCCTATGCTAATGACAAGCGTTTGACCACCTTGGTCGCTTGCCGGAAAAAGCGGGAGCGATGGGAGATATTTCACAGTAAATTCGGTTTAGCGGTTTTCGGGCGCCTGTCCAGACTGCGGCGACAGTTTAGAATCAATCTAACTTTGGTTGACGACGTATCCGCGACTCAGAACAGATCGGGCCCGTCGCGTTCGAGGTGGGCCATCACCAGAAGCTTGCGCAGATCGCGCACCAGCCGCGAGCCCTGCGGCTGGTAGAGCGGCTTTTCCAACAGCGAGGGAAGGCGCTGCATCGCGGCGCGCGCCTTGGTCAGATCGCATCCCGAAATGCGGGAGATCATGTTGGCGGCCTCGAATTTGGTCGCCTCCGATGGCGCGGAATCGATGGCGAGGCGCCATTCCGGCGCAGCGCGCAGGCCGCCTTCGACGCGGCGAAGTCCATCGACGGTGGCCAGCACGACGACGATGTCGCCTTCCTCCAGCACAATGTCGTCGGAGGGAATGAAGCGCTTCAGGTCGCCGCGCTGGTGAATCATCGGCGCGACCCCATAGCCGAAGGCGATTTCCGACAGGTTTCGGCCGATCAATGTGTCGCCCGCGCGGACAATATATTCGGTGACGAGCGTCGAACGGTCGTCGAGATGGAAGGCGCTCAGGATGTTTTCGCCGAAGGCGGCGCCGGCGATGGCCTCGGCGGCGATGGCGTAATCGCTGAGGCCGGTGGAGGAGGACAACAGCGAGGCGACATTGCGCGCCAGTTCCTGGTCGGCGGTGCGGAACACGATGGTGCATTCCGGGTTGAGCGAGCGCGCCAGCAGGCTGACTTCGAGATTGGCGACCTGGTCGTCCATCACCGCGACGACGCTTTTCGCGGTCTCGACATTGGCCCGCGCCAGAGCCTCGCGCAATGGGCCGAAAAAAATCGGCATGTCGGACAGGACATCCTCGGGCAGGGGCTCCTGCGAGACGCCGACCGTCGGCCGGCGCCATTGGCGAAGGATATCGGCGATCCTCTGGCCGATGTCGCCCATGCCGATGACGATGGTATGTCCGCCCGAGGGGGCCGCCGGCCGGCGCCGCGCGATCTGCAGCCGAGAGCTCAACAGCCTTTCCGTCAGGGTGGCGAAGACGACGCCGAGAAACACCGTGCTGCAGACGTGGATCAGCACCGAAAAGGCGTAAAGCCGGTCCGAGATCGGAAACGGCACCTTTATGGCGCCGAACACATTGTCGAAGCCGCCGATCGACAACACGATGGCGATGTTGATGGCGTCGAGCGTCGAGATGTCGGGGTTTTCAGCCCGATAATAAAGGAAGGTCGTCAACGAGAGCGCAAGCATGATGACGAAGGAGATCGAAGCGACGCGCGGAATCTCGATGGCGCCGAGCAGGCGTCGGGCTTCGAGCAGCGATGTCGAGAACCGCGCCGAAAGTGTGGGTCCGGGCTCATGCTTTCCCCGGTGCGGCGAAAGCGCGCCTTCGCCGGGCAGCAATTCGCCGCTCTCGAAAAAGGTCAGGACGTCGCCCTCGACGATTTCCTTGTCCGGGTTGACCGCGAAGAAGAAATCGCCGACCGGATGGTCGGCGGCGGTGACGCTGAAAATGCGCCGCTCGGCATGGGCCAGTTCGAACACCCGCCGTCCGAGCATGCGCAAATTGCCGGCCTCGACGACGACGCGCCCGACTCGCACCTTGATCCCCTCGACCTCGAAAAAAGCCTGGGTCCGATCCCCAAGCGAGACCAGGGCGAAGGCGCCGGCGGAAAATTGCGACGGCTCGAAAGCCACCAGATTTCCCAATTGCTGGCGCAGCAGCGCATTGAGGTTTTCCTGCGCCGAACGGATGATGAGCCGGACGCGCGGGTTGAGCGAACGGGCGATGAAGGCGGCGGCGATATTATTGCGCTCGTCGCCGGTGACCAGCAGCACGGCGCGACAATTGCGGACGCCGGCCTTTTTGAGCACCTCCGCATGGCCGCAATCGCCGGCGTAAAACGCGTCGATGAGGCCCGACAACGCGGGGTCCAGCCCGGTTTCGGCGGCCAGATCGACGCCGATCACGCGAACGCCGAAGGCCTTGAGCACGGCGACGCATTCCTGCCCCAATCGCCCGAGGCCGCAGACCAGAAAGTCTTCGGAGTGATTTCTTGGGCTGGGGTAGGGCGCGTTCGGCATCGCGGGAATCTTCTCTTGGCGGTGACATCCCTCGCAGGGCTCAGGAATCGATTCCCCAGAATTGCGCCATATGGCGCGCCGCGGACCAGCCGACGTCGAGCACGCAGAAACCGCTCCGCCCGCCCTCGGAAGTGCTCGAATCGACGGGAAATCCGTGGCCCATGTCCGCGAGGGCCCAGAATTCGACGACGGCGCCCCGCTTCGTGCTCCAGACGCGGCGCCTGATGCCGGGCCTCGGTTCGGTCTCGACGCCGGCCGAATCGTCAAACCCCTGCAAGGCGGTCCATTGCGCCGCCAAAGCCTCGGCGTTGCGCGGATCGACGGTGCGGTCGCGCCCGCCCTGCCAGATCGAGATTTTCGGCCAGACGCGGGGCCGGACCGTCGGCGGCGCGGCGCGGAGCGCGGCGTCGGCGAGCAGGGCGCGGGTGGTGAAGCGGTCGGCCCGATGCATGCGCAGCAAGGCCGAGGCGCCCCCAAAGGCGGCGCCGACCGGCATTCCCGCGACCACGCCGCCGCCGGCGAAAACCGTCGGATAGGCCGCCAGCAACGCTGCCGCCATCGCCCCGCCGGCCGAAAGCCCGACGATATAAACCCGTCGCGGGTCGGACCGGAAGCGCGCTGCGGCGGCGCGAACCATCTGGCGGATCGATTTGGCCTCGCCGGCGCCCCGGCGCACGTCGCCGGGCTGGTACCAGTTGAAACAGCGCCCGGCGCTGTTCCTGGCGGTCTGCTCGGGCAGAAGCAGCGCCGCGCCAAGGCGCTCGGCGAGCGCGATCCAGCCGGAGTTGCGGGCGAACATCGCCGCGTCCTGGCCGCAGCCATGCAGCACCACGATCAGCGGCGCGCCCGGGGCCAGCTTTTTTTTCGCGGGCGCATAGACGAACATCCGCAAGGCGCCGGGATTGGCGCCGAAATTGGCGACCTCGACCACGCGGCCGGCGTCGCCCGGCGCGAAAAAATTCGGCGCGGCCATCGCGCGGAAAACCGGCATCCAGGCCTTGGCGGCCCACAAAGCCGGGGCGAGCGCCGAACGGGCCGATTTTCGCTTCGGGGCGCGGGCCATTATTTCGGGCTTTTGCCCCGTTTGCGCGACGATGGCGTCTTGAGCGCGCCGGTCCAGAACGAAGCCGCCATTTTGCCGGCCTCGCGGATGGCCGCCGCCTGCTGCTGGCGCGCGGCGGCGAGCCATAGCCCCCGGCCGGTCCCGGAGACCTTGTTGGCGCCGCTGAGCCAGAGGCTCATGAGCGGGTTCTTTAGGGTCGGGCATTTGGACATCGCGGTTTCCGGGGCCGGCTGTCTGGAGTCACTCGGCCAGATCGAGCAGGTCGCGGCCATTGGCGATCCAGAGATTGAGCCGCTTTTCCGAAACCTCGCTGTCGCCGGGGCCCTTGATGCGCAAGATTTCGCAGCCCTGCATGTGCAGGGTGCGGGCCTGCGCAAGGGCTCTGCGCTCGGTCGGGGCGCTCGGCGAGCGCGTTTCCCTGACGCCCAATGATGTCCGATAGACGACAACCCAGTCTGCCATGAGAAACCTCTTCAGAATCGAATGAGGGAGTATAGCATGAATTGCGCGAATTTCGGGTGACGCCGCGCAATTCCTGCGCCGCGCGAAATTTCGCGTCAGCGGGCCGGCTGTCTTTCCTGCGTCCGCGCGCCGCCATGCTCCGCCTTGTCCTCCGGCTCGACGTGAATGGACACGATGGGTTCGTGCAACTGGTCCTTGAGCGCGGCTTCCAGCCGGTCGCAGATGGCGTGCGACTGCGCCACCGACATGGCGCCGGGGACGACGAGATGGAAGTCGATGAAAGTGGCGCTGCCGGCATTGCGGGCGCGCACGTCGTGGAATTCGATCGCATCGACCGCATGGGCGGCAATGATTTCGTTGATCTGCTTGAGTTCCACTTCCGGCGGGGCGGCGTCGAGCAATCCGCCGGAATTTTCGTGGATCACTTCCCAGCCGCTCCACAATACATGGACGGCGACCAGCGCCGCCACGACCGAATCGAGCTGCTGGACGCCGGTCGCGATCACCAGGCCGACGCCGACGACGACGCCGAGCGACGTCACCACGTCCGCAAGCAGATGCTTGCCGTCGGAGACCAGCGCCGGCGAGCGCTGTTTGCGGCCGGTGTGGATCAGCACATAGCTCCAGATGACGTTGAGGACGGTGGCTATGCTGCTGACCGCCACGCCGAGCAGCGGCGCGTCGATCGGTTCGGGATAGAGGAAACCGTGATACGCCTCGTGCAGAATGGTGGCGCCGGCGACGAAGATCAGCGCCCCGACGAGGACCGCCGAGAGATATTCGGCCTTGTGGTGGCCATAGGGGTGCTGCGGGTCCGGCGGCTGCTGCGCATAGCGGATGGCGATGACCGCCGCAATGGCGGTCGCCACGTTGATGATGCTCTCCAGCGCGTCGGAGAACAGCGCCACGGAGCCGGTCAGCTGGTAGGCGAAGCCCTTGATCGAGACGACGGCGAGGCTGACCGCGAGGCTGCCGAAGGCGACTTTCCGCGATAGGTTCATGAGCTGGCCTTGTGAATGGCGCCGAGCCCGGCCATCGCTGTCCGGCGGGCTGGAAGCTCCCTTCCTATAGAACGCATCGGCGCCCAGCGGCAAATGAAGCTGGCCGGGAGTCCGGGCCAGTCAAATTCGAGACGATTTTCAAGTCAAGGGCGGGCGGGCTCCGCACGCGGCGTGACCTTGGCGCCGTCAACGAGCGAATCCGGCGGATTGACGACGATGCGGTCCGCGAGAGCGACGCCCTGGGAAATTTCGAGCGTCGCGCCGAGATCGTTGACCACCGCGACCGGGCGCAGCCGGGCGATCCCCTCCGCGTCCACCACCGCCACGCTCGGCCCTTCGGCGCGAAACAAAAGGGTGTTGGCCGGGATCGACAAGGGTCCCTTCGGCGTCAGCGGAAGCGTCACCTGGACATAGGCGCCCGGCGTCAGCCGGCCATCGGGATTGGGCAAGGCCAGTTCGACGCGCTGGGCGCGCGTCGCCGTGTCGATGGCGCCGGCGATGCGCGAGATCTGGCCCAAAAACGTCTGTCCGGGCAATTCTGCCTGGGTCACGACGACCTCGTCGCCGACCTTGACGCCGAGGGAATAGGCCTGAGGGACGTCGATGGCCACGCGCAGCGGATCGGGACGGGCCATGCCGAACAAAGCCGAGCCCGCGCCGCCGGCGGTAATCAGATTGCCGACATCGACGTTGCGCGCCGTGATGACCCCGTCGAACGGGGCCATCACATGTTTGAAGGCGCTGGTTTCCTGCAATTGCTTGAGATAGGCGCCGGCGGAGTTCTGCAAGGCGACGGCGGTGTCATAGGCGTTCTGCTTGGTGTCGAGGTCCTGCCGCGCCACCGAATTCTGCGCGAACAGCAATTTCCAGCGCTTGAGCGCGGCATCTGCGAGCACCGTATTGGCCTTGGCGTTTTCGAGTTGGGCGGCGGCCTGGGCGACCTGCTGGTCGAGTTCCGGCGTATCCAGTTCGGCCAGAACCTGCCCTTTCCGCACCTTGGCGCCGATATCGACCAAAAACGAGCGCACATAGCCGCTGACCCGGGCGTAGATCTGGGTCTCGTTGTCGCCGCGCAGAGTCGCCGGCAGGGTGAGCGCGCCGGCGCTTTTGGTCGGCGTCGGGTTGACCGTGGCGACGAAGATTTTCTGACCCTGCTCGGCCTGTTCCTTGAGCGCCGCCTTGGCCGCGCCGCGCGCAAGAATGACGCGGAGGGCGCCGGCGGCCAGCAGGGCGGCGAAGATCAGCGCGACGATCTTCGCGGCGCGCCAGACCGCGCCGCGCCTCGGGAGATGCATATGCCCATCGTCGCTGGTCAGGCCAAGGGAAGCATGGTTTTCTTTCGTCACGGCGCGGCTCTCCTGTGCCGGGTGGAATGGGCTCCGGCGAACACCAGCGGCACGAACAGCAAAGTCGAGAAGGTGGCGAAAATCAGGCCGCCGATCACCGCGCGGCCGAGCGGCGCGTTTTGCTCGGCGCCTTCGCCAAGGCCGAGCGCCATCGGGATCATGCCGACGATCATCGCGAAGGCGGTCATCAGCACGGGTCGAATGCGGGTGGCGCCGGCCTCGAGCGCAGCCGAGAGCGGCGGTTCGCCATGCGCCAGCCGCTCGCGGGCGAAGGACACCAGCAAAATCGAATTGGCCGTCGCGACGCCGGTGGTCATGATGGCGCCGGTCAGCGCCGGGACCGAGAGCGGCGTGCCGGTGAGGTAGAGCATCCATCCGATGCCTGCCAGCGCGGCGGGCAGCGCACTGACGATGATGAGCGGATCGAGCAGCGACTGGAAATTTACGACGATCAAGAGATAGACCAGCACAATCGCGACCAGAACGCCAATGGCGAGGCCGATATAGGAGCTTTTCATCGTCGCCGCCTGTCCGCGCAGCGCGATTTCAGTGCCGCGCGGCAGATTGGGCTGCGCTTCGTCGACGATTTTTTGGATGTCTGCGGCGGCCCCGCCGAGGTCGCGGCCTTCGACGCTGACATAAATGTCGATGGCGGGACGCAGGTTGAAACGCGACACCAGCGCATTTTCCGACCCAGGTTGCACGGTCGCCAGATTGCCGAGCAATTGCGGCCGCTGGCCGGTTCCGGCGTTGACCGGCGTGCGCAGCAGGTCATCGACCGTATTGACGCGATATTGTGGGGTTTGCGTCGAAACGCTGTAGGTAATGCCGTTCTGCGGGCTGAGCCAGAAGGTCGGGGTGGTCTGGCTGCTTCCGGAAAGCGAGATCAGCAGGTTTTGCGCCAGGCTGTTGGCGTTGAGATTGACCTGCTGCAGCCGGGTGCGGTCCATGACGATGCGCAGACTTGGCTGGTCGAGCCTTTGCAGGATATGGGCGTCAACCGCGCCGGGGACCTTTTGAATTTCGCGCAGGAGCTGTGAGGCGAGGGTGAAGCTCTTGCGCGTGTCCGAGCCGACGATCTGCACATTGACCGCCGCCGGCTGGCCGAAATTGAGGATCTGCGTGACGATATCGGCCGGCTGGAAGAAGAACTCGACGCCAGGAAATTGCTCCGGCAGACCTTTGCGCAGGGCGGAGATGAAGCCTTGCGACGGGCGATGGTCCGGCGTCAGCGCGATCATGATCTCGGCGTCCAGGGTCCCGATGGTTCCGGCGTTGCTGTAGGACAGATTGATGCCCGAATAGGGCAGGCCGATATTATCGACGATGGTCGCCAGTTGGTCGGCGGGAATCTGCGTTCGGATATATTGGTCGACCTCGTCGGCGAGCCGCGCGGTCTCTTCGATGCGCATCCCGGTCGGCGCGCGCATGTGCAGCCTGATCGCGGTCGCATCGACGGAGGGGAAGAAATCCTGACCGAGCAGGAAAAACAGTCCGAGCGAAGCCAGCCAGAAAGTCAGGAACGAGGCGCAGACCGCTTTTCTGCGGGTCAGCAGCAGGCTGAGCAGAACGATATAGAGGCCGCGAAACTTCTCGAAACCGATGTTGAAGGCGTGATGGATGCGGGCAAACACATTTCCCGGCGCCGTTTGCGCGCCGGGAAGGCGCAGCAGCAGCAGGGCCATGGTCGGAACCAGCGTGCGCGAGAGGATATAGGAGGCGAGCATGGCGAAAACCACCGCCTCGGCCAGCGGCACGAACAGGAACCGCGACACGCCGGTCAGAAAGAACATCGGCGTGAAAACAATGCAGATGCACAGCGTCGAGACCAGCGCCGGGAGCGCGATTTCGCCCGCGCCTTCATAGATCGAATCGTAAAGGCTCCCGCCGAGGTGCAGGTGGCGCTCGATGTTTTCGATCGTCACCGTGGCGTCATCGACGAGAATGCCCACCGCCAGCGCCAGGCCGCCGAGCGTCATGATATTGATGGTCTGGCCGATGGCCTGCAGCACCAAAAGCGAAGTCAGGATCGACAGCGGGATCGAAACCGCGATGATCAGCGTTGCACGCCAGTTGCCGAGGAACAGCAGGATCAGCGCCGCGGTAAGGCCCGCGGCGATCGCCGCCTCGCGCAGCACGCCGGAAATGGCGGCGCGCACATAGACCGACTGGTCGAACAGCGCGCGCACGTCGATTTCCGGCGGGATCAGCTTTTGCGCCCTGGGCAGGGTTTCGTTGAGGGTCTCGACGATGCGCAGCGTCGAGGCCGAGCCGGCCTTGATGACCGACATCAGCACGCCGCGCGCCCCGTCGAGCCGGACGATATTGGTCTGGGGCGAGAAGCCGTCGCGCACATGGGCGACCTCGCGCAGATAGGTCACCGCGCCATTGACCGTGCGCACCGGCAGATTGTTGAGCCCCTCGACCGTCTCCGGCGCGCCGTTGACGCCGACGATGAATTCGGTCGGGCCCATTTTCGCGGTTCCCGAGGGCAAGATCAGGTTCTGGGCGCCGATCGCATTGACCACGTCGAGCGGCGACAGGCCGCGCGCCAGCAGCGCCGACGTGTCGAGATCGACCGAGATCAGGCGCTGCTTGCCGCCGAAGGGGAAGGGAATGGCGACGCCGGGAATGGTGACCAGCGGCGGACGAAACACGTTGAAGGCGTTGTCGAACACCGTCTGTTCCGGCAGGGTCGTGCTGGACAGCGCCAGTTGCGTCACCGGAATGGCGGAAGCGGAATAGGTGATGATGAGCGGCGGCGTCGTCCCGGGCGGCAGGCTCTTGAGCATCACCTGCTCGCTCGCGGCGGTCTGGGCTATGGCGGCGGCGATGTTCGCGCCGGGCTGGAAGAAGATCTTTATGATCGCGACGCTGTTATAGGATTGCGATTCGACGTGTTCGATGTCGTTGACGGTGGTGGTCAGGATGCGTTCGGCCGGCCCGGTGATGCGCGCCCCCATCTCCTGCGCCGACAGGCCGCTGTAGTTCCAGATGACGCTGATGACCGGGATGTTGATGTCCGGCAGGATGTCGGTCGCCATGGTCAGCAGCATGTAAGGCGTCGCCAGCACGATCATCAGCGCCATGACGATGAACGTGTAGGGGCGCTTCAGCGCTATGCTGACAATCCACATGCGGCGATCTTGACCATTTTCGTTTCGCTTTCGCGCCACGGGGCGCGCCCAAGCGAAGTCTACGAGAATGATCGGCTTATAACAGTTTTACCGCAGGCGGATGGAAAAAAATCACATTGCGGGCGCGCAAAACGGGTCTTGCCGCCTCAGCCGAACTTGAACAGGATGCCGTATCCGCCGCGCGGATATTCCCAGGTGATTTCGCCTGCGGGCTCGCACAGGATGCGGCAGGTGCCACATTCGAGGCAGCCGTCGGCGGTCAATTCGACCTGGCCATTTTCCGCCTGCGAATAGCAGCCGGCGGGACAGAGATGGGTCATGGCCAGAAGATTTTTCGACGGCTTGTCATGCGGCATGACCTTGATGTGCGGCTGGCCGGAATCGACCAGATAGCGATTCTGGAACAGTTTTTCTTCGACCTTCTGGAATTGCGGTTCGATACCCATGCTGTCTCCCTTGGTCAAAAGTCGTTTTCGAACGAGGCGGAGTTTGGTTCGCGGGAAGGAAAGGGGCGAATGATCTTCACCGCCAGGCGCGGGCGAGGCGGATGGCGTCGCCGATCAGTCCAAAACCGCGCGCCTTGCGGAAGTTGCGAATCGTGTCCTTTTCCTTCTCGATCTTGGTCTTGCCGTCGACGCGGACGAAGTTTTCCATCGCCTTGGAGACGAGCTCGGGATAGGTGAGGAACAGATTGGCCGCCGAGTTGTGGAGCAGCGCCGGCATGTCCTTGTATTTGCGCAGGTCTTTCATCACGAAACTGTCGTCGAGCATTTTCTTGTAGAGCGCAAGATTGGCCTTGGTCATCGGCTCGCGCCGCGACTTGATCTGGAAGATCGCCTCGGCGGCCAACCGTCCGGAGGTCATGGCGAGGTTCGAGCCCTCCTTGTGGACGGCGTTGTTGAATTGTCCGGCGTCGCCGCAGATCACCCAGCCGTCGCCGAACAATTGCGGCACGGCCTTGAAGCCGCCTTCGGGAATGAGATGGGCGGCATATTCCTTGACCTCGGAGCCGGCGATCAGCGGCGCCACCGAGGGATGTTTCTTGAAATTATCGAGCAATTGCGTCGGCGTGATGCCGTTCTTGGCGAAATCCGCGACGATACAGCCGATGCCGACCGAAATGCTTTCCTTGTTGGTGTAGATGAAACCCATGCCGGTCATGCCATGGGAAATGGTGCCGGCGGCTTCGATCACCAGACCCTGGTCGGCCTTGAGATTGAACCGCGCTTCGATGGTTTCGGCGGGGAGGAAATGCATTTCCTTGACCGCCAGCGCCACATGGTCGGCGGCGGGGACCGACCGCAGTTCGGCGCGGGCGCCGAGCAGGCCGTTGACGCCTTCCGCCAGCACCACGACATCGGCATGGATCGCGCCGCCGGAGCGGTCGGTGCGCACGCCGATCACCTTGTCGTGGCCGTCGCGGATCAATTCCAGCGCGGTGGTCTCACACAGCAGAATGGCGCCTTTTTCCTGGGCCTGCCGCGAGAACCAGCGGTCGAACTGCGAGCGGATGATGGTGTAGCGGTTGGGGCGCTCTTCGTTGAAATCATCGTTCCGGTAGTGCATTCCGGTATGCGCCTTATCGGTCATGAACCAGAAGCGCTGTTCGATCAGGCGGCGCTCGAGCGGCGCCTCGTCGCGAAATTCCGGAATGATCTTTTCCAGCATGTCGGCGTAGAGAATGCCGCCCTGGACGTTTTTCGAACCCGGATATTCGCCGCGTTCGAGTTGCAGCACCTTGAGGCCGCGTGAGGCCATCGTATAGGCTGCGGCGTTGCCCGCCATGCCTGCGCCGATGACGATCGCATCGAATTTTTCTTCGATCATTGCCGCCTCCTCAGTCATATTCCCGAAAAGTGGATGACTTTTCTGATGAGAATATCTTGGCGAGGTTTTCGACCGACCGGAAGTTTTCCGAGCGATCTGCTTGGCTGGCCGGGATGCTTCGCCTCAGCCGAATTTGAACAGAATGCCGTATCCGCCGCGCGGATATTCCCAGGTGATTTCGCCGGCGGGTTCGCACAGGATGCGGCAGGTGCCGCATTCGAGGCAGCCGTCGGCGGTCAGTTCGACCTGGCCATTTTCCGCCTGCGAATAGCAGCCGGCGGGACAGAGATGGGTCATTGCCAGAAGATTTTTCGACGGCTTGTCATGCGGCATGACTTTGATATGCGGCTGGCCGGAATCGACCAGATAGCGATTCTGGAAGAGCTTTTCTTCAACCTTCTGGAACTGCGCTTCGATGCCCATATGAAAACCTCCGATGTATTCGCCAAAGACTGTCCTGAGCAACGGCGGATTGTCTGTTTTTCTCCGCCGGCGCTACATTCGTCTATCTAACGCAAGATCGGCGCCAAGCAGGGCGACGAGGCCTTGACTTACCGCCAGGCGCGAGCGATGCGGATGGCGTCGCCGATCAGTCCGAAACCACGCGCCTTCCGGAAATTGCGAACCGTGTCCTTTTCCTTGTCGATCTTCGGTTTGCCGTCGACGCGGACAAAGTTTTCCATCGCCTTGGAAATCAGCTCCGGATAGGTGAGGAACAGATTGGACGCCTGGTTGTGGAGCAGCGCCGGCATGTCCTTGTGCTTGCGCAGGTCCTTCATCACAAAGCTTTCGTCGAGCATTTTCTTGTAGAGCGCGAGATTGGCCTTGGTCATCGTCTCGCGCCGCGACTTGATCTGGAAGATCGCTTCTCCGGCCATCCGGCCGGAAGTCATGGCGAGGTTCGAGCCCTCGCGGTGGACGGCGTTGTTGAGTTGCCCGGCGTCGCCGCAGATCACCCAGCCATCGCCAAACAATTGCGGCACGGCCTTGAACCCGCCTTCGGGAATGAGATGGGCGGCATATTCCTTGACCTCGGAGCCGGCGATCAGCGGCGCCACCGAGGGGTGTTTCTTGAAAGTATCGAGCAATTGCGCCGGCGAGACGGAGTTTTCGGCGAAATCCGACACCAGGCAGCCCATGCCGACCGAGATGCTTTCCTTGTTGGTGTAGATGAAGCCCATGCCGGCCATGCCGTTGGAAATGGTTCCGGCGGCTTCGATCACCGCGCCTTCGTCGGCCTTGAGATTGAACCGCGACTCGATGGTTTCGGCGGGCAGGAAATGCATTTCCTTGACCGCCAGCGCCACGTGTTCGGCGGCGGGGCGCGGCCGCAGTTCGGCGCGAGTCCCGAGCAGGCCGTTGACGCCTTCCGCCAGCACCACGACATCGGCATGCACCGGGCCGCCGGAGCGGTCGGTGCGCACGCCGATCACCTTGCCATAGCCGTCGCGGATCAATTCGATCGCGGTGGTCTCGCACAGCAGAATCGCGCCTTTTTCCTGGGCCTGCCTGGAGAACCAGCGGTCGAACTGCGAGCGGATGATGGTGTAGCGGTTGGGGCGCTCCTCGTTGAAATCGTCGTTGCGGTAGTGCATTCCGGTATGCGCCTTGTCGGTCATGAACCAGAAGCGCTGTTCGATCAGGCGGCGCTCGAGCGGCGCCTCGCCACGAAATTCCGGAATGATCTTTTCGAGCATGTCGGCATAGAGAATGCCGCCCTGGACGTTTTTCGAACCCGGATATTCGCCGCGTTCGAGTTGCAGCACCTTGAGACCGCGCGAAGCCATCGTATAGGCTGCGGCGTTGCCCGCCATTCCGGCTCCTATGACAATTGCGTCGAACTTTTCGTCGATCATTGACGTCTCCTCAGGCATATTCGCGAGTTTTGCAGAGTTTTCGGATGAGAATATGCGATTCAGCGATGCTCAGCCGGCGAGCCGGTCGTTGGCGTGGGGCGAAATGCGCAGGCGGAACGCTTCGGTCAGGGCCGGCAGGAAGCGCATGGCGTCGGTGACGACGCCGATATGCGCGAAGTCGAAGATCGGCGCGTTCTTGTCGGTATTGATCGCTACGATCATATCGGCGCCCTCGACGCCGACGCGATGCTGGATCGCGCCGGAAATACCGGCGGCGATATAGAGTTTCGGACGGATGGTCTTGCCCGTCTGGCCGATCTGGCGGTCGGAGGTCACCCAGCCCTTCTGGATCAGCGGACGCGAGGCGCCGAATTCCGCGCCGAGCACGGCGGCGAGGTTTTTCACCAGCTGGAAGTTTTCCGGGCTCTGCAATCCCATGCCGCCCGCCACCACCACATCGGCGAAGGACAGGTTGGACTTGTTGGAATCGCGGTCCGGCATGAAGCTCAGGATCTTGGTGATGATGTCGGATTCGGCCAGATCCATCTTGAAGGGCACGATGCGGCCCTCGCGGCCTTCCTGGCGCTCCGGCATCGGCATCACGCGCGGGCGCACGGTCGCCATTTGCGGGCGATAGTTGAGCGTGTAGATCGTGCACAGCAGCGAACCGCCAAAGGTCGGGCGCGTCGCCGCGAGCGACTTGTCGTCGTCCACCCGCAATTCGGTGCAGTCGGCGGTGAGGCCGGTCAGCAAGGTCGTGGCGACGGAGCCGGCGAGATCGCGGCCGAGCGTCGTCGCGCCGAGCAGCAGGATTTCCGGCTTGTGGGTATTGACCAGCTGGGTCAGACCCTTGGAATAGGGCTCGTTGCGATAATCGGCGAGCACCGCGTCTTCGACGAGATAGACGACATCGGCGCCATAGGCGAAGGTTTCGCGCGCCGCGTTGTTAACGGCTTCGCCCGGAGCGCCCATCACCACGCCGGCGAGTTCGACGCCGAGCTGGTCGGCCAGCTTGCGGCCCTCGCCGAGCAGTTCGAACGACACCGGATGAACCACGCCGCGCTCCATCTCGATGAACACCCAGACGTGCTTGTGGTCGCGGTATTTCTCCGGCAGTTCCTTTTTCATCGTCGCGCGGCTGCCGCCTTGCTGCGGCGCGGGCGCGGGTTTTGGATCGCTCATCTTCTCATCCTCAACATCAAGGCGTTTTCAAGCGAAGGTTTTGCCGGCTCGCTTGAAGAAAACGCTAAAAACAAGAAACGAGAGCCTGTTCAGGCTCCAGGCGGCGGTGCGTCTTGCTCGTCTAGAACCCAGCGGCGAGTTTGGTCAGATCGGACTCGATCGCCGGCGCCTTGGCGAAGATCGCCGCGATCAGGGTTTCGGCGGTTTCGGCCTGTGTCGGAGCGATCTCCACCTGGGCCGCCTTTTCCGCGCGCGCCGCCGGCGCGAACACGCGCTTGACGACGGTCGGCGAGCCGCGCAGGCCGCACAGCGCCAGATCTTCGATGCCGGCGTCCTTGGCGCTCCAGGTGACGATCTCGGCGCGCGCCGCGCGTAGGGCGTCGTCGATGCGGCCGCGCCGAACGACGTTGGAGCCTTCGAGCATGGTGATCATGCAGGGCAGCTTCGATTGCAGCACCTGCACGCCGCCTTCGGAGCGGCGCTCCAGCTTGATGCTGCGGCTTTCGCCGTCGAGTTCGACAATCGCCGAGACATAGGTCAGCTGCAACAGGTCAAGGCGCTTGGCGACGCCGGGACCGACCTGGGCGGTGTCGCCGTCGATGGTCTGCTTGCCGGCGAAGACAATGTCCACGGGTCCGAAGGTTTCGCCGATCTTGCGCAGGGCCTGAGCCAGCGCATAGGAAGTGGCAAGCGTGTCGGAGCCGGCGAAGAAGCGGTCGGTCAGCAGCACGGCGCGGTCGGCGCCGATGGTCAGCGCCTTGCGCAGCGAATCGGAGGCCATCGGCGGGCCCATGGTCAGGATGGTGACTTCGCCGCCGACCTTGTCGCGCAAGCGAAGCGCCTCTTCGAGCGAAAACAGGTCGTAGGGATTGATGATGGTCGGCACGCCCTGGCGCATGATCGTGTTGGTCACGGGATGGACGCGAATCTGCGCCGAATCCGGAACCTGTTTGATGCAAACGACAAAATGCATTTTTTTTTGCCTCCGGCGGGAACAACCGCTCTGTTCGTTTGGACGGTTCCCCACGTCGGGAAGAGTTTCGCAAGCTCCGTACCAACCCGCTTTTTCATGCGTAACATGTTGAAATACAGGCGTTAGCGGCGGCGCCTGGTTTTGCGGCGGAGACGGGGCGAAACCAGCCTGTCGGCAATGCTACAGAAGTTGTTGGACGTGAGGTTGCGCAAAGCGGCCTTTTTGTCCGGCGGCGGTTCATTTCGCCGTTTCGTCCATCCGCTCCCGCGCCCTTGCGGAAACTTCCGCGTCCTCGTCGGCGAGCAATTGCACGGCGATGTCGCGCGGCGCGCGATCGGCGACGACAAAGCGCACGCGCAGGTCCGGATCGCCAAGCAGGCGCCCGAGCGCGTCCGGGGCGATGCGCTCGGCGGCTTCGCGGCGCACCAGCGGGTCCTCGTCGTGAATCAGCGCAAACAGCCGCTCCGGCGGCAGGCGCCCGGCGACCAGACGTCGGATGGTCGGGTCGCTGTCGCCGATCATCATCGGCAGCAACGCGGGATCGAGCCGCCGCGCGACGGTGTAGCGGACCCTTTCGCTCTCGTCATTGGCCATGGCGACGAGATCGGCGCCTTCGAGCCTCAGCGCGCAGGCGACGCGCACGGCGCTGTCGCGGTCGAGGCGCATTTCCCGGACGCGGGCGATCGGAAGGCGCATGGCTGCCATGGCGCGCACTTCCGGCTCGCGATCGCTCATCAATCGGACAATCTGGAACGGACTGGCGTATTTGGCCGCCAGCGCGCGCACCTCGAAGTACAGGTGATCGACATAGGCGCCGGATTGTTCGGGGTTTTTGGCGAAAAATGCGTCGATGCGCTTCGAGCGCTTGTCGCGCACGCAAATGCGCCCGAGAACGCAGCGACCGCCGGCGCGCAATTCCTTATGCGGACAATCCTGGCAGGAGAATGGGCGTCCGGTCCAGTCCGTCGCCGCTTCGGTTTCGTCGGTCTGCGCCATTCCGGCCCTCGCGCGAGAATTCGCGCCAGAGCGAAGCAAAGGGCGCGCCAACCACGCGGAGCCCGAACGCCTCAGAATTTCTTGATGTCGATGTTCTGCTTGCGCAAGGCGTAGCCGATCTGGCGCGGCGTGAGGCCGAGCAGGCGGGCCGCCTTGGCCTGCACCCAGCCGGTTTTGTCGAGCGCCTCGATCAGCCTTTCGCGTTCGCTCTTGCCGGGATGAACCACCGGACAATGATCGGGCGAGGGACATTCATGCGGCAGGCCTCGCTCCATCGCCTCCAGCGCATGATCGGCGCAAGGGCCGCCCAAGGCGCCTGACAGGGCCTCGGCCGGAAACGAGGACGCGACGAAATCGACAGGCGCCGCAGGCGGCGACGCCGCGACCGGCGCGGGCGCCGGAGCCGGGTTTGGCGCCGCTTTGACCGGAATGGCGACGATCGGCGGCAGAGTCGGTTGCGCCTGCGGATGCGGATGGACGCCGGTCAGGCCGTTATGGCCCTTCCACAACGTCGCCGACAGGCAGCAGCCCTGCCAGCAGGCCAGATCGGATTCGACGATTTCGTCACCAGCGGCAAGAGTCGCCGTGCGCTGGACGCAATTCTCCAGTTCGCGCACATTGCCGGGGAAGGCGCAATGCGCCAGCACCTCGAGCGCCTTGCCGGAGAAGGAATGTTCGATGCCGTTTTCCTTCGAAAAGGTTTCGAGGAATCGATTCGCCAGAATCCGGATGTCGCCGGGCCGTTCGCGCAGCGGCGGCGTGATCAGAGTGACGACATTGATGCGATAATAAAGGTCGGCGCGGAAATCGCCGCGCGACACCGCCTCTTCGAGATTGCGATTGGTGGCGCAAACGATGCGCACATCGACTTTGATCGTCTTCGTTCCGCCGACGCGCTCGAACTCGCCTTCCTGCAGGACGCGCAACAGCTTGGCCTGGAACGAAGAGGATATCTCGCCGATTTCGTCGAGGAAAAGCGTGCCGCCATTGGCCAGTTCGAAACGACCGATGCGCTGGTTGACCGCGCCGGTGAACGAGCCCTTCTCGTGGCCGAACAATTCGGATTCGATCACGCTTTCGGGCAGGGCGGCGCAATTGACCTTGACGAAGGCGTTCTTGGCGCGCGGCGAATTTTCATGGATGGCGCGGGCGAACAGTTCCTTGCCGGTGCCGGTTTCCCCGCGCAGCAGCACGGTGGCGTTGGAGCGCGCCGCGATCTCGACGCGTTGCAGCAGCATCCGGATCGCCGGGCTTTCGCCGATGATGAAATCGGATTTTCCGCGCGGGGTCTGCTGGCTCTGCGGCCGCGATTCGGTCAGCGCTTTTTCGAGGCGATGCTGTTCCTTGATCAGGCGGTCGCGATCGCGTGCGATCAATCCGTGCATCCGCATCGCCTGGCCGACCAGATTGGCGACCATGGTCAACAGGCGCACGTCGTCTTCGAGCCGGAAATCGAGCTTGCCGCTCCATTCGCGGTCCACCGTCAGCGTGCCCTTGGCGACTCCGTCGACCTTGATCGGCACGCCGAGGAAACTCACCTTGGTCATCGGCGGCAGCAGATGTCGATAGGCGGTGCCGGTGAAATATTGGTGGCTCGAAATATCCTCGATCACCAGCGGCACGCCGGTGGCTACGATATGGTCGATGACCTTCTGCGGCAGCAGCGTCTTGGCGCCGCTCGACGTGTCGGAGGAATCCGAGGAGGCGGTGATTTCCGGTTCGCCGTCGGCGTCGAGGGCAAGGATGAAGCCGCGCCGCATCTGCATGAAAGACGACAGCACGGCGATGACGGCGCCGAGCGTACGCTCCAGCGACTGCGCTCCGGTCAGGATTTTGGAGATTTCATAGACGCCCGCCAGCGCAACGTCTTTGTAGGCGGGCTCGAAGAGAATTTTGTCCGTTGAGGCCATCGCTCGGCTCCCGATCAATTGGCGTATTCCCGAATGATCGTCTTCTCCTCAGTCCATAAAAGCGGCGTCACGAACGGAAGGCGTCACATTCGTGCCCGGCCGGCATTGTTGCAAGCGTTACAACACCTGTCGCCATTTTCTCAGGATAGGCGCGGTTCGGGGTCTTGCATACGTCAAAAAACGAGCAAAACCTGCGCCATCCGCTCAATTTTGTCGCAATATGAACAAAAATCTTGCTCTTTTTGAATCGTTCAAAAACGGCAACGGTGTCGGTCGGCCTGGTCGGCGACAGCGTTTTCGCGCGACGCGGATTCCGGTTGTCCGAACGCGCTCCGGCGGTTTCAGCCTTCCGCGACCAGTCGGACGCCGACGTCGCGCGGCGCGGCGGCATAGGGCGCGGAGGTGACGAGAATATCGGCGCCGGCCCGCGCGTAATCGGCGGCGTTGCCGCTGTTGATCCCGCCCGCGGCGGCGATCGCCAGTGGTTTCGCCATTCCTCGGAGCCGTTGTTTCAGACGCGCGATATCCTCGGGCGTGAATTTTTCCGCCTGGATCACCTCGAAGCCCGCTTCGGCCGCGCTTATCGCCTCGTCGAGGCCGCAGGCCTCGATCACCAGCTTCTTTTCCGGGGCTTGGCTGCGCAGCCGCGCGGCGATCTCCTCCAGCGGGACGCCGGCGGTGAAGGCGAGATGTTCGGGGAAGACCAGTATGGTTTCCGACAGGCCGAGCCGATGCATGACCGCGCCGCCGGCGCGAATCGCGGCGACGGAGAAATCCTTGACCCCCGGCGTGTTCTTGCGCGTGCAGGCGACGCAGACGCCCGGCGCGACGCTGCGCGCGGCGTCGACGATGTCGCGCGTGGCGGTGGCGACGCCCGACCAGATTTCGATCAGCGTCTGCGCGACCTTCCAGCCGCGCAACAGCGCGCCGGCCGGGCCATTTGCCCGCAGGATCGGCGCGCCCGCCGCCAGCCTTTGGCCGTCTTCGCAAAATATTTCCACCCGCGCGCCGGCCATCTCCAAAATCGTCGCAGCCTCGTTCGCCAGCGCCACAACCATGTCGCCGCGCGCCGAAAACGCGATGGCGCCGGGCCGCGCGGCAAGGCCCAGCAGGTCGGTGGTCAGATCGCCATGGGGTGCGTCGTCGAACAGCAGGCGCTCGAGTTTTTCGCGCGAAATCCGGATCGGCATGGGGAGGCCCGTCTCCAACGAAATTTCGTTCAAACGAAGGTCTGGGCGGCGCGGGGCGCCCTCTTGCGGCGCTTTCGCGCCTGGCGGATCGCCTGGACCGTCGCGTCGGCAATGGCGCGGTTGCGGGCGTCGATTCCGGTCCATCTGGCGCGTCGGCCGCGCGGATCGACTTCCAGCAGTTTGACGCCGGCGGGGACGAATACGCCGTCGCGCGCCAGACCGCGCACCACGCCGTCGAGCGGCGCCGCGACCGTCTGGCCGTTCAGATTGCCGACGCCAAGGCCGCGAAACACCGGCGCGCCGATCTCGACCGGCGTATGCCAGACGCCGTCGCCCGGCGCATAGACGAAACGCTCGCCGCCGACGCCGCCGAGCGGGCTGGCGACGCCGTCGAAATCGTCGGTCGCGCCCTGTTCGACAATCGCGCCGGATCTGAGCGGCCGGGTCTCGACGGCGATGTCGCAATTGGCGCCGACCATGAAATTGGGGCCGAGGCCGACCGCGAGGCCAACATAATAGCGGAAATCGGGCGTGACATGGCGCTTCTGCATACGTGCGTCGATCAGAACCGGAATCCGGCGCAGCGCCAGCAGGTCGCTCAATTGCAGCGGCGTTACCGCGACGCTGTTCTCGTCGCCGATGATTTCCGCGATCTCCATCGCGGTTTCGGCGCGCCGGCCAAGCACGCCATCGATTACCGCGCGATCGTCGAACAGAGCGTCGTAAAAGGCCATCCCGCGGCGGATCACCGGCGGATAGGGATCGTGGCTCAGGAGGACGTTGAAACGCGCCTTGCGCAATTTGACGGCGACCGCCGAGGCGATTTCATTGGTTCCCAAAATGACGGCGAAGGGCTGCGCGGAACCCGCGAAAAAGGCCGCGAATTTCGATGCGCTCATGACCCGGCCCCTTCGCAATCATTTCGCCTGTCCCGGTCACAATCGCGGTCCGGAAATCCCGTACCGGGGCAAAGCAGAACTCGGGCCAGCGCAAAATTCGCTTATGGGGGCTAAATGGCGGGAAAATGGGGCTTTTCGTCGCTGCTTTGGCCGCAATCGACCTCAGTCTTGTTGGTGTTGGAACACGCCCTGTCGGCTAATTGTCAGCCCGTACGGGTGGTTTCGACGACCGCCTCGAAACCTTCGAACTGCGGAGGCCCGAGATAGAGGCCTTGCGTCTTCGGCGCGCCGGCGTGGGCGCGGCGGAAGGCTTCGGAACGCGTCCAGTCCTCGAAGGCCGCGCGCGTCTCCCACAAAGTATGGGAGACGAACAGCGTCGCGGCGTCGTCGCTCGCGCCTCGCAGCAGATGAAAGACAACGAAGCCGGGCGTGGACGGCAGGTCGCTCTGGCGACGGCGCCAGACTTCCTCGAAATCCGCCTCCCGTCCGAGGGCGACGCGAAAACGGTTCATGGCGATGAAGGTCATGTCGGCTTCCCGGAGCTTTTTGCCCGAAAAGTCGCGGACTTTTCGGAACCGAACAGGCGCTGAAATCTCAAGCCCGACGCGCCAGCGAGCGCAAGAAGCCCTGCGCGTCGTCGTTGAGTTCCATATCGACCGCCGGGGCCATTTTCAACAGCATATTGGCGACGAAAGGCTCGTCGTTGCGCGGTTCGGCCAAAGCCTCGCGCAGCACCGGCACATTGTCTTCGATGTGGACCATGAAGGCGACGCCTTTTTCGAGCGTCTCGCCCCATTTCTCGCGCGTCCAGCACGCCAGCGGATAGATGATTTCCTGCGGGAAGTTGCTTTTGCGCGCCTTCTCCAGAAAGCGCAGGCCGGCGCTCCAGTTTTCCTTGGCGCGCAATGGCGGCGGCGGCAGGTCGCCGAGCAGCATTTTCTGCGCCGCCTGTCCGACATGGTCTTCGAGCGTCGCCGGTTCGTCGATTTTCGACCTGAAACTCCACAGGGCCGGGGCGCCCGGAAAATCCCCGCCGAAACGCGCGATCAGCCCCGCCTCGACCTTGTCCACCGCGCCCTTGTCGCCTTTGAGCGCGGCGGTCATGCAGAAGGCGAACAGCGCGTCCTTGGCGACGTGAACCACGCCGCCGCTTTTCAATTGCGCGTCGTTGAGCGCCGGGGTGATTCCGTCGGCGGGGACCTGCGCCGCGCCGGCGCGCTGGGCCGTGATGAAGGCGGTGATTTCGAGCCAGCCGAGGAAATGCGCCAGAAACGCGTCGGGGTCGCCGTGCACCACGGCGAGATTGATCGCCTTCTTGCGTTTCACCAGTTCCGCGGTATCGGTCATGCCGGAGGGTTCCTTGTCGGGATTTTTCAAACTTCAGGGTCAGTCGCCGGTGATGACCACTTCCGGAATGGTTTCCTCGAGATCGAGGCCGTCTTCCTCCGCCAGTTCGACGCCGGTGACGCAGACATCGCCATCGTCGAGGACAATTTTAATTGGGGTCAGCGACTTGTTCTGGCAGGCGCCCGAGAAGCAGAAGCCGGTGTCGAGGTCGAATTGCGAGCCATGATGGCCGCAGACCAGGAAATTGCCGGCCTCATCCATGAATTCGCCGCTCTGCGCATCGAGACGCTTGCCGGCATGGGGACAGATGTTCTCGAAACCGTAATAATTCGAGCCCTTGCGGGTGACGAGGATCGGCCATGGTTCGCCTTCTCCATTGGCGCCGACGCGCTTCAGGACGAAGCCGCGCGCGTCATGGTCGTCGATTTCGAAAGTGCGGCAGATTGCGAACAATTCGTCCATGAGACCCGCTCCAAAGAGAAGAAAGTGACGCCCGACAAGCGACGCTGGCAAACGAAGTCGAGAGGGGGACTCCCGGCGTCGCGTGAACCGGCGAAAGCTAGAGCATTCCGAGTTCGAGCTTGGCTTCGTCCGACATCTTGTTCGGGTCCCACGGCGGGTCGAACACCAGATGGACTTTGGCGCCGGTGGCGCCGGGCGCGAGCAGAACGGCTTTTTCCACCCGGCGCAGCATTTCCCCGGCGACCGGGCAGCCCGGCGCGGTCAGGGTCATGTCAATGTCGATAGCGGCGGGATCGGCGATATCGACGCGATAGATCAGGCCGAGGTCATAGACATTGACCGGGATTTCCGGATCGAACACGGTGCGGATCGCATTGACGACGTCGGTCTCGAGATCGCCGGTCCATTCGGGCAGTTCCACCGCCTCGTCGCTGAAGGCGAGGGCAGCGTGAGGCCCGCCCGGATCCTCAAGGGCAAGATCTTCCGACGAAAGCGATTCATTCATGCGAACAGCTCCTTCACGCGGCGGAGTCCCTGGATGAAAATTTCGACTTCTTCATGGGTGTTGTAGAGGGCGAAAGAGGCGCGCGCAGTCGCCGTCAGGCCAAGCCGCGTCATCAGCGGCTGCGCGCAATGGGTGCCCGCGCGCACCGCGATGCCGCCGCGGTCGAGCAGGGTGGAAACGTCCTGCGCGTGCGCGCCGGCGACCTCGAACGTCACCAGGGCGCCCTTGCCGGGCGCGCGCCCGAAGATGCGCACTCCCCCCAATTTATCCATTTCTTCGGTCACATGGGCGAGCAGCGCCGATTCATGCGCCGCCACGCTCAATCGGTCGAGTCCCATCATATAGTCGAGCGCTGTGCCGAGGCCGATCGCCTCGACGATGGGCGGTGTGCCGGCCTCGAAACGATGCGGCGGTTCCGCATAGGTGATGCGGTCCTGAGTGACGTCGCCGATCATTTCGCCGCCGCCCTGATAGGGCTGCATTTGCGCCAGCAGCTCGTATTTGCCATAGAGAAAGCCAATGCCCGAAGGGCCATAGAGCTTGTGGCCGGTGCAGACGTAGAAATCGCAGCCGAGCGCCTGCACATCGACGATTTCATGCACCGCGCCCTGCGAGCCGTCGATCAGGACCTTGGCCCCGACTTCATTGGTGAGCCGCACGATTTCCGCCACCGGCGAGATCGTGCCGAGCACGTTCGACATATGAGTGATGGCGACGATTTTGGTGTTTTTGGTGAGCAATCGGGCGAAAGCTTCGATCTCGAACGAGCCGTCCTCGGCGACCGGCGCCCAGAGCAGTTTCGCGCCCTTGCGTTCGCGCAGGAAATGCCAGGGGACGATGTTGGAATGATGCTCCATTTCGGAGATCACGATTTCGTCGTCCGCGCCGATTTCGGCGCCGAGGCTCATGGCGACGAGATTGATCGCCTCGGTGGCGCCCTTGGTGAAAACAATCTCTTCGAGCCTTTCCGCATTGACGAAACGGCGGGCGGATTCGCGCGCCTTTTCGAAAGCGGCGGTCGATTCGCCGGACAGGAAATGCGCGCCGCGATGGACGTTGGAATAGGTCTCGGCATAGCCGGATAGAATCGCGTCGAGCACTTCCTGCGGCTTTTGCGCCGAGGCGCCATTGTCGAGATAGACCAGTGGCTTGTTGTAGATCTTGCGCGCCAGGATCGGGAATTTCGCTCGCTCCGCCAACACGTCGAAGGAGGGGAGGGCCGGGCTGACCGCCAAAGCTTTATTCGACATGGGAGGCCTCGCCGGCGTGACGCGCGAGCCATTTCCGCACCATTTCCGCAGCCGGAGCGCGCAAGACTTCATCGCCGATCGTGTCGAGCGCTTCGGCAAGGAAAGCCTCGACCAGCAGGGCGCGGGCTTGCGCTTCGGGAATGCCGCGCGCGCGCAAAAAGAACAGGGCGTTGGCGTCGAGTTCGCCCGCCGTGGCGCCATGGCTGCATTTGACGTCGTCGGCGAAAATTTCGAGTTCGGGTTTGGTCACGATTTCGGCGCGGTGCGACAGAAGCAGCGCCCGACTCAATTGTTTCGCATCGGTTTTCTGCGCCGCCTGCTCAACCTGAACGCAGCCCTGGTAGACGCCGCGTCCGGCGCCCGCCAGCACGCCGCGAAAGGTCTGTTTGCTCGCCGTATTGGGCGCGGCGTGCGTGACCACGGTAGTATTGTCGCAATGGCGCTTGTCGGCCACCAGATAGGCGCCGTCCATTTCGGCGAAGCTTTGTTCGCCCGCCAGTTTGAGCAGCGCCTCGTGGCGGGCGAAATGGCCGCCCTGCGACAGGTAGAAGCCGCGATAGGTCGCCTTTTCGCCGATTTCGGCGAGCGTGACGGCGGTCTGTCGGGCGGCTGCGGCGAAGTTTTCGAGCCTGATGTGCCTGAGGCTGGAATTCGCCGCGAGACGGAATTCGCTGACGATGGTCGCAAAACTCGGCGCGCCGTCATGGGATTCGAAAATGGTCGCGCTGGCGCCTTCTTCGAGCACGACGAGCAGCCGCAAATGGCGTCCGTCGTCGCCCTGGGTTTCGACATCGCTCCAGTTGAAGCGCAGATGCAGCGGCGTCGCCATGGTGACGTCCCTCGGCACATGCAGGACGAGGCCTTCCTCCATCAAGGCGGTGTTCAGATTGACGATCGGATGGTCTTGCTGCGGATTGATCTTGCCGATATGCGCGGCGACGGCTGGATCCTGCTGCGCCAGCGCCTTGCGCAGCGAAATCGCGCCCATTGCGCAATAAGAGGACAATTTATCGACCAGCACGCCGTTTTCGAAAGCCGCGAGGCAGGCGCCCGGAAATTCGGGCGGCGCATCCGCGTCGGCTTCGAGCTTGACGCTCTCATGCAGCGCCTTGGCGAGATCGGAATAGCGCCAGGCCTCAACGCGGCGGTTCGGCAGGCCGAGATGCGCGAATTTTTCGCCGGCCTCGCCGAGCAGGGCCCCGAGCCAGGGCGCGACGTCGGTGCGCCGCGCCTCCATGCTGGCGAGCAGATTGTCGAGCGACACGACTTTGCCCATGAAACCCTCACGCGGCTTTGTTGATGACGGCGTCGTAGCCATTTTCTTCGAGTTGCAGCGCCAGGCTCTTGTCACCCGACAGCACGATCTTGCCGCCCGAAAGAATGTGGATGACGTCCGGCTGGATGTAATCGAGCAGGCGCTGGTAATGGGTGATGACGAGGAAGGAGCGGTCCGGGGCGCGCAGCTTGTTGACCCCCTCGGCGACGAGTTTGAGCGCGTCGATGTCGAGACCCGAATCCATTTCGTCGAGGATCGCCAGTTTGGGCTTCAACAGCGCCATTTGCAGGGTTTCGTTGCGCTTTTTCTCGCCGCCGGAAAAGCCGACATTCAGCGGGCGTTTCAGCATGTCCTCGGAAATGTTCAGTTCCTTGGCCGCGGCGCGCACGATGCGCAAAAACTGGGCGGCGTCGAGTTCCTTTTCGCCGCGCAATTTCGCCTGGGCGTTCATCGCGGTCTTGAGGAAATTCATCGTCGAGACGCCGGGAATTTCGAGCGGATACTGGAAGGCGAGGAAAATGCCCTTGGCGGCGCGCTCCTCGGGCGAAAGCCCGGTGATGTCCTCGCCGAACAGGTCGATCTGGCCGCCGGTCACTTCATAGCCTGCGCGGCCGGCGAGCGTGTAGCTGGTGGTCGATTTGCCGGCGCCATTGGGGCCCATGATCGCATGGACCTCGCCCGGCGGCACTTTGAGCGAAAGGCCCTTGAGGATTTCCTTGCCGAACACGTTGACGTGCAGGTCCTTGATCTCAAGCATTATCCAACGCTCCCTTCGAGGCTGATGCCGACGAGCTTCTGCGCCTCGACAGCGAATTCCATAGGCAATTGCTGCAAGACTTCGCGGCAGAACCCGTTGACGATCAGCGCCACCGCCTCTTCGGTCGGAATGCCGCGCGAAAGGCAATAAAACAGCTGATCGTCGGAGATTTTCGACGTCGTCGCCTCATGTTCCAGAATCGCTTTCGGGTTGCGCGACTGGATATAGGGCACCGTATGGGCGCCGCATTTGTCGCCGAGCAGCAGGGAGTCGCACTGGGTGAAGTTGCGCGCGCCGTCGGCTTTGGCGTGGACGCTCACCAGCCCGCGATAGGTGTTTTGCGCGTGGCCGGCGGAAATGCCCTTGGAGACGATGCGGCTGGACGTGTTCTTGCCGAGATGCAGCATTTTGGTGCCGGTGTCGGCCTGCTGGAAATTATTGGCGATGGCGATGGAGTAGAATTCGCCTTTCGAACCGTCGCCGCGCAGGATGCAGGACGGATATTTCCAGGTGATCGAGGAACCGGTTTCGACCTGCGTCCAGGCGATTTTCGAGCGGTCGCCGCGGCAGTCGCCGCGCTTGGTGACGAAATTGTAAATGCCGCCTTTGCCGTTCTCGTCGCCGGGATACCAGTTCTGCACCGTCGAATATTTGATCTCGGCGTCGTCCATGGCGATCAACTCGACCACGGCGGCGTGCAACTGGTTCTCGTCGCGCTGCGGCGCGGTGCAGCCTTCGAGATAAGAGACGTAGGAGCCCTTGTCGGCGATGATCAGGGTGCGCTCGAACTGCCCGGACTTGGCGGCGTTGATGCGGAAATAGGTGGAAAGCTCCATCGGGCAGCGCACGCCCGGCGGGATATAGACGAAGGAGCCTTCCGAAAACACGGCGGCGTTCAGCGTGGCGTAGAAATTATCGGTCACCGGCACGACCGAGCCGAGATATTTCTTCACCAGATCCGGATGGGATTTCAGGGCTTCGGAAATCGGGCAGAAGATGACGCCGACTTTCGACAATTCCTCCTTGAAGGTGGTGACGACAGAAACCGAATCGAACACCGCGTCGACCGCGATCTTGCGCTGCTGGACGCCGGCAAGCGCCTCCTGTTCGTGCAGCGGAATGCCCAGTTTTTCATAGACGCGCAACAGTTCCGGATCGACGTCGCCGATGGTTTTCGGGCCATCGTTGTCGCTTTTCGGCGCGGCGTAATAATAGGCGTCCTGGAAGTCGATCTTGGGATAATGCAGCTTCGCCCAATGCGGCTCTTCCATGGTCAGCCAGCGCTTGTAGGCATCGAGACGATAGGCGAGCAGCCAGTCGGGCTCGTCCTTCTTGGCCGAGATGAAGCGGATGACGTCTTCGTTGAGACCCTTGGGCGCAAAGTCGGATTCGATCTCGGAGACGAACCCGTACTTGTATTTGCGGTCCGCGAGCTCTTGCAGGGTTTCCGTCTCTTCGCTCATGTCAGGGTTCCGACTTTGCTTGTGAAGGCCTGGATAACGCAGGCTTGCGGGAGCGCGCCTGCGCCGGAAACGACGCCGGCGATTGTGCGGCGCGGCGCCCGTCGCCATGGATGCAAGCGGGGCGCCATGGCCCGCCGCATCGCGGTTCTAGCCGGCGACTCCCGCCGCCAGTTCGGCGACGACCGGCCATCCGACCTCGCCGGTCGGATCGAGTTTTCTTAAACGGTCGAGCATTTCCTCGGCCTGTGGGCGCTCGTCGCGGCGCAGGCTGATGAAGGCGAGCGCCTTGAGCGTATAGAGCGCGAAACGCCCGGCGCCGTCGGGCGAGCCGGGCCGCGGCGTCCACAGGCGCCAGTCGGCGGGCCAGCCGGCCTGCCGCGCGCCCTCCAGTAGGCCGGCCTCGGCGGCGGCCCGCGCCTCGTCGAGATTGCCCTGATAAGTGTGGATTTTATAAAGACAAAAATAGGTCGGAAGCTGTTCCGGCGCGGCCGCCAGCGCGGCGCGAAACAACGCATCGGCGGCGGCGAAATCGCGGCGATAGGCGGCGACGCCCTGTTGCAGCAGGGCGTCGATCTCCTCGGGCAGGTCGCCGAAATTGATCGAGTCGGGTTCGGGAGCCGGAAAGGGGAGAATCATTTTGGGCCTTCGCGCTGCGCTGCATTGCCGGGGTCCGGTGCAAAAGCAGGGCCGGGTCGCTTCGTCGCGTTTCGGACAGGGGGACTGTGTCGGTAATGCGACGCAGAGTTTCCGGCGGTTTCGACTGTTTTTCAGGCGCCCGTGCGGCGCGGCCGACCGCTGGTCTTTATTTTGCATCGCAAAAAAGGCAGAGTGGGGGCTCGGTCGGCCGCGCGCTTTGCGTCTCGCGCCGGCTGGAAACCAAACCCAGTTCCAACCCCCTTGCCGACCCAATAGCTGAAAGGTCTTGCCATGACGGAAAAAACCTCCGACCGCATCCAGTCGATCATCGACGGCCAAGACGTGGTGCTGTTCATGAAAGGCGTCCCCGCCGCGCCGCAATGCGGTTTTTCCGCCGCGGTCGTTCAGGTGCTCAATGAATCCGGCGTCCCCTTCGGCGCTGTCAATGTTCTGGCCGACCCCTATATCCGCGAAGGCATCAAGGCTTTCTCCAACTGGCCGACGATTCCGCAGCTCTACGTCAAGGGCGAATTCATCGGCGGCTGCGACATCGTGCGCGAAATGGCGGCCTCCGGCGAGTTGACCCAGCTGTTCGCCGACAAGGGCGTCGAAAAGGCGCCGGCATGACGGAGTCATCGGCCCCGACCGTTTTCGACGTGCCGCAGGTATACAAGCGTCACGTCTTCGCCTGTTACACCCAGCGTCCCGCCGGTCACCCGCGCGGCTCCTGCGGCGAGTTGGGCGCCCAGCCGCTGTGGGATCGCCTGTCGCGCAAGCTTGAAGCCGAGCGTCTGGCAGATGTCGGCTTCACGGCGGCCGGCTGCCTCGGCTTCTGCCGCGCCGGACCGCTGCTGGTGATCTATCCCGAAGGCGTCTGGTATCAGCCGAAATCGGCGGAAGATGTTGACGAGATCATCGAGTCCCACCTCAAGGGCGGCGCGCTGGTCGAACGTCTGGTGATCGTGCCGCAGCGATGAGTTCTTGATAAAGAACTCAGCGCGGAAAACGGGCCGTCATTGCGAGCCATAGGGTGTCGAAGGACGCCCGTCTTCGACAGGCTAGGGCGAAGCAATCCAGACCCGGACTGCGGCCACTGGATTGCTTCCTCGCTAAGGTCCTCGCGTCGCTCCGCCGCGCGCCCCGTCACAACCCGGGCGCCTCCCTCTCTCAACCCCACCCCCTCACGGTGAGGAGCGCCGCCAGGCGCGTCTCGAACCACGGACAAGCGCATGAATCTGCTTGCGGACGAAGGCGTGAGGTGAAATTCCCTCGCTTAACGTCCTATTGCGATGACGGGAATCGGCTCAAACTGGTCTTTCAAGCTTTTCCCGCTACGTCCGGTACAACGTCGCCAGCGGACTTCCACGGCTTCCGTCGAACGCGTATTCGTGACCCCAAGCGGCCTGTCGCCAAACTTGCCCGCTTGGTCAAGGCGAGGCCTAGAGCAGCCGTTCGATGGAAACGCGCTATAGCGCGCCATGCGAGCCTTGTCGTCGCCGGACGACACCTTTGGAATGTCGAGTGCTTGACGTGGCGAGCGCGCCGCTGGCAACGGCCTGGAGCCTTGGCGGCGCGCGGCGCGCCATCGCGAGCGACGGCGAGACCTCACTCGCCGCGTATTCCTGGACGGGCGCAATTGTGTCCCCGTCGGCAGGGATCGATCTCGCGCATCGTCCTATCTGATTGAAATCGATGTTCAAACAAATCGGCAGTCTTTTGGCGCCGCGCGCCTCGCTCGTGCAACTAACTATAAAGTCGATAGATTTATTGACACGCCCCTCCGGCTGGGATCACTCTTCCGGCACTAGCTTCTTTACCGAGCGCGCGCATGTCTGCGGACCATAATGCTGCCAGCCTTCCCACACTCGATCTCTCCAGGTTTGACGCCGGCGCCGACGAAAAGCGCGCGTTTGTCGAGGAGCTGCGGCGGGTCGCGCGCGAGGTCGGATTCTTCTATCTGACCGGCCATGGCGTCGACCCGGAGCTGATCCGAAATGCGCTTGGCTTCTCCCGCCGCTTCTTCGACCTGCCGGAAGCCGACAAGCTGGCGATCGAGATGATCCATTCGCCGCGCTTTCGCGGCTACACGCGTCCCGGCCGAGAATTGACGCGCGGCGAGCCGGACTGGCGCGAACAGATCGATGTCGGCGCGGAGCGTCCCGCGCTTCCCGCCAAAGCGATCAAACAGCCCTGGCATCGCCTCCAAGGCCCCAATCAGTGGCCTGAGGCGCTTCCGGACCTGAAGCCGACGCTGCTTGCCTATCAGGACGCGGTCACGGCTCTCGCAATTCGCGTGCTGAGGACCTTCGCCGTCGCGCTGGATCAGCCGGAAGACGTCTTTGAGCCGATCTATACGCCCTGGCCCAACCAGCTCACCAAGGTCATCCGTTATCCCGGCCGGGGCGCCCGCGAGTCGAATCAGGGCGTAGGCGCGCACAAGGACGGCGGCTTCGTCACCATTCTTTTGCAGGACAAGGTCGCTGGATTGCAGGTCGAAGCCGAAAGCGGCTGGATCGACGCGCCGCCGCTGGCGGGAAGCTTTATCGTCAATATCGGCGAAATTCTGGAAATCGCCACCAGCGGCTTTCTGCGCGCCACTTTGCATCGCGTTGTTTCGCCGTCGGCGGGAAGCGACCGGCTTTCGATCGGCTTTTTCCTCGGCGCCCATCTCGATGCGCGCGTCCCCCTGCTCAATCTGCCGCCGCATCTGGCCGCGCTTTCTCGCGGCGTGACCCAGGATCCGCTCAATCCCCTGTTCAGCGAAGTCGGCCGCAACGTTCTGAAAGGCCGTTTGCGTTCGCATCCCGACGTCGCGGTGCGCCATCACGCCGATCTTCTCGCTCTCACCAGACCCCAGCACGAACCGGCATCCTTCTATTGATCGAACAGACTGCAACCAGGGAGCGGTCATGACGCGCCTCGTTTCTCATGCGCGAGCTCGCCGCCCGCTTCGCGTCGCTCGGGGAATGTCGCCGCCGACCGGCGGTCGCGCGCGCCCGCACGTCGTTGCAGGCGGAGGCGAAACGGCCCTTTCAAATCTTTGCATGGCTCGCCATTCGCGGGCCGCGACCCGCAAGGAACCCGAGCATGTCCGTGACGCCTCCCTCCCTCGAGCCGATCGGCGGCGAGGCGGCGGCTTTCGCCTTCATCGATCGCCTCAAGCTCTCCTGTATCATCTCGCCAATACCGGCGATGCGCCCAGCCTTGCGATCCATACGGGTTCAACCATCCATGCCAGCTCAATGCGAAGCAGCAGGCGGAGGCCGGCGTTACGTCGGGTCTTGTGCGCCTCTCCATCTGGCTCGAAGACCCCGACGACATCATTGCCGCCATCGCCCAGGCCCTCGAACAGAGCGATGCAGCGAACGCGGCGGGACAAGGCTCGGGCTGATGGACGGGCATTCGGTAACGCGAACTGGACGAAAAGATGAAAGCATGACGGGCTGCATCGTTTTTCACTACCATGTCCTGAGCGATCCGGGCGACATCGCCGCGCGCGCCGAGGCGCTGCTGCTTGAACAGACCGTGGAGCTCTCGCGCGCCGCGGCGTCGGACGATTGGGTGCGCGACAATATCATCGGCGAGGTGCTGTCGATCGAACCGCGCGCGGGCGGAGGGTTTGCGGTGGCGATCGCGCAAGCCCTTCGCACGACGGCGCTCGATCCCGCCCAGTTTCTCAACGTCGCCTTTGGCAATTCGTCGTTGCAGCCCGACGTGAAGCTCGCCGGCGTCGAACCGCCCGACGAATTCTTCAAGACGTTTCGAGGACCGCGTTTCGGCGCCGACGCCTTGCGCGAAAAACTCGGCGCCCATCGACGCGCTCTGACCGCCACCGCGCTGAAACCCATGGGCCTGCCGGCGGCAAAACTCGCCGCCCTCGCCCATGCTTTCGCGGTCGCGGGCATCGACGTCATCAAGGACGATCACGGCCTCGCCGACCATGATTTCTGCTCCTTCGAACAGCGCGTCGAACTCTGTCAATGCGCTGTCGCCAAGGCCAATGCCGAAACCGGCGGCCGGACGATCTATGCGCCGAACCTGATCGGTTCGCCCGCGAGCGTCCACCGGCAATTCGCCTTCGCGCGCGAGGCCGGCGTCGGCGCCGTATTGTTGTCGCCGATGCTGGTCGGCCCGGGGCTGTTGCACGAACTCGCCGGCGCGGCGGCGCTGCCGATCATCGCCCATCCCGCGTTTGGCGGGTCCGAATGGATCGCCCCCGAAGTGCTGTTCGGCGACATCTTCAAATGGTTCGGGGCGGACGCGTCGATCTTTCCGCATCTGGGCGGGCGTTTCAGCTACAGCCGGGAAACCTGCCTCTCGCTTGCGGCGCGACTCAATTCTTCCGCGCACGGCCTCAAGCCTGCGTTTCCTGTGCCGGCGGGCGGCATCAAGACGAGCCGCGTGCGCGAGGTGTTGTCATTCTATGGCGTCGACACCATACTGCTGGTCGGCGGCAGCCTGCTTGAATCGGGCGAGGTGATCCAGCGGACCAGGGATTTCGTCGCCGAGGCGGCCCGCGTGTCGAAGGAGCTTGCGTCATGACGGGGGTTGTTCGCCATACCGGGCTTTACGAATGGGAGGGCGTGCGGCGGCTCGACTACAAGTCGGAGGCCGGAACGCATTTCAAGCAGGTGACGCGGCAGGTCCTCTCCGAAGGTTCGCCCGATCTCTTCGCCGAATTGCGTTATTTCGAGGTCGCGCCGGGCGGCCATTCGACGCTCGAACGGCACGACCACGTCCATCTCGTGCTGATCGGCCGCGGCGGCGGCCATTGCCTGGTCGGCGACGTCGTGTCCGCCGTCAACCCGCTCGACGCTGTCATCGTTCCGCCGCTGACCTGGCATCAGTTCCGCGCCACGGGGACCGAGCCGCTCGGCTTCTTCTGCGTCGTCGCGCGCGAGCGCGACCGGCCGCAACTGCCGGGCGCGCGGGACATCGAGGCGCTGTCGGCCGATCCGGCGGTCAAGGCGTTCATTCGCGTCTGAGCGAGGATTTGAAAGTCGGTCACGAAATATCAGGCCGGGCGGCGAACCTCGCCTCAAGCTCGGCGACCATAGCCCCCCGTCTCGGCGACGGAGATCGCTGCGCGGGAATTTTTCTGCGTTGCGTCAGGTACTGGAGGAGTTTCAGGCGCGGGCAATCGGCAGAGACTCCGCCGGATCGGGCTTCAGATGCGGGTGCAGCGTGCGGATTTGCGCTCGATGCAGTATACGCCGCTGGCTGTCGTCGAACGCCTCGCGCTTGTGCAGGACCAGCAGGTTGTCCCAGATCACAACGTCCCCGGGCCGCCACACATGGGTGAGGACATTGTTTTCGGCGGAGGCCAGGTCCCAGATCCTGTCGAGCAGAGCCTCGCCCTTTTCCGCGCCGAGGCCTATGACTTGCGCGCCCCTGCGCCGGCCGACCAGCAAAATCTCTTCGCCCCAACTCGGGTGACGCGCCAGCAGGGGATGGGTTTGCGCGCTCCGTTTTTCGGGCGCCGCGTAACGCGGCGTGCCGGCGCTGGTGTAAAGGTCGTCATGTGTGAGGCTCAAACCTTGCAAAGCCTCGCGCTCGTCCGGCGACAGCGAAGCGAGAGCGCCGCGCAGATTGGCGAAAAATGTGCGACCGGCGCCGTCCGGCGTCTCCCAGGCGTGGAGAATGCAGCCGACGGGGGGATTTTCGACATAGGTCATGTCGGAATGCCAAGCCAGTTCGCCCGCTCCGAGCCCGCCAATGGGCGCCCCGTCTTCGATCACGTTGGAGACGACCGCTATCTCGGGAAACCCTTCGGCATGGCTGCGCGCCTTGTCGAGTTTTGGCGCGGGGTCGAGCGCGCCGAATCTTCTGGCGAAACGCAGCAGCCGCTCGTCGCCGATGGCCTGGTCGCGAATGACCAGAACCAGCTTTTCGCGCCAGAGCGCGACGATTTCCGCAAACAGCGCGTCGGTCAGGCCATTTTCGATATCGAGGCCATGCAGTTCGGCGCCGAATTTCTGAGTCAACTCGCTATGCCGGAGCGCCACGGCCCATCTCCATCGGTAGCAAAATATATTTTCTATAGATTTTATATATCTATCGGCTAAAATCAATCGAGCCTGTGTCATCTCGCGCCGCAGGCCATCCGGAGGCGCTTTTGACCCGTCGTCTTTTTCTAGTCTCCGTCGCCGGCGCCATGGCTGTCGCGTCCGGCGGCGGCGCGTTCGCCGTCACTCCCGTCACTCCCGTCACTCCCGCCGCGCCCGTCAAGCAGATTCGCGTCGGCTATCAGAAGACCAGCGCCCTTCTCGTCACCAAGGCGCTCGGCTTGCTCGAAAAGCGTTTCGCCAGCGAGGGCGTCGCCGTGAGCTGGCACGATTTCCAGGCCGGCCCCCCGCTGCTGGAGGCGCTGAACGCCGGCGCGATCGATTACGGCTACACCGGAGACTCGCCGCCAATTTTCGCACAGGCGGCGCGCGCGAAACTGCTCTATGTCGCGGCCATCCCGGCGCGTGGAGAAGGTCAGGGGATTGTGGTCCAGGCCAATTCGCCCATCAGGACCGTCGCCGATCTCAAGGGCAGGAAGGTCGGCGTCGCCAAGGGTTCGAGCGGCCATAATCTGCTGATCGCTTCGCTGGAAAGCGCGCATGTCGAATGGGACGAGATCAGCGCGATCTATCTGTCGCCCGCCGACGCCTCCGCCGCGCTGGCCAACGGCGCCATCGACGCCTGGTCGATCTGGGACCCGTTCTACGCCATCGCGGAGATCGGCATCAAGGCGAGGTCGCTGCCCGTCGACCGGAACGCGACCCGGCAGAACAGTTTTTTCCTCGCCAATCGCGATTTCACCGCCAAATATCCTGAAACGGTCGCCGCCATCAACGCCGAAGTATCGAAGGCCACCGATTGGGCTGCGGCGCATCGCGACGAGACCGCCAAACTTTTCGCCGAGGCCAGCGGCGTCGATTTCGTGGCGCAGAAACGTTCGGTCGATCGCGCCGAATACACCTTCTCGCCGCTGACGCCGGCGGTGCTCGACCTTCAGCAGCAGGTGGCCGACCGCTATTTCAAGCTCAAGCTTATTCCCAACCGGATCGATGTGCGCGAGATCGTCTGGGAAAAGGCGCGCGCATGAGCGACGCCGCCGGCATCGCTTCGCCTGACGCCGCGACGGCGCCGGCGCAACCGGAGGCGCGGGAGCTTTCGCCCACGCGCCCCTTCGGGTTTCGCAACGCGATTGCGCGCGCGCCTCTCGGCTGGCTCGCGCCCGCCGTGGCGCTGGTCGTCTGGCAGGCCAGCTCCGCCTTCGGCGCGCTCGGCGACGACGTCATGCCTTCGCCTCTGGCCGTGCTGCAAGCGGGCGTGCGGCTGACGCTGTCGGGCGCGCTTTTCGTTCATGGCGCGGTCAGCGGCGCCCGCGCGCTGGCGGGGCTGCTTGTTGGGGGGCTGCTGGGCATTGGCTTCGGCCTCGCCAACGGCCTGTCGCGCACGAGCGAGGAACTGAGCAACTCCACCTTGCAGATGATCCGCAATGTGCCGCATCTGGCCCTCATTCCGCTGGTCATCCTTTGGTTCGGCATCGGCGAGTCCGCAAAATTGTTCCTGGTCGCGCTGGGCGTATTTTTTCCCATCTACATCAACACGCTGCATGGGGTTAAAACCGTCGATCCGCAGCTGCTGGAAATGGGCCGCACCTATGGGCTCGACAACAAGGCGCTGTTTCGCGAAGTGATTTTCCCCGCCGCGCTGCCGTCGATCTTCGTCGGACTTAGGTTTGCGCTGGGCGTGATGTGGCTGACCCTCATCGTCGCCGAAACCATTTCGGCGCAGTCGGGCATTGGCTACATGGCCATGCAGGCGCGCGAATTCATGCAGCTCGACGTGGTCGTGCTGGCCATTCTGATTTATGCGCTGCTCGGCAAGCTGGCCGATGTCGTCACCCGCGCGCTGGAGCGCCGCATGCTGCGCTGGCATCCTGCCTTTCAGGCGGCGGCGCCATGAGCGCGGCGGTCTTCGCCGGGCAGGCCGCCGTTCCGCGTCAACCGTCCTTGGGCGCGGGGATGGCGCTGCGCGGGCTGGCGAAAAGATTCGGCGTCAAAACCGTGCTCAGGGACGTCGATCTCGACATCGACGCTGGCGAGTTCGTGGTCATTGTCGGACGCAGCGGATGCGGCAAGACCACCTTGCTGCGGCTGATCGCCGGGCTCGACGCGGCGGATGCAGGCGAGTTGCGCATCGACGGCGAAAGGGCGACCGATTGCGTGCGGGTGATGTTTCAGGAGCACCGCCTCCTGCCCTGGGCGAGCGTGGCCGCCAATGTGCGCATCGGCTTCGGTCCCGCGCGCAACAGCGCCGAGGCGCAGGCCAGGGCGCGCGCCGCGCTCGGCGAGGTCGGCATTGGCGAGCGCGCGGACGACTGGCCCTCGGTCCTTTCCGGCGGCCAGAAGCAGCGCGCGGCGTTGGCGCGGGCGCTGGTTTCCAACCCGCGCGTTCTGGCGTTGGACGAACCGCTTGGCGCGCTGGACGCGCTGACGCGGATCGAGATGCAGAACCTGCTGGAATCGGTTTGGCTCAAGGAGCGTTTCACCGCCATTCTCGTCACCCATGACGTCGCCGAAGCGGTGCGCCTCGGCGATCGCATCGTGCTTTTGGAGGGCGGCGAGATCGCGCAGATCATCCCGGTCGATCTTCCCCGGCCGCGCCGACGCGGCGATCCCGCCTTCGCGCGGATCGAAGACATTCTTCTCGGCCGTCTGCTCGGCGCGACGGCTGCCTCCTGACCCAGATTTCGACGGAGCGCCCTATGAGCTTCTATCGCGATTATTTCGACAAGCTGGCGATCAAGGCCTGGAGCGAGCTCGATTTCAAGCCTTTCGAGACCCTGAAACTCACGCCGCTGACGCCAACCATCGGCGCCGAGATCGAAGGCGTCGATCTGACCGCCGACCTGCCGGAACAGCAACTGGCGGAGATTCGCCGCGCCCTGGCCGAAAGGCTCGTGCTGGTTTTCCGCGACCAGAACATCTCGCTGGACGACCAGAAGCGCTTTGCCCGCAATTTCGGCCGGTTGCATCGCCACGAACTGGCGCAGGACAAGACCTTCGCGGGTCGCGCCAACGATCCCGAACTGCTCGCCTGGAAGACCGGACCGGACTCGCGTTTCACCGCCGGCGACGCCTGGCATGCCGACGTAACCTGCGACGAGGCGCCCATCGCCGCCTCCTTCCTGCATGTGACCAAAACACCGCCCTATGGCGCCGGCGACACCGCTTTCGCCAATTGCTATCTGGCCTATGAGTCCCTGTCCGAGCCGATCAAGCGCCTGCTCGACGGGCTGACTGCGATCCACGACGGCGCCTTCGGCTGGCAGCAGGGCTATGGCGCCCAACCCAAGCCGGGCCAGGTCTTCCCTAAAAGCCGGCATCCGGTGGTGGTGACACACCCGGTCACCGGCCGGAAAGTCCTCTTCATCAACGAGGCCTTCAGCAGCCAGATCGTGGAGCTGGCGCGGCCGGAAAGCGACGCCCTGCTCGGCTTCCTGGCTCGCCATATCGAACGCAATCTCGCGTTCCAGGCGCGCGTGCACTGGACTGAAAACGCGCTGGTCGTTTGGGACAATTGGGGCGCCCAGCATCATGCGGTATGGGATTATTATCCGCTCGAACGCTGGGGCAACCGGATCTCCGCGGTCAGCGGCGAGAGGCCGTACTCGCCTTCGCTGCCGCTCACCGCGACCAGCGCCAGCGCGGCCGAATGACGGACTGCCGTTTCGCAGCGGCCAGCCAATTCCTCGCCTCCATCGTCGGCCGAGGATCGGGCGACCGCGCATTCTTCAGAAGGCGCGCTCCCTCACTTCAGGGGCGCGAGATTGGCATTGGCGGGCGGCGGAGGCCTGGTATCGTCGGGATACCAATATTTGACGTGACACGACTCGCAGGCCGTGTCGAGCGCGCCGCCGGCCTTGAACAGACGCGCGACGTCGCGCGTGTCCGCGGCGGCCAATGCTTCCTTGGCGGCGCGTTGCAAGGCGCGGGCGCGCGCGACGAAATCGCGGCGGTCGCCGGCGATTTTCTTGGAGATCTCGTCGGGACGCAGAATGCCCTTCACTTGCGCGTCTTCGAGCTTTCCGCCGGTCGAAGCGACGCGTCGGCCCGGCGCCACGAGAAGATTGGGCGCCTCTACGAGCGTGACGGCGTAACGCTGAACGGCTTTCCAGTCTTCATCGGTGCGCGGCTCGTTGGTTTGCGTGCCCGACGCCGTCGTCGTACTGGAAACCGACGCCCATAGCGCGTCCGCCGACGGATCGACCAAATTCTGCATGATCTGCTGAATGGTGGCGACGGCCTCGAGTCCTTCGCCTGCGCTGCGCTGGACTGCCGGTTTGTTCGCGGCCGCGACGGCCCCGGCCAGCAGCATGGCCAGGGCCGCCGCCGAAATTGCTGTTCGCATCGCCCGCATCCCACCCTCTTGAGTTCAAATGAAGCCGATGCCCCGGCCGGATATCCCGACCCCGAACCAGAGCAGCAGCGAGACCACCGCCGCCAACTTGCCGGCGACCGGCCTTTCCACCGCGTGTCGGCTCGCCACCCTGAAGAGGCTCGCCTGGAACAGGACGGCGGCGATCAGCAACACCATCTTGAGCTGAAAGAATTCGTTGGAAGAATAGCGGACGGGTCCCGCCAGAAAGATCAGCGTTCCGCTCAGGACGGCGGCGGCGAGGCCGATGCCGAGCAGTTTGTTGCCGGCGCCGACGATCCGGGCGGGCGTCTCCTTGACGAGCGCCACCCCGAGCAGCCGCAGATCGACGAGCGTCACCGCCGCGAGCAGCAGCAAGAAGCCGAGGATGTGGACGAGCTGAAACGAAGCGCCCACGAGATGGTTCGATTTGCGCAAGAAAATGCCGAACTCGGTGTCTTGCACCCATTGCAGCACGGTGAGAATGGTCATGACGGTCTCCGTCCGCGTGGCTGGCCTCTGCCCAAACTCAAAACCCTAGCCGAGATAGGGAATGAGGCGGCCCGACACCACGACCGCCGACCAGAGCGCGAGCGAAGTCCAGCCCGCGATTCGGACCTTGAGCGGAGGAATCGAGCGATTCGCCCATTCGGCGGCGTGAGGCGCCAGACCGAGCTCGAACCAGAGAAAATTGATGCCGGCGAGAAGGATGAAAAACAATTTCACCGCAAAGACCGGGCCGGCGAGCAGCTTGATGGACAGAGCCGAGAACAATAGTGATCCGGTGACGAAAGTGACGACGAAACCCGCGAAAATAAAGGGACGCAGCTGGCTCAGGACCTGCTGAACGGGCGCGTCCCGCAGCCACACGCCCGCCAGGCGAAGGTCCACCAGCGCCAGCAGGCCGACGGAAAAAGCCAGACCCAACAGATGGGTTCCCTCCACCAGCGGGAAAACGTATTGCGACTCGCGCAGGGCGGTTCCGAATGGCGAATCGTAGAGCCATTGCGCGAAATCATAGAAACCGGACATTGAGCAGCCTTTGGCGCGGCATCGCGCGGGTTAATGCGGCGACCATGGTTCAGGCGAAGCTCATGGCCCCAACCTGCCTGTCAATACGGCTTGCTTTTGTCGCCCCGATACAGATGCTCGACGTCGCGCTCGCCTTCCTGGCACTCGTTGAACCAGAGTTCGTAATTCGGCTGGTTGACGTGCGCGCGCGAGAAATCGGACGCAAGCGTCCATGGCTGCGTGTAGACGCCGGGGTCTTCATATCGCTGCTCGAGCCGGAACTTGTTGGGGCCGGTGAAGATATATTTCTCCACGATATGAACCTGGTCGCTCGAAAAATCGCCCTCGTTGCTAAGCCGGTGCTTGGCGTTGTCGTTTGAGACATCCACAACGAGCGTCGTGCCTTCCCAATGTCCGCGCGAATCCGCCATCCACAGCTTGATCTTGCCGGGGATATGCGGCCTGCCGTCGAGCGGAATGATGCGGCTCGTATGGTTCTGATCGTCGAGAAACACGACGTAACCCGGATATTGCTGGATCTCGAAATCCTGGGTCCAGAAGATCGTGCGCGTCACCCCGCCGGGCACGCAACGGGCCTGAGGATCGATATGCTCCGGTTTCGTCCAGTTCAGGGTCGTCGCCTCAAGCTCCTGCTGCCTGGTCCGAGCCCAGGGTTGATAGGGGACCTGGCGGTCCGGCGGATCGACGATCCGCGACTTGCTCAGATCGCCGCCCGTCTTGCTCTTCTCATAGGAGCCCTCTTCGCCGATGCCGACGCCGCGCCTTGGCCGCACCAGCGAATAGGTTCCGGCGATCTCGGGACGATAGAAGCCCTGGACGTCAGGCTGTCCGTCGGAAAGCCGCTTCGGCGTCCATTCCTCCGCCGCGGCGGCGCCGGACAGCGCGAAGATGACGCCGGCGATCAGACCGAAACTCCGATGTTCAGTCATGCCATCTCTCCATGTCAGGGGTAGAAATGTTCGTAATCGAAGGTGTAGCATTCATATTCGAGCAGCTGGATATCCTTTTCGACGCGCCGGTAGAGGACGAGATCGATCTTCCAGGGCTGTGTGAAGACTTTGGGATCCTCGATCGTCGCTTCGTAGCGGATATGGTCGGGATCGATGAAACTGTAGCGCTCGACGACGTGCAGCGCGTCGCTGTGGAAATTGCCGGAATGATCGAACCAGGTCTGGTCATTGAAATGGACCACGTCGACGACCAGCGTGTCGCCTTCCCATTGGCCGCGCGAATCGCCGAGCCACCAGTCGATGTGGCCGGGCAAATGTTTGGAGCCGTTGGTGTAGATCGTTCGCGCCGTATGCGCATATTCGTAAAGCAGCGTCAGATGGGTGTCGGACTGGAAAATCTGGAACGGAAAGGGGGAATAATTGGCGCGCGGCACGCCCGGGAGATAGCATTTGTTGCGCGGATCCAGCACTTCGCGCTTTTCGAAATTCTCTTTCCGTTTCTCCGCCGCCCAGGGCTGGTATGGAATTTCTCCGCCTGCGACCACGCCAAGCCCCGCCGGCGCGTCCTTGCGCGCACTGTGCGGCTCCAGATCCCAATCCGCGGTGCTCAGAGTCTGCCAGATCCCGGAAAAGTCCGGCTTGGCGTTCGCGCCGCGCGGCAAGGCGGCGCCGGACTCGGCATGGGCTGCGCCCGCACATAGATAGATCAGCGCCATGACGCCGCTCAAAGCCGCCGCCACTCGAAGCGCCGCCCCGCGCATTTTGGGCGCGAGATCTTTTACCGGGAAATAACGGTTCATTGGCCGCTCACAACTGGCGAGGAAAGAAGGATGGACGATCAGTTTTGCGGCCGGTTGGCGGCTTCGCCGGGATTGCCGGTGCCTTCGCTGCCCGCGAAAAAATCGCGGCCGTCGGGCAATTTCACCGTGCTGCCGGCGATGACTTCCTTGCCGTTCTTGGCGCGATAGCCCTTGACCGTCACGACGCCGCCAATCGGAAAATCATCCTTGCGGGCGCCGCGGCGAAGCAAAGCATTGGGCGCTCCGAACTCCACCGCCCAATTTACGGCCTTGCCATCCGGTCCCTCTACGTCGACGTAGACCCAGCCGTGGGGATTGGTCCATTCGAGCTTGGTCAGCTTGCCCGTGATGACGATCGGTTGATCGATATCATATTCGGCGGCGAAGGCGTGATGAGCCTCCGCGGACGAAGGCGCCCAACCCAGCGCCGCAGCCCCGAGAATGCCGAGCATTGCGCGTTTCAACCGCATTCCATACCTCCGTCCTGGCGCCCGCCATACGCGATCGGGTCGCGACGGGTAAAAGCCTCCGTGATGTCGGGCACGCCGAAGATACCCGATCAAAAACTCTAGTCAATAGATCGGATTTATAGATTGAAATCATTTGGTGGCCAAAGCCTCGCAGAGTTGCGGTGGCTGAAAGCCAGACGCGTGAATGGCGCCAGCGACTTTGTCCGGCGCACCAAGGGCGTGACCTGCTGGACCTATAAAAACCTTAAAATCAGATTGGAACCGCCGCCGGCCTGGCGCGAAGCTCACAAGAAAAAAATGCCCGGCGGGGAAAAATTTTGTCGGCCGGCTTGCACTGCACCTTTTTGCGCATATAATCCTTATTATCCCATCGGAAAGATAGGAAATATGATTAGAGCAATTATGAAAGGACAAGCCATGCGTAAACTCGCTTTCGCTCTGCTTTTCGCCACAGCCCTCTCTTCGACGGGATTGCTGTCCCCGGCTTTTGCGCAGAATGCGCCCGCCCCGGCGGCCGGGACGCCCGCCGCCGCCGGCCAGCAGGCCCAAGCCTATAATCACAAGGTTCCGCAGTTGCACCGCGCTGAAATCGACGCCTTGCTCGCCGATCCGGGCAAGGTCTTGTTCGTCGATCTGCGTCGTCCCGACGAAATTTCCTCGATCGGCACTTTCCCGGTTTATTTGAATGTTCAGGTCAACGACGTCGCAAAGGAGCTCGCCCTTATTCCGAAGGACCGCGCCATTGTCACTGTTTCGAACCATGCCGGCCGCGCCGGCATCGCCGGCGACGTTCTGAAGGACAAGGGTTTCAATGTCGTCGGCGCCGTCGGCTCGCAGTTGTATGAGGAAGAGGGCGGCAAGATCGTCAAGGTCGCCATCCCGCCGCCGCCCCAGCCCGCCGCGCAGCCTGCCGCGCCCGCCGCGCAGGCCCAGGTCTATAATCACAAGGTTCCCAAGCTGACTCGCGCCGAAGTCGACGCCCTGGATCCGAACAAGGTTCTGTTCGTCGATGTGCGCCGCCCCGACGAAATTTCGACGCTCGGGACATTCCCGGTCTATTTGAACGTTCAGGTGGCCGACGTCGAAAAGAACCTCGCCTTCATTCCGAAGGAGCGCGCCATCGTCACCGTCGCCAATCGCACCGGCCGCTCCGCCACGGTTGGCGACCAGCTGAAGGATAAGGGGTTTAATGTTCTTGGGGCCATCGGCTCCCAGGACTACGAGGAACAGGGAACCCGGATCGTCAAGATCGCTGCCCCGCCGCCGCCGCGCCAGGCTGCCGCGCAAGGCGGCGCCCCCGCCACGGCGCAGGCCGCCGCCGACCCGGCCAAGAACTGACTTCGCCAAAAAAGGATCCCGAAAAGCGCCGACGGCTTTTCGGGATCATGCGAAAAAAAAACCAATCCAACGCCGTCTGTTTTTTCAATCGGCTCCTATAGATTGTTGTCCGCTACGGCGAGCTTCAATTCAGATCGACATGAACCTTGTCGATCTCGCCGTTGAAGGCGAAGGGCGCGGCGTAATCGGGACTGACGGCCGAGCCGGAATCGAGGCCGACATCCAGCGTCTCGTTATAGGAGAGTTGCAGGTTCTCGATCCGCCCCTCCGCCACGGTCGCGCCATTCACCGTCAGCCTGATCTGCCCCGCGTAAACGACGCGCGGCTCGAAGGAGGTCGGCGACGGCGGCGGTTTTTTCGCGTCGGGCGTGAATTCGACGCCGATTTGCGCCGCGCCTTCGGGCAGCTTCGCCGCAGAAACGATCTTGCCGGCGACATTGCCCCAGGCCTTGGCGAGATAGACGAGTTTTCCATCCTTCACATAAAGCGAGAAGCCGCCGTAATCGCCGCCATCCGCCAAAATCACCCCCTGCGGCTTGGCGGGCAGGATCACTTCGGCCAGGATTTTATGCGCGCGCCGGTTGAATTTCGGGCCGATGCGCTGAGGAATGTGATCGGCGCCGGGGCGATAGTCGAAAACCGTGCGGCCGTCGGCGGGCGAAGGCAGGTCCTTCCGCGCCGGCAGCAACGGATAGATTTGTGTGCGCTTCGCCTCGCTGTCGAACAGCGCGACCAGTTCCTCCAATTTCTCCGGATGGTCCTTGGCCAGATCATGCGCCTGGGAAAAATCCTCCGTCAAATGGTAAAGCTCCCAGGGATGCTGGCCGATTTTCAGATCGCCGCCGCGCGTCGCCGACCACGGAACCGCATGGAGCGCGCCCGCCCACCAGCCGTCCTGGTAAATGCCGCGATTGCCGGAGGTCTCGAACACCTGCCTGGGGTGGCTGCTCGGCGCGGCGGCGTCGAAAAAGCTCGCGGCGAAACTCTTGCCCTCAAGCGGCAATTGATCGACGCCATCGACCTTTACCGGCGCGGCGATTCCGGCGACCTCGAAAATCGTCGGCGCGATGTCGGTGATATGCTGGAACTGCGTCCGCAATTCTCCATGGGCCTTGATTTTCGCCGGCCAGGAGACGATGAGCGGATCGCGCGACCCGCCCAGATGCGAGGCGACCTGCTTGGTCCACTGGAACGGCGCGCTGCTCGCCCAGGCCCAGGCGGCGGCGTAATGATTGTCGAAAATTTCCTCGCCGAACCGTTCGGCCTGTGCGAGTCGCTCCGCGACGGGGGGAACCGTCCCGTCCGCCTTGACGACATCGCGGCCCTCAAGGCCGCCCTCGCCCGAGCCGCCATTGTCGCCGGCGATATAGAGCACCAGCGTATTGTCGGCGATTCCGTCCTTTTGCAAGGTCGAGAGCAGGCGACCGATCTCGTGATCGGTCTGTTCCATGAAGGCGGCGTAAACCTCCATCTGCCGGGCGAACAGCTTGCGCTGGTCGTTTGACAGCGAGTCCCAGGCCGGCAGTTCGGCGGGGCGCGGCGTCAGTTCGGCATTGGCGGGAATGACCCCCAATGCCTTCTGGCGGGCAAAGGTCTCCTCGCGCAATTTGTCCCAGCCCTGATCGAACTTGCCGCGATATTTGCCGATCCATTGTTTGGGAACCTGATGCGGCCAATGGGTGGCGCCGGGCGCGAAATAAAGCAGGAACGGCTTTTGCGGGGCCACCGCCTCATGGGCGTGGACCCAACGGATGGCTTCGTCCGCCAGATCGATCGTCAGGTGATAGCCCTGAGCCTGCGTGCGGGTCGGATCGGCGGGCGTGGTGTTGCGATAGAGGCGCGGCTCGAACTGGCTGTCGTAACCGGCGATAAAACCATAAAAATATTCGAAGCCGAGTCCGGTCGGCCAGCGGTCGAAGGGACCGACAGGGGAGACTTCGTCATAGGGCGTATTGTGCCATTTGCCGAAGGCCGCTGTGCTGTAGCCATTGTCGCGCAACCCCCCCCCGAGAGACTCGCCGCGCTGTTGGGCCAATGCGCGTTATAGCCGGGATAGCCGGTTGCGCCGTCCGCCACCGAGCCAAAGCCGACCTGATGATCGGTGCGCCCCGACAATAGCGCCGCGCGAGTCGGCGAGCACAGCGCGCTGACGTGAAAGGCGTTGTAGCGCAGGCCATTGGCGGCGAGCTTGTCGAGTTCCGGCGTTTTCGCCGGACCGCCGAAAGTGGAAGTCGCGCCGAAACCGGCGTCGTCGAGCAAGACCAGCACGATATTGGGCGCGCCGCCTCCGGCCTTGACGGGCGCCGGCCAGACGGGAGCCGTGGCGTCGCGCGACGGATCGGTGATGACTTTTGGGAATGGCTCGGGCCTGGGCAGAATTTCCGGAGTTTGAGCAAAGGCGACCGAGCGAGGGGAGAGGGCGATCGTCAAGGCAAGCAAGGTGATCCGCATTAAAACCGTCCGCCGATGAAAACGCCCGGACGGCGACCGTCCGGGCGTTGCTTCGTCGCTGCGCGTACCTCCGGCGCAGCGACAAATTCTAAAATCCTATCGTAATAGTCGTATTAATCGGCAGGCTTTGTCAAGCCGCTGTTTTATATGTTCCTGTCTGGCTCAAGGCGGGAACGCGCCGTCCCGTCCGGGCGATTCTGCCCCTGACGCTTAGATCGCTTCGACCCAGGGCGCGCGCCAATCGCGGAACGTGGAAAGCAAATTTTCCTCAACCGGCGCTTCGGCGAAGAAAAACGGCGCAACATCGCGTTTTCAAAGCTTTTAAATCTGATCGACAATATAGGCTTATGCAAATAAATTTGCTTTGGCTGCAGGCGGAACGGGCTGCGGCGTTTTGCGAATGAGAACAGCATGAACAATCGGTCGGGTTTCGTGATTTTTTCCCTCGCTCTGGCGTTGTCGACGCCGGCCGCCGCACAGGAAGTCCTGCCAAAACCGAACGCGCCTTTTCAGGGCAAGATCGCGGAGACGCGCGAGCAGTCGATCCCCGCCTTCCCCAAGCCGGCAGCAGCGCCGAAAGGCGCCCCCAATGTCGTGCTGATCTTGCTCGACGACGCCGGTTTCGCCTCCAACTCGACCTTCGGCGGCCCCGTGGCCACCCCGGAACTCGACAGGCTCGCCGCCGGCGGCCTACGCTACAACCAGTTCCACACCACCGCCATCTGTTCGCCGACCCGCGCGGCGCTGCTGAGCGGACGCAATCACCACCAGGTCGGGTTCGGCAATCTTTCCGATGTCGCCACGGGCTATCCAGCCTATAATTCCGTCTGGCCGAAGGATACGGCCTCGATCGCCGAAATATTGCGGCTAAGCGGCTATAGCACGGCCGCCTTTGGCAAGTGGCACAATACGCCGGTCTGGGAAATCAGCCCGGCGGGGCCTTTCGACCATTGGCCGACCGGCCTCGGCTTCGAATATTTCTATGGCTTCCTGTTCGGCGAAACCAGCCAGTGGGAGCCCCAGCTCTATCGCAACACCGTCGCGGTGGAGCCGACAAAAACGCCGGACCAAGGCTATCACCTGACGACCGACCTCGTCGACGACGCCATCCATTGGCTGCATCAGCATGACGCCGTGGCGTCCGAAAAGCCCTTCTTCCTCTATTTCGCGACCGGCGCCGTCCACGCGCCGCATCATGTGCCGAGGGACTGGATCGCCAAATATGCCGGCCAGTTCGATGGAGGCTGGGACAAATTGCGCGAGGACTCCTTCGCCCGGCAGAAGAAGCTTGGCGTCATTCCCGCCAACGCCGAACTGACGCCGCGCCCGGAAGGCCTCCCGGCCTGGGACTCGCTCTCCCCCGACCAGAAAAAACTCTACGCCCATCAGATGGAGGTTTACGCCGGTTTCCTGTCGCAAACCGATTTCGAAATCGGCCGCCTGCTGCAATCGATCAAGGACGAGGGCAAGGCGGACGATACTTTGGTGATCTTTATCACCGGCGACAATGGCGGCAGCGCCGAAGGCGGCCTTGAAGGCTCGGAAACCAATGCCGGCACGCTGCAAGGGGCCACCGACGACGTCCCGGAAATGCTGTCGCATCTGTCCGATCTCGGCAGCCCGCTCTATGACAATCATTACGCCGCCGGCTGGTCCTGGGCGACGGCGGCGCCCTTCCAATGGATGAAGCAGATCGCCTCGCATTTCGGCGGCACGCGCGACGGTCTCGTGGTGTCCTGGCCCGGCCATGTGAAAAAGCCGGAGGCCGTTCGCAGCCAGTTTGGCCATGTCAACGACATCGCGCCGACGATTTATGAGGCCATCGGCATCCCGTTCCCGCAGAAGGTCAATGGCGTCGAGCAGAAGCCGCTCGAAGGCAAAAGCCTTTTGGCGAGCTTTGCCGACCCTTCCGTCAAGAGCCAGCACACGGTGCAATATTTCGAAATCTTCGGCAATCGCGCGATCTACAAGGACGGTTGGGTCGCCGGCGCGCGCCGCTACGCGCCATGGGAAGTGTTTTCCAATGTCGGAAAACTGTTTCGCGGCGGCTTCGACAAGGACCGCTGGGAGCTCTACAATGTCGCCGAGGATTTTTCGCAGGCGCATGACCTCGCGGAAAAATATCCCGACAAGCTCAAGGAGCTGCAGGGCGAATTCGACAAGGAGGCGCGCCGCAACGGCGTGTTTCCGCTCGTGCCGATCCCCGATCCCGACCAGACGCCGTCGCCCGTGCTCGGCAAGACGCATTTCACCTATTATTCCGGCGTCGATCGCCTGCCGGGCTCCGCCATTCCCGAAGTCGGCGCCAGGACGCATCGCCTGACCGCCGACATTGTCGTGCCGGAGGGGCCGGTCGAAGGCGTCATTGTCGCGCGCGGCGGGCGCTATGGCGGCTACAGCCTTTATGTCAAGGACGGCAAGCTCACCTATGAGAGCAACACCTTTGGCAAGGTTCACGAGAAGCTGGTCTCGTCGCAGCCCCTGACCAGGGGCAAGGTTCACATCACCTACGATTTCACGGTCGATCGCTCGCTGATCGAAAACGTCAAGGGCCTCCTGTCCTCGGCGCTTCTCGCCAAGAGCCGGCCGGGAACCGGCGTGCTGTCGGTCAATGGCGTCGAGGTCGCGCGCGCCCATCTGTCGCAGTTCGGCGGTTTCCGCAGCGCCATCACCGAGCCTTTCGATCTTGGCAAGGACACCGGCTCGCCGGTCTCGCCGAGCTATCGAAGCCCCTTCGCCTTTTCCGGCAAGATCGAAAAAGTCGATATCGACGTGAAGCCATGAAACCGCTCCGGCCGGCCTTGAGCGCCCCTGCGGCAGAGCGGCTTCCGACGTCCGCCGAGCCCGATCCGACGCAATGGCGGCGCGGTTTTCCGCCGCCCGGGGATCGCCTGATCCGCATCGAGGACGGCGCCCTGTTCCGCTATCCCCAACTGCGCTGGAGTTTCAGTCACGCGCGCGAGTTGGGGCCGACCAAAGCCGTCTGGCGCGGCGACGGCGCGGTCGCGCCGCTCAATAGCGCCGGGCAGGGCATCGGCGGCCTCAGCTTCGCCGGCCCAGACGGCGCGCCTCTGACTCTGGCGCAATCGCTTGCGCAAACCCATGCCGACGGTTTCGTCGTGCTGCACAGGGGCCGAATCGTCCATGAATCCTATGCCGGCGAGGGGGCTGCCCACCGCCCGCATATCTGGATGTCGCTGACCAAATCGCTGATCGGAACCATCGCCGCGACGCTGATCCATGACGGCGCGCTCGACGAGGGCGCCATCGTATCGCATTACGTTCCGGAACTCGCGCGGGGCGCCTATGGCGACGCCACCCTGCGGCAGGTGCTCGACATGCTGATCGGCGTCGATTATTGCGAGGATTACGCGGAGCCCGACGCCCAGATATGGGATTACGCCCGCGCCGCCGGCTGGCTGCCAAGGCCGCCTTCGTATGACGGGCCGCAAAATCTCCATGCCTATCTGCCCGGCCTCCGCAAGAAAGGCGAACACGGAAAGGCGTTTGACTACAAGACCGTCAATACCGAAGTTCTGGGCTGGGTTGTCAAACGGGCGACAGGCCAGTCGCTCGCGGAACTGGTTTCCTCGTCGATCTGGGCGCCGATGGGCGCGGAGGCCGACGGCTATTTCCTGATCGATTCCACCGGCGCGGAGCTTGCCGGCTGCGGCCTCGCCTCGACTTTGCGCGATCTCGCGCGCTTCGGCGAGATGATGCGCTGCGAGGGCGAGTTCAACGGCCGGCAGATCGTCCCGGCGGCGGTCGTCGCCGACATAAGGCGCGGCGCCGATCGCGGGCATTTCAAGGCGGCGGGCTATTCGACTTTGCCCGGTTTTTCCTATCGCAACATGTGGTGGGCGACTCATGACGCCCGCGGGACTTTTCTGGCGCGCGGCATTCATGGCCAGAGTCTTTACATCGATCCGGTCGCTGAGGTGACCATCGCCCGCTTCGCCAGTTTCCCGTTGGCCGCCAATCGCCACAACGACCCGCTGACCTTTCCTGCCTATCGCCGCATCGTCGATGTTTTGGGGAGTTGAGGCTCTTTCCGGTTTCAAACCGATTTTGCCGGCGAACGAAGGCGCGTCAAAAAGTCATGGCCGGCTTGCGATAATTGTATATCAAATTTATAGATATTATAATCTAATGGAGCGATGACTTGGTCTGGAGTAAGAACATGCTACGCAAATTCCTGGCGGCGGCAGCCGTGGTCTTTGGCGTCGGGTCCATCGCCCTCGCCGCAACCCCGCTCAAGGTCGGCGTCTCCGCCGGTCCCTATGCCGACATTCTGCGCTTTACCGCCGAAAAGGCGAAAAAGGACGGCATCGACGCCGAAATCATCGAATTCACCGACTGGACGCTTCCCAACGAAGCCTTGAACGCCGGCGACATTGACCTCAATAATTTCCAGCATCAGCCTTACCTCGACAATCAGGTGAAGACGCGCGGCTACGATCTTGTTTCCGTCGCCAGGAGCATTATCGTGCCGTTCGGCCTTTATTCGAAAAAACTGACGTCGCTCGCCGCCATCAAGGACGGCGCGACCACCGCAATTCCCAACGATCCGTCCAACGCCGCGCGTGGGCTGCAATTGCTGGAGAAGGCTGGACTGATCAAGTTGAAGCCCGGCGCCGGCGCCCAGGCGACGGTCGCCGATATCGTCGCAAATCCCAAACATCTGAAAATCCAGGAACTCGACGCGGCGCAACTGCCGCGCGCGCTCGACGATCTCGACTTTTCGGTGGTCAGCCTCAACTACGCCCTCACGGCGGGGCTGGACCCGAAAAAGGCGCTGCTGCTCGAGGACGACCACAGCCAATGGAATCTGGTGTTCGCGGTCAAGACCAAAAACAAGGACAACCCGGCCATCAAGCGCTTCATCGAAATCTATCGTTCGTCCGAGGTCAAGGCTTACATCCTGAACCGCTTCAACGGCACCATTCTCGCAACCTGGTGAGACCCTCAATACCAGGTCTCATTAATCGCGACTTTAACTGGATGAAGCCATGACCCTGTCCCTCCGCCCCGAGCCCGGAACGGCGCGCCCTTTCTGGGATGCCGAACTGGAAACGCAGAGCCGCGAACAATGGCGCGCTCTCGCCTTGTCTTCGCTGCAAAGCCACCTGCGGCGCGCCTATGAGGGGTCGCCGTTTTACCGTCGCTCCTTCGACACCGCAGGCGTTCACCCGGACCAGGTCAAAAGCCTCGAAGACCTCCGCCGCTTTCCCTTCATCGACAAGAAAATCCTGCGCGACCGCCAGATCGCCGTCCCGCCTTTCGGCGACCTCTGCGCCGTCCCCGAGCGCGACATCGTCTATATTTCCGCGTCGAGCGGCTCGACCGGCGTGCCGACGGCATCCCCCTTCACCGCCGGGGATTTCGACGACTGGATCGATTACGAGGCGCGGCAATTCTGGTCCTCGGGTCTTCGCCCCGAAGACCGCTATTGCCATTCGCTCAATTTCTCGCTGTTCATCGGAGGTCCCTGCGTGCTCGGCGCGCAAAAGCTCGGCGCGCTGACCATTCACGCCGGAACGGTTCCCTCCGACCGGCTGCTCAATATCCTCAAGCAGTTTCAGGCCACCGCCATCTGGACGACGCCGTCCTATGCCTGGCATCTCGGCGAAACGGCAGTCAAGGAGGGCCTCGACCTCAAGAACGATCTGGCGATCGAGCGCATTTTCGTCGCCGGCGAGCCGGGCGGATCGATCCCGGAAACGAGGGCCAGGATCGAGGAACTTTGGGGCGCCTCGGTCTACGATTATTACGGGCTGTCCGACATTTTCGGCTCCTGCGCCGGCATGTGCGAGCATAAGGACGGGTTGCACTGGGCCGAGGATCACATCCATGTCGAAGTGCTCGACCCCGCAAGCGGCGAACCGGTGGCTCTCGGCGAGCGCGGCGAACTGGTTCTGACGACCTTGAAGAAATCGGCGCGGCCGATGGTGCGCTTTCGCACCGGCGATATCGTCTCCTTCACCGACGCGCCTTGCGCCTGCGGCCGCACGTCGCTGCGCATGCATGGCGTGCACGGCCGGCAAGACGACATGCTGATCATCAAGGGCGTCAATATCTTCCCCTCCGATGTCGAGGCCGCCGTGCGTCAGGACCGCGATCTGACCGGCGAATATCTTCTGGTGGTCGATCGCGTCGATCATCTCGACCGCCTCGCCATCGAAGTGGAATATCGGCATGGTTTCAACGGGACGCTCGATGAGCTGGCTGCGCGCATCGAGCGCCGGCTCAAGGCGCTGACGGGCGTCGGCGCGCAAGTGCGCATTCTGGCGCCCGACAGCTTGCCGCGCGCGACCCACAAGGCCAAAAGGGTCGACGACCGCCGCAGCGGCGTCTGGTCCTGAGGCCTTGCGCCGAAGCGTCCGCTGCTTTCCAGGGTTTTTGCCATGTCCGCCCCTCGTCCGCCCGAATTCGACACGCTGAGCCTCCACGCGGGACAGCGGCCCGATCCCGTGACCGGGGCGCGGGCCACGCCGATCTTCGAGACGACCTCCTATGTCTTCAGCGACACGGATCACGCTGCGGCGCTGTTCAATCTGGAGCGCGCCGGCCACCTCTATTCGCGCATTTCCAATCCGACCGTCGCGGTGCTCGAAGAGCGCATCGCGGCGCTGGAGGGCGGCGTCGGCGCGGTTTGCACGGCGAGCGGCATGGCGGCGATGCATCTGGCGATCGCGACCCTGCTCGGCGCCGGCGACCACATCGTCGCGTCGTCGTCGCTTTATGGCGGCACGGTCAACCTGCTGGCGCAGACCCTGCCGCGCTTCGGCATAAGCACGAGTTTCGTCAAGCCGCGCGATCACGCCGGCTTTGCCGCCGCGATCCGTCCCGAAACCAAACTCGTCATTGGCGAAACCATCGGCAATCCCGGCCTCGAAGTGCTCGATATACCAGCCTTGGCAAAAATCGCCCATGACGCGGGCGTCCCGCTCTTGATCGACAATACGTTCGCCACGCCTTATCTGAGCCGCCCCATCGAGCAGGGCGCCGATATCGTCATGCATTCGCTGACCAAATGGATTGGTGGCCATGGCCTCGTCATCGGCGGCGCGCTGATCGATTCCGGGCGGTTCGACTGGCTCGCCTCGGGCCGGCATTCGACGCTGACGCAACCCTATGCGGGCTATCATGGACTTATCTTTGCCGAACAATTCGGCCCTTCGGCCTTCGTCATGCGCGCGCGGACCGAAGGGCTGCGCGATTTCGGCGCCTGCCTGTCGCCGCATAATGCGGCGCGGCTGCTGACCGGCGTCGAGACGCTGTCGCTGCGGATGCAGCGCCATGTCGAAAACACCGGCGCCGTGCTGGCGGCGCTGCAGGCCAATGACGCGGTGAGCTGGGTGATTCATCCCTCGCTGCAAAACCATCCCGACCACGATCTGGCTTTGCGGCTGTTGCCGCGCGGCGCCGGGTCGATCGTCAGTTTCGGCGTCAAGGGCGGCCGGGCGGCGGGGCGAAAATTCATCGAGGCGCTGAAACTGGCCAGCCATCTCGCCAATGTCGGCGACGCCAAGACACTGGTCATCCATCCCGCCAGCACCACCCATCGGCAGATGAGCGCCGAGCAACTGGCGGCTTCCGGAGTTGGCGAGGATATGGTCCGCATATCGGTCGGACTGGAATCCGCCGCCGACATCCTCGCCGATCTCAATCAGGCCTTGCGCGCCTCGCAGAAGATTTGAGGCCGGCATGAAACTCGAAGTCGATCGCTGCGCCGTTTTCGCTTCCAGCGGCGGCAAGGATCATCGGCCCGGACAGAAGCTGGTCGTGCTGCTGCATGGCGCCGGAGCGGATCACAGTGTCTGGGCGTTGCAGAGCCGCTGGCTGGCCTATCACGGCGTCAATGTCCTTGCCGTCGACCTGCCCGGCCATGGCCGCTCGGATGGGCCGGCCCTGACCGAAATCGAGGCGCTCGCCGACTGGACCAGCCGACTGATCACAGCCACTGGCGCGGAAAACGCGGCGCTGGTTGGCCACAGCATGGGCGCGCTGATTGCGCTGGAGACCGCCGCGCGCTTTCCTGGCCTGATCGACCGCATTGCGCTGGTCGGGGCGGCGGCGGAAATGCCGGTTCACGCCGATCTGCTCGCCGCCGCTCAGGCCAATTCGCCGGACGCCATCGCCATGGTCAGCCTTTGGGGACTGGGTGGCCCGGCTTCGCTGGGCGGCGCCAGCGCGCCCGGCCTCTGGATGCTCGCCGGGACGCAGCGCCTGCTGGAGCTGACGGCCCCCGGCGTGCTTTACGCGGATCTCGCCGCCTGCGACGCCTATCGCGCCGGGACGGAAGCGGCGGCAAGGATCGCCTGTACCGCCACATTGATTCTCGGCGAGCGCGACCTGATGACTCCGCTAAAAAGCGGGAAGGCGCTGGCCGTGCTGATCCCCGGCGCCCGCACCGTCGTCTCGCCCGGCGCGGGCCATATGCTGATGGTCGAGAGGCCCGACGCCGTTCTCGATGCGTTGGCCGCGTGGATTTCCGCAAAATGAGCGCGGAGATGATTCGGGTTGAAAACCTCTCCCGGCTATACCCTGCGACGCGCAAAAGCGCCGAGGTCGCCGCGCTCAAACAGGTGGATATCGCCGTTGGCGCCGGCGAGATTTATGGCGTGATCGGTCGGTCCGGGGCGGGAAAATCGACGTTGCTGCGCATGATCAACGCTCTGGAGCGGCCGACCTCCGGCCGGGTCATCGTGGACGGCGTGGACATGTCGCGGCTCGACGGCAAAGCCTTGCGCGCCGAGCGGCGCAAGATCGGCATGATCTTCCAGCATTTCAATCTTCTGTCCTCGCGCACGGCCTATCGCAATATCGCCTTGCCGCTCGAATTCGCCGGCGTCGACAGCGCGGCGATCGAGTCGCGGGTGCAAAACCTGCTCGATCTCGTCGGCCTTTCCGACAAGCGCGACCGCTATCCGGCGGAGTTGTCCGGCGGCCAGAAACAGCGGGTCGGCATTGCGCGGGCGCTGGCGAGCGAACCCAAGGTTCTGCTCAGCGACGAAGCGACCTCGGCGCTCGATCCGGAAACCACGCGTTCGATTCTTTCGCTGCTGGCCGAGATCAATCGCCGTCTCGGCGTGACCATTCTGCTGATCACCCACGAGATGGAAGTCATCAAGGAAATCTGCCATCGCGTGGGCGTGATGGAAGAGGGCGCGCTGATCGAGGAAGGCGATGTCCATGAGGTCGTCACGCGCCCGAAAACCACGACCGCGCGATCCTTCCTCGGCGCTCTCGCGGGCGGCGAAATTCCCGCCGGTCTGGCGGCGCGGCTGCGGCCGGACAGCGACAGCGGCAATGAAATCGCGCTGAGATTGAGATTCAGCGGGCCGCGCGCCACCGAGCCGATTTTGTCGCGGCTGACGAGCGAGATGGGGATCGAAGTGGCGGTGCTCCAGGCGCAGGTCGATGAAATCGGGGGCCGGCCGTTCGGCACGATGATCATTGTCGTATCCAGCGCCGCGCTGGCCGACGGGTTGGCGGAAGCCTTCCTGGCCAATCACGGCGTGTCGACCGAAAGGCTCGGACATGTCGCCTGAAATCGTCCGTCTCATCATTGGCGCCCTGCTTGATACCTTGCGGATGGTCGCCTTTTCCGGCGCGCTCGCCACCGCTATCGGGGCGCCGCTCGGCGTGTTTCTCGCCACCAGCCGGGCAGGCGAACTCTTCGCCGCGCCAAAATGGAACGGCTTGCTCGGCCTTGTCGTCAACGCCACGCGCTCGACGCCCTTTATCATTCTGGTCGTCGCCATCATTCCCTTCACGCGGATGATCGTGGGAACGGCGATCGGAACCAACGCGGCGATCGTCCCTCTCACCATCGCCGCCGCGCCGTTCATCGCCCGCGTCGTCGAAGCGGCGATCCGCGAAGTCGACGCCGGCCTGATCGAGGCCTCGATCGCCATGGGCGCAACGCCGTTGCAGATCGTGCGCAAGGTGCTGCTTCACGAGGCTTTGCCGGCGATTACGCTGGGCCTGACCCTGACGGCGGTCAGCCTGCTGGCCAATTCCGCCATGGTCGGAGTCGTCGGCGGCGGCGGCCTCGGCGATCTCGCGATACGCTATGGCTACCAGCGCTTCATGCCCGATGTCATGGCGTCGGTAGTGCTGGTGCTGATCGTTCTCGTTCAAGCCATCCAGAGCCTCGGCGAAGCCCTCGCCCGGCGGGTCAACAAACGCGCCCGCCGCGGCTGATTCGCGCAGCCGGCGAGGAGTCGGCCGAGGGCGGGCTCCAAAGGCTCTCGTCTCTCGCCCGCGCAGGCTGTATCGCCAGAGGGTCGGGGGAGATGTCGCCAAAGATTTGCAGATGCGGGAACGGCCATACTCCGGCGTCAACACGATGATGTTACAGGCGAGCATTTCGCCGATCTCATATCCAGCGTCTGCGCGGCTTCGGGCCGCTGCACGACGTTGAGACCGCCGATTCACTCAACAACCACCGGCTAAAGCCGGTGGGTTGAGTTTCACGGACTGAAAGTCCGGATACGCGTCGCCTAAACGACGCATCTACTCGGGCTCCATCTTGAAATTGTCGTTCGGATTTGGCTCGAAGTGATGCTCGAGATATTGTTTGATCATCTCTTCCGTCATCTGACCCACCGTCGCACAAAAGTACCCCCGCGCCCAAAAATGCCGGCCCCAGCACCTCTTCTTCAGATGCGGAAACTCCTCGAATAGCTTGCTGGCTGTTCGCCCCTTGATCCGCCTCATAATCTCTCTCGGCGCCATCTCCGGCGGAGCACTGACCAGAAGGTGCACGTGATCGCCGCTTACTACCCCCTTCACGATCCTGATCTCGAACGCTTCGCAGGTCTGCCTCACCAGCTCACGAACGCGTACCGCAACATCCCCGGTCAGAACCTTGTAGCGATATTTCGTAACCCAAACAAAATGATACTCAATCTGAAAAACCGTGTGACTGCCGTATCGATCGTCCATCCGCGACGCCTCCCCGTCGCATCTTGAAGCTAAAGTTCACCGGCTGAAAGCCGGTGGTTCGAACCCTGTGATGGAGAATCAAAACATGGCGCGCCATAAGGCCCACGCTTTGCCGGAATTTACCGGAAAGCGCTTGGGCCTCCGCGCAGGAGCAGATTTCCCGACGTCATGCGAAGGTCGGGAAACGCCCGTCAGTGAAGAGCGCCGGCCGCAGGCGCGACCAGTTAGACGCGAACTGGAAGGTGTCGAGATCGGTGAAGGTCTGGCCGATCACCTGCATGCCCGCCGGCATCCGGTCCTCGACGATGCCGAGCGGCACGTCAACGATCGGATAGCGATTGAGGAGGTTCCATGGCCACGTCAACGCGTAGCCCAATCCGGTGCCTTCCCAAAACGCCAGCTTGTTTTCCTTGCTCTTGAACATGTCGGCGTTGACAAGAGACGTCGCCATGGTCGGCATAAGCAGGATGCGGTAGCCTTTCCCGAAAACGCGCTGCTGGACCTGCCGGTGCCAGCGTTCGAGCAACTCCTCGGCTGCTTCAGCCTGACGCGGTCCGACGGGCCCGACCAGGCCGAGGAAGTCCGTCATATAGGCGGAGAGCTGATCTCGACGAGAGTTTGCGAGCTCGGTAAAGCTGCCAATCGACGTCGACATGAGCCCGTGCAGGAAGGTCGACCTCTCGGTCTTCGAGAAGCCGCAGTCGACTTCTTCCACTCTGCAACCGGCGGCGCGCAGGGCCTCGACGCCCTTGAGCATCGCATCCTTCATCGACGGTGTCATGGTGGCGATGCCGGCGCCCCAGTCCACGGCGATGCGCCATCCCGAAAGATCGGGATATTGGGCAGGATAGTCGAGGCCCGGCCGGATTGCGGCCATGATCTTGTCGGACGGGCCGACGACCGCGTTCTGGAGATGCACGAGGTCGTCGAAGCGCCTCGCCATGGGACCGGAAGTCGACATGGGGACCTCCCCGCCCGCAACACGCCCGAATGGCGGCCTGAAGCCGTAGACGCCGTTTTGCGAGGCGGGAATGCGGATCGATCCACCCATATCCGAACCCAGGGCGAGCGTCGCGAAACCCGCGGCGAGAGCCGCGCCCGATCCCGCGGAGGATCCGCCCGGGGAGTACTCGATGTCCCAGGGATTATGGGTGGTGCCCCAGGCGCGGGTCGACGCGCCGAGGAAGAGGTAGAATTCAGGCACGGTCGTCTGGATCGGCATGATCGCGCCGGCCGCCTCGAGCGAGTCGATGATGGCGGAACTTTCCGTGGCGCGCGGCGAGTTTTTGAAGAGCAAGGAGCCCTGCGTAATCCGCCAGCCCGGCCGGGCGAATTCGTCCTTGACGGCGACCGTAATGCCTTCAAGCGGCCTTGCCTCGTCGCGACGATAGCGATCTTCGGACTGTCTGGCTTCCTTCAGCGCCTCGTCGAAATGTGCGTCGGTGATGCAATTGACTTTTGAATTGAAGGTCTCGATCTGTTTGATCTGCGCCTTCAGAAGATCGACGGGCGAAGCCTTCTTCGCCTTGAACATGGCGATGAGTTCGTCGACCGACGCGTAACAGAGCGGATCGCTGGCCTCGGCCCGCACGGATGGAAGATCGAGCGCCGAAGCGACAAAAGCCGATCCCACGCCTTTAATGAGCGTTCTTCTGTCAACCATTGCGCACCTCCAGGTTTCCAGGGGATTGATTTCGGCGAGGCGGCCGCATCGGAAGATGAACGTGAGTTGCGTGCGCAGTTGCCAGCGCGACCCGACCTCCGGTTTGACGACGTTATAATATGCGTTGATCGACAGATCGACCGGCTGGTCTCCGATGTGGACGACCCTGCCGGCTCCGCCGCCGAGCGGCACAGTCCATTTGGTTCCCTCAAATTGCCAGTTCGCAAGGACATTCGGACTGGAGGAGATCTACCAGCCGTCATCGAGGTTATAGGCGGCGAAGGGATTGAAGAGGAAAGCGCCGTATCCATTGCCGGACGGTCCGCGCGTCCCGCCAAACGACCAGATGTTGTTGAACAATGCGCCGGTGACCCAGGGGCCGTTCGAATAGACGATCGCCGCGCTGGGCCCCCGCCCCAGGCGCTCGAGCCGAGCGTCGTGCTGGCGATCGTCGGGAGTTGCACCACCGGGCCCGCGCCCCAGAGCCAGCCGTTGATGTCCGGGCGAGGCACCAGGAAGGCAGTGAAGGATGTCGGCCCGGCGCAGACCGGCACGGTCGGAACTGGCGAGGCGTCCGGGTTCCAGAGGACCGGCAGGATCGTCCGGGTGATGACGTTCCAGTCGTCGCTCACGTGGAAGGGGACCACCGGCTGCGCCTGCAGAACGTTTTGCATTCCGCCGCGCGGTCCGCAGGCGAAGTACACATTGTTCTGCAGCGGCAGGCTGATGAGGTCGCCTACCGGGTTCTGGATTTGCCTGGCGAGTTCGCCGCTGCTCTCAGCCTTGGCGTTGTCGCCGACGAGGAACTGGGCGGCGGTTTCGGCGCAGGATGGCGATGAAACGCCCGCGACGACCAAAGCGAGCGGGCCGGCTGTCGCCTTCAAAGAAAGATTGCCAAGCCTTCGCATGGACCGATTCCCTTGCCGGATCCTCACCTTTTACGACGTTCAAACCATGTATGAATTGATTGAAATCAATAGGTTGGAGATATCGTGGGGCAGAATCTTCCTTCAGTGAAGGCATGGCGAGCCTGTTGAATTCGGATCCGATATTGGGCGCGTCGAGCAAGGCGATTCCGGCCGGTCCGAACGGCAGAAATTAAGCGGTTCATCCCCTGACGAAACAGAAGGAAGTCGTCCGCTTTGGGGCGAGGCCGGAATTTGGACGGGCCATCCGTGAATTCCCGCTTCTGGCGCACCCTTGCCGTTCGGCCATCGACGGGTGTTTTCTCGGGACCGGTCCTTCGCGCTACGCCCGCAATCCGCCGCAGGCGGACGTCCGTGGCGCGGACGCAAAATTTTTCCCGGGCGGCCCGCCTCACGGACCGACTGAGCGGACCGCCTCGAAATCTACCCTCGGCTCGCGCCAAATATTTCGCGCGGGGTTGGCGACCACGGCAAAAAAACCCGGGGGGTCGAAGTGCTCTCCGAAGAAGGGATTGGCGAAGGAGCCGTCGGCGAGCGCGAAGCCGAAGCCGCCCGGGCTGAGCTGGGGTTTTTCCGCGCGGATCAGATTATCGACCGGCCAACCTTCGTTGCCGGGAATAGCGGTCTTCGCCGGTTGCAGTCCGGCGATCGCGACGCCATTCGCTTGGCCCGTGACGCCGGTGATGGAATAGAACCCGTCCTTACCCGGACTGTCCTCGGTGGTGAATTCGCCCGTCGCCTCAAATTCCGGTCCGGCGCATTTCCATCGCCATTGCATCGCCGCCTCCGCATCGCCCGCCGCCATCGCCGCGCCGAGACAAAGGAAGAAAATGCGCTTCATCGTCGGCCTTCAAAATGCCTGAGCGCCAGGACGACCGGCGCCAAAAAAAGCCCCGGTCAGACTTTCGCGGGATTGTTCTTCTGCGCCGCCCGCAAAAGATTCAGGCAGTCGATATTGGCGGCGAGGTCGAGCGCCGTAAAGCCGTCGAGCGTCCCGGCGTGAATGTCGGCGCCGCGCGCCAGCAGCAGCGCCGCGACTTCCGCGCGCCCCGACGAGGCGACGTAGATCAGCGCCGTCGCGCCATTGTCGTTGCGGTTGTCGATGTCGATTCCCGCCTCGATCAACAGGTCGAGCAAGGCGAGATGGCCTTCGACGCAAGCGAGCCACAGCGCGTTATTGCCGTCGCCGTTGCGCGCCGCGATGTTGCCTCCGCTGGCCAGAATCTGTTTGGCTATGGCGATGTCCCCCTTCAAGGCCGCGCGCATCAGCGGCGTCGTCGCATTGGGGAGCGTGGCGTCGAGGTCGCCGCCAAATCCTTCGGCGTGCAGCCAGGCGTAGAGATCGTGCGATTGCCACATTCGGTCAAAATTCTTTCGGTCTCTGCCTGCCGGGATAGGCGGGTTCGGTGGCGATGCGCGCGTCGGTCAGCGCGCGTCCCACGGTGAAATGATAGATCGTTTGCAGTTTGGCGGTTTTAAGACCCAGAAATGCATGGGTTTCGTCGTCGAAGAAACAGCCGATGCCGGTGCCCTGCAGGTCGCGGGCCTCGGATTCGAGATAGAGCGATTGGCCGATCAGTCCGGCCTCCCAATGCAATAGCCTGTAAAACCAGGGATTTTCGCGCAAGGGCGCGTCGAATTCCGCCAGCATGGCGACGGCGAAACAACAATTGCCGGCAATGGCCTGGTTGCAGAACAGCCGCCGCGCCGCGCCGCGCAGGTCGCCGGGCTTGAGCAGAAACAGGGGCGGATGGTCCGGCGCCCCTTCCGGTCTGGTCCACGGGAAATCGCCGTCGAGCGCGGCGCGCAGGAATTCGATCGCTCCGGCGTCGCGGGGCAAGGCATAGAGTCCGGGCGCCAAGCCCTCGACGCGATGGACGAACAGCACAAGATGCAGGCGCGGCTGGAATTTCCAGACATTCCATGGCGTCTCGTCGCGGACAAGCAAAGCGTCGAGCAGGGCGAAAAAGCTTTCCGATGACATGATATATTGACTGTCGAAATGCTGCGCGCTGCGCCGGCCCAGAATCGATTCCGCCGTTATGGGCTTTTTGTGCGCGCGCGGCGGTTCGGACGGGGGCGAAAAATGTCCCGACGCGCCGCCCAGCGTCGCGTGGGCGACTTCGTCGATGATCGGCCAGCGATACATCGGGCGGCGGTCGAGCAGATTGGCCAGTCCGGCCCAAAGGCCCTCCATGGCCGGCGGCGCGCTGATTTCTGCGGCGGCATGGGCGAAAATTTCCAGCAGCAGGTCCGGCTCTTCCCGCTCGCAACGGCCGAAATCCGCTTCGCGTTCGAGGCCGAGAATTTGGGCGATTTGGGCGCTGGAAACGCCCTCGACCAGCCGCGCGCTCAAGCCCAGCGCCGCCGCCGCATAGGCGAGCGCGCCAAGCGCATGGCCGATGTCGTGCTGACAATAGCGGAAGGCGCGTTCGCCATATTTCCAGGCCTCGCGCCAATGGATCGACGACAGGCCTATCCAAACGCGCGGCGTGTCGGGTTTTTGTCGGCTTTCGTCGCTGTCCGGGGTCTTGCATCTTTGTTCGAGGGCGTGGTCGCGGCTGACATAATGATAGAGCCCGTCGTCCAGGCCCGATAAGCCCAAAGCGACGACATAGGCTTCGGTCGGATGAAGATTGCCGCTCGACGGATTGACGCGCAAGGCCCAGCGGTCGGGTCCGAATTGTTTCCATGCCGACAGGCCGAGCGACAAATGCAGCAGCGCGCCGAGCGAGGCGCGGCTCAGCGGCGGCGCGACGTCGCATTTTTCGGGGGCCAGCGGCAGTTCGATGCGCGGCGCGCCGTCAAAAATGCGGAATGGATCGGGCTGCATGTCCCAATCCAGCGTTTCAGGGCCAGATGCGTAGCCGCCGAAGCGGTGCTTGGTGCGATTGTGGTAGGCGATCGCCGTCGCGGCGGCGGGGTTCGGCGGCGGGGCGGGACAGGGTGTCGCCGAAAGAGGCCGCGAACAGCCCTGCGCCTTGTCGAGTTCCTCCCCTTCGCCGAGCAGCGACAGGATCGGCTCGCGGTCGAAGCCGGCGCAGCGCCGGCCCTCCGCCTCGATCAGCGGCCGGCGGATCAGCAGCGGATCGGCCAGCATTTTTTCGAGCAAGGTTTCGGGGCCGAGAGCGATGGCGTCGATCTCGCCGGATTTGACCCGAGGGGCGGCGGGATTGACCCATGTCCCCAGCGGCGCGTCGCCGAAGAAGCCGAGCAACCGCTCGGTCGTCCAGGGTTCGGTCAAGAGATCATGGGCGACGACCTCATGGCCGGCGGCGGCCAGCATCGCCTTCTGCTTGCGATTGGTTCCGCAGCCGGGCTTTTCGTAAAAATTGACGCGCGCCATTGTCAATCGGTCCTTGAGCAGGAGGGGGCATGTCATCCCCCCATGGGTCGTCATGGCCGGGCAAAGACCGTCGAATGAGGGGCGTCTCTCGACGCCCTTTGTCCTGGCGATCCACGCCGCCCCGCCGCGCGACATTTTGACAATCGGGTTGGCGGCTCGGCGTGGACGCCCGGAACAGGCAGGCATGACGGTTTTGGTTTGTCGAGTTTCCCGCGCCTCAGATGATATTGAGTTGCACAAGCGGCGCTGCGCCGCCGCGTCCGAGAATCACATCGACCTTCTTGCGCACGGATTCCAGCGTCAGCGGCTTGACCATGGCGCCATGGGCGCCGGCCTTCATCGCTTCGACGGCGAGCGCCTCGCCGGATTTGTCGCAAACGATCAGGATGCGCACGCCGGGAAATTTTTCGGCGATCTGGCCGACCAGTTCGAGGCCTCGCTGCTGCACGAAAGACAGGCCGAGCAGCACGACATGCGGGGCGAGCCAGCCCTGCCCCTTCTCGTAGGCTTCTTCGGGCGAGGCCAGTTCGTGGGTCTCGATCTCGTCATGCAGCATGAATTGCAGCACCGACCGCGTGATCTCGTCTTCATCGACGACAAAAACCCGACGCTGGTCGACCGCTTTGGAGGTTTCCACGCCAATCTGCATCTCGTCCTCGCCCCTTTATCGTCCGTTGGATCAGGAATTGCCCGTTGAATCGGTGGGCGCGACATCCCCGGGGGACGGCGCGCGCCTGTTTACTGTGCAAATTCTGTTCCGGCTTGGGCTTGGGCTCCGGCCATCCAAGCGACGCAAGCCGCAAATTTCCGACAAACGTGTCTTGTTTGCCTCAGCCGTACCCTGGCTGTCGGTTTGTTCACATGGGCCCCCAATCCCGGACCGCCAATAAAACATTCATAAAAACAATATTCTAGAAAAAGAATTTCTCTGGCACGGCGGTTGCAATCCTGTTGGGCGGAACGGCTGAGTGAGGGCTGAACGCACGCAGACGCAAGACGAGCGATGCGTTCCTTCCCGTCAAAGCGGGTCCGTTTCTGACAGATAGAAACAGTCTCGCGCAGAACGCGCGAAGTTCACGCCACACGGAACTATATCAAGGAGCATCATATGGCTAAGCTTAGGCAGATCGCCTTTTACGGCAAGGGCGGCATCGGAAAGTCCACGACCTCGCAGAACACCCTGGCGGCGCTTGCGCAAATGGGCCAGCGCATTCTGATCGTCGGCTGCGATCCCAAGGCCGACTCGACCCGCCTGATCCTGCACGCCAAGGCCCAGGACACCATCCTGTCGCTGGCCGCCGAAGCCGGTTCGGTCGAGGATCTCGAACTCGAAGACGTGATGAAGATCGGCTATCGCGACATTCGTTGCGTGGAGTCCGGCGGTCCGGAGCCCGGCGTTGGTTGCGCGGGTCGCGGCGTCATCACCTCGATCAACTTCCTCGAGGAAAACGGCGCCTACGAAGACATCGACTACGTCTCCTATGACGTGCTCGGCGACGTGGTCTGCGGCGGCTTCGCCATGCCGATCCGCGAGAACAAGGCGCAGGAAATCTACATCGTCATGTCCGGCGAAATGATGGCCATGTATGCGGCCAACAACATCTCCAAGGGCATTCTGAAATACGCCAATTCCGGCGGCGTGCGTTTGGGCGGCCTGGTCTGCAACGAACGCCAGACCGACAAGGAATGGGATCTGGCCGACGCGCTGGCCAGGAAGCTCGGCACCAACCTCATCTACTTCGTGCCGCGCGACAATATCGTGCAGCACGCCGAGCTGCGCCGCATGACGGTGCTGGAATATGCGCCGGATTCGGTTCAGGCCGGTC
>NZ_CAIUXT010000227.1 GCF_903903185.1 uncultured Rhodoblastus sp.
CTCCCGTTGTCATTGCGATTGTCTTGATGAGTATCATTAGGACTATCATTCTTCACAGCGACACCCGCTCCATCCATGGCCCGACCAGAATGCTAGCGAACGTTCAAAAAATTGGTAGGTGGGGTCGCCGTGCCGCTAACATCAGATCGACACGATGTCAGGCCTGAATCAGTCGCTGAAAGGCCATGGGCGCATCGAGAACCTGTTCGAGGATGCCGACCTCCAGATGGCCGGATACGCCGCCGCCCTGCGCGTGTTGACGAAATACACAACCATCGACGGCGTGGACATGACAAAGGAGGCATTGCGCCCGCGCACGAAGGGCGAGCGCGGTCTAGTCGCCGACGTCATCGAGTTGGCGGTGCAGATCGCCAACGAGCACATGGTTCCGGAACGCATGTCTCCGAAGGTTTGGGAGAACCTCACCGGCTCCGAACGCTTCTTCTTCAAGATGATGGATGTCGAGGAGACCGGGGCCAATAAGCTCGACAACTACCAGAACTTCTCCCGCGCCTTCCGTGTGCCGAAATACGACGACCTGATGGGTTCGCTAGAACCCAACAAGGCCAGACTGAAGTCCGCCAAGGAGTTCAAGAAATCTGGTTTCGAAGGCGGCGAGTTCGGCGGATCGAAATCCCGCGCCCTCCTCTTCGCTATTTACGAAATCCAGAACGACATCGACGGCGACGAGGTGTTGTCCCACCTGCGCGACTTGGTTCCCGATTATTTCAACGCCCGTGAAGACCTAGCATCGCTTGCCGAATACATCTCAAAAAAACGAACCAAAATCGACGAGCAGGAATCCCGTGCTGCCGGTATCCTCCATGGATTGATTCGCAACGAACGATTTGGATGACGGCATGGACGTTAAGACCGGCGATGGCAGCTTAACCGAACTCGTTGGCGGCGGAATGCTGAATCGCTTCTCTTCGCGCCATGGGCGCCTGTCCCACGTATATCTAAAGGATAGGCTCAAAGGCGCGTCGGAATATCTCCGCATCGCCGGCTATTTCCGGTCCTCGATCTTCGACCTTGTTAATGAAGAGATCGAATCCATCGGCAAGGTGCGAGTCGTCTGCAACGCCGATCTCGATCCACAGGACATCAACGCCGCCAAGCAGGCCCGCGAGCAGCTTCTCAAGGAACGCTGGAACGAGGTCGATGATTCCGTCGAAAGCTTCCTCCGGCGCCCGCGCTACAGGCGGCTGTATGAGATTTTGAAGAAGGGAAATGTCGAAATACGTGTCGTGTCCCGCGCCGACGCGCCCTTTCTTCACGGCAAGGCCGGCGTCATTCGTCAACCTGACGGATCGGCGACGTCCTTTATGGGCAGCCTGAACGAGACCCGCGAAGGCTGGAGCCAGAACTACGAACTGGTGTGGGAGGACTCCTCGGCCGACGGCGTCGCGTGGGTCGAGGACGAGTTCGAGCATCTCTGGGCGATCGGCAAGCCCCTTCCCGACGCCATCATCGAAGAGATCGGCCGTAGCGCAAGGCGGGTCGAGGTCCAGTTGGAGGAACTGGAGGCGCAGGATGTGGCGCCGGCCGCCCTGGTGGAAAGCAACCTCTACCGCGGCGGAGAGCAACTGATGTCGTGGCAGCGGGCCTTCGTCGGCCTGTTTCTCCATCATCGCGCCGTCTACGGAAAGGTACGTCTGCTGCTGGCGGACGAGGTCGGCGTCGGCAAGACGCTATCGCTCGCCGGCAGCGCACTGGTCTCGTCCCTGCTCGGCGACGGACCCGTCCTGATCCTTTGCCCGGCCACGCTGACGACCCAGTGGCAGATGGAGTTGAAGGACAAACTCAACATGCCCTCGGCAGTTTGGCTATCCAGCCAAAAGGCATGGCAACTCGATCCGGATGAGCTGCCTCTTCCATCTGTCGGCGCCGAAGGTATCCTGAAATGCCCGCGCCAGATCGCCATCGTTTCAACCGGCCTGATCGTCCACATGACAGAGGAGCGTAAACTCCTGATGGCGAAGAAATTCGGCCTCGTTATGCTCGATGAGGCGCACCGCGCCCGAGGCACCAAAACGAAGTCGGCAGACGAGCGCAAGGCCAACAATCTTTTGGAATTCATGATGGAGGCGGCCGGCCGCGCAGAGCACGTCCTCCTCGGCACCGCGACCCCCATCCAAACGGATGTCGCCGATCTGTGGGACCTGTTGAAGGTCCTGAGCCAAGGCATAGATTTCGTGCTCGGCAACGCATGGAGCCCCTGGCGCAATCACGTCAAAGCTGTGCCTATGATCACCGGCGAGGTAGAACCAAAAACCGAGCGCGACGCTTGGGAATGGTTCCAGAATCCTATACCGCCGGCCAAAGAAGCCGACGTGATCTTCGGTTATGTGCGAAACGCCATCGGCTTGCCGGACGCCAAGTTCGTCACCGACATACCCTACAGCCAAATACCCGACGATGACGATTTCGTTCGGCCGCAGTTCGAAGACGATGTCCTGACGCGCTCCAACGGCTTGGCATTCTTCCAAAGAAATAACCCCATCGTCCGCCACGTCGTGCTGCGCCGGCGCGCGAAATTGGAAGCTGCCGGATTGCTTCCAAGGATACCGGTCGACATCCATCCGATGCTTGGAACGGCGCCCGCCATGTTCGACGGGCTTGGGCTGCGGACCACCGTCGAGTTCGACAACGCCTATGAGGCCGCCGAAAAATTCACCAAGGCGTTCGGCAAACGCCAAAAAGCCGCCGGATTCCTGAAAGGGATGCTGCGGCAACGGATCTGTTCCAGCGTCGCTTCCGGGCTTTCAACAGCGCGAAAACTGCTGGAAGGACGCCCGATCGAAGACGAGGAATTCCAACTGGACCTCGGCGACGACAAACTGGAAATAGTCGACGAGGAGCGGCTCCACCTCCAAACGATCATTGACGAACTTGGAAAAAACCCGACTGACCCAAAGCTGGACGCTGTCCTGTTCTATCTGGTCGAACGCCGCTGGCTGGAGATGGGCTGCATCATCTTCAGCCAGTACTACGACACGGTCAAATGGATTGGCGAACGCCTGACCCAACGCCTACCCGGCGAGACGGTCGCCGTCTATGCCGGCGCCGGAAAATCAGGCCTGCTCATTAACGGTGAATGGAAAAGCGTCCTTCGTGAGGAAATAAAAAAGGCGGTCAAAGAGCACCGCATTAGGCTGGTCGTCGCCACCGACGCGGCCTGCGAAGGCCTGAACCTCCAAACACTTGGAACTCTCATCGACGTCGATCTTCCCTGGAATCCATCGCGCTTGGAACAGCGTATCGGCCGCATAAAGAGGTTCGGCCAACGACGTGAAAAGGTCGATATGGCCAATTTCGTCTATCACGGCACGATCGACGAAAAGGTCTATGAGAAGCTCTCGTCCCGCATGCAGGACCGCTACAGCATTTTCGGAACCTTGCCAGACGTAATCGATGCCGACTGGATCGATGATATTGAAAACCTCGACGAAAAGCTTCGCGACTTTACGACGAAGAAGAAGCAAGCCAATGCCTTCGACTTACGTTACGAAGAAGATGTAACAGCTGACGACCAGCGATGGGAACTTTGCGAACGAGTGCTCGCCCGCACCGACGTCACAAAACGTCTTTCTCGGGGATGGGGTGAAAGGGAACGGCCGCCGGCATAAGCATTCGTTCACGGCGAATTTCATCGACGCCATCGTCGCAGTCGCCATAATTCTAAAGATTCTTTTGCAAAGCTCATGCTTCGTTAAAACGACCGTCCGAGATCGCCGAAGCATCGCGGCGCGCCAACCGCAGCGCCGCCGAAGTCGTCGCAGCGATACTGGAAGACCGCCTCACCTGGCGCGGCCGCCTCGCCGGCGCCGTCGGGTTTTCCTCCGTCCTCGTCAACCTCGACGAGGTAAAGCGCGTTCTCGCCGATCCAGAGCCCGACGCCGTCCCGAAATCCAGGGCATTTTATCTTCTGGGAACGTCAACCCGCGGCACTCTCGAACTGATCCGCCAAGGCGTTTTGTCTCTGGAGGAAGTTCGAAACCCCAAAAACCGCTGCCCGATGATGGCAATCCCTAAAATCCAGATCCAGCAATTCAAGGAGAAATACGTCTCCCTCTATGAGTTGGCCACCCAAACCGGGAAAGACCCGATCAGCCTCAGTCTGGAACTCGCCGTTCTCGGCGTCATGCCGGCAGCGACATAAACACCTTGATGTGGATGGCTTTCGGTTTGCCGGACGCATTAACCTTACCGGCTGGCTTGCCGGCGAAGAACGTTATATCGGCTTTCTGAAAGGCAAGGGCGACGTATCCGAATAATTCAGATTATTTCTCGGATGTGACTCCACGGTTCAAGACAAGAAAGACACCACCGACCTTGTCAAGGCGTTGAAAGCATTCGCCGACAACCAAAAGATGACGGGAGTCGTCAAAGACGAATTCTTGGCGAAAGAAAAATCAATCTGCGAAAAAGCCGCGAGTAACAAAGAACCGATTGAATTCGAGGCACTCGCCAACGAACTTATGCCAAAATTACCAGATAAATTGGTGGAAGTCCTTACGGATTCGGATTTGAAGTTAAATGACGACTTCGTCCCCGACCGCAGATCTCTCGGAGCACTCGTAAAATTCCGAGCGCGCACCAAGTTATGGTCGGTTGAATTCGAACGCGAAGCCCTGAGCGGCGGCAAAATCCTTTACGACGCCAAAGCAAAAACACTGACGTTCACTGACCTGCCACCTGATCTCACGGCTGCACTGACAGCGGCGCGAACCGGCCGCACAAACACGGCGTCGACGGCGCCCATCACTGGCGCGGCGCAAGTGATAAACAGAAGAAGTCCGACGAAAACGCCGAGGGCGACGATCACGAAAAGAGACATAGTCAAATTTCCACTTCGGTGGCGTGTCGCGAAATTTCGATGCTGCCGGATTCGCGGAAGATGTGTCGACCGGCGGTCGCCACAGAATGTGTTCGATGTTCGTCATTATGCCTCGGCATTGCTGATCCCGCAAAGGGGACTCGTGCATCCGTTCATGACATTGCAAAACAAAAGGGGATTATCCCCTTGACACAAGTCACCTAACATAAAGATATGTTTATGTCTTTTTACACGCACAACACGCGGCTTGGTTGATAAAAAAAATCAAACACGTCTTGACGGCTGAGTGTTCCGCCTTTAGTCTCGCCTGCATGACGAATCCTGCCATTGTTGTCCTCAAGGCCGAACGCGAAAAATCCGCCGCCGAAGTTGATCGGTTGGTGTTGATGCTACGTGACGCACGCGCAGCCTTGCGCTCGTTTGATGATGCAATTGCAACATTGGAGGGCCGGCCGGATTCAGTACCAACGCCAACTGGCTCTGTGTCTTTGAGGGACCTTGTCCACTCAATCATCAAGGCGTCAAACGGAATCACTGCCGGAGACGTAACGTCAGCCGTTGTCCAGAGCGGCAGAAACACGGATCACAATACCGTGCTTGGGACGCTATCCAGGCTACGGCGTGACAGACTAATCCACAAGGAAGAAAAACTATGGCTTGACGGCGCGGGCGACGACGCTGAACCGGAGGATGTTGAGCCCGAAATTGAGAGGGCCCCGACCGAAGTCGAGGCCCCTCTAAAAGTTGGAGACGAAGCTGAACTGGATGACCAAGGGGCCCTTCAAAAGTCCAAGGTCGCACAGCACCCGATTGCTAATCGGGAGAGTGTGGGTTCGAAGCCCACCGTCTCCGCACCACTCCGCAGGGATTTGCTTGCTGGCGCGGCGTTCCCTGTGGTGCCAACCCAACCCAAACCACCGTGGCTACGGTAGAAAGGAACTGGTCATGTGGCGCGCGATCAGCTTAATAACAGCAGTTTGAGCCGCTAGGTTGGCTGCTCGCTTTAGGGGGCTGCATGAGTTATCATGTTGCCCTCTAATGTTATAGGAGTATGCATTTTTGCGAGAATCCGTCAAGACTCTCGGCTACTTATCGTTAGCGGCAGCTCAAGCTTCTGGCGCGCTAGATGATTTTGTTTCTCAAGAGGAAGCGCGTGGCATCGGGCCTATCGACCGCGCCGCGTTCGACGACTTGACGGCGGCGCTGGTTAAAGCGCCGCAATCAGAAAATCAAACATCGCGTTCCGCATCTGGCGATGGTTCGACCGAAACGAAAACTCGCCAAGATACCGATCCATGTGAGTAGCGCTGATATGGATATGCGTTGATGCGACCGACTTTTTAAACAGCTTCCAAAACGATTCGACGTTGTTGGTATGGTGCGTCGCGTCGTGCCGATAGTCGTAATAGATCCACTCCTTCGCGCCATGCTTGAACGCGCCATGCTTGTAGCCGTCGCCGTCCAGTAAATTGTAGCTGTAAAGCTCGTCGGTCGAGACGACGGCGCCCTTTTCGACATTTTCGAGAACGACGCTAAGCGTATCTTTCTTGACGTTCGGGATAACCCGCGTCGTCAGGTTTCCGCCGCGCTCCTTAAGACCCATGACAATCGTCTTGCCTTCGGCGCCGCGACCGCGCTTGCCAGAGCGATGACCGCCGACATAAGCCTCATCAAGCTCAACGTGGCCCCGCAGCATTTCAAAGCCATCGGCCTTAGTCATGAGGTGGTCCCGGTTGTCTGAACAGTTTCCCGCGAAAGATAAGTGTCGTTCTGCCGGGTTTGGTTGTTAGCGGATTGCCGGGCATTTGTCGCGATGGAGGGCGGGCGTAGCCCAACCGGAATTGCGACAAATGCCCGGCGGCGAAAAATTCATGCGGCCATCGCGATGGCTGGATGGTTGAAGTAAGCCTCGTCCGGCGTCCGCCGGTCAAGGCTCGAATGCGGACGCAGGCTGTTATAAAAATGGAGGTATCGGCCAAGCGACGCTCGCGCGTCGCCGACGCTGTCGTAAGCGCGCAGATAAACCTCCTCGTACTTCACCGATTTCCAAAGCCTTTCGACAAACACGTTGTCGCGCCAAGCCCCCTTTCCGTCCATGCTGATGGCGATCTTGTGGTCGATCAGCACATGCGTGAACTCCTCGCTGGTGAACTGGCTGCCCTGGTCCGTGTTGAAAATCTCCGGCTTGCCATGTTTCGCCAGAGCTTCCTCCAGCGCCTCGACGCAAAAACCAGCCTCCATCGTGATCGACACCCGATGCGACAACACGCGCCGCGTGAACCAGTCGACAATGGCGACGAGATAGACAAAGCCCCGCGCCATCGGAATATACGTGATGTCGGTGGCCCAGACCTGGTTCGGCTTCTCGACTGTCACGCCGCGTAACAGATACGGATAAATCTTGTGGCCCGGCGCCGGCTTCGACGTGTTCGGCTTGCGATAGATCGCCTCAATGCCCATGCGCTTCATCAGCGTCGCCACATGGCGGCGCCCGATCGGAACGCCTACGCGATTCAGAAAGTCGCGCAGCATCCGGCTTCCGGCGAACGGATATTCCAGATGCAGTTCGTCGATCCGCCGCATGATCGCGAGGTCCTCGGGCGAAACGGGCCGGGGGCTGTAGTAAACGCTGCTCCGGCTGATGTTCAAAACCTTCGCCTGCCGGACGAGGGAAAGATCGTGATCCCTGTCGATCATCGTTTTGCGCTCAGCAAACCCGCTTTGGCGAGCGCCCCTTCCAAAAAATCGTTCTCCAGCGCCAACTCTCCGATCTTGGCATGCAGCGCCTTTAAATCGACGACCGGCGCGGAGGCTTCGCTCCCGCCGTGCCCGAAGACCCCGGCCGCGCCTTCAAGCAGCTGAGCCTTCCATTGCGTGATCTGGTTGGCGTGAATATCGAACTGTTGCGCCAATTCGGTCAGCGTCTTTTCGCCCTTCAGGGCGGCCAGAGCCACCTTCGCCTTGAATGCCGGCGTGTGGTTCCGACGCGGTC
>NZ_CAIUXT010000228.1 GCF_903903185.1 uncultured Rhodoblastus sp.
CGATTGGCCGGATCGAGCGCGACAGCGCGCGTGAAATGGTCGATGGCCTGGGCGCGATCACTCCTCTGGCGGGCGATAAAGGCCAGCCCGCGCCAGCCGCCGACAAAATCGGGATATTGTTCCGAAAGTTTGAGAAAGATCGGCTCCGCCTCGTCATGCCGTCCGGAGTCGCGCAGATCGTTGGCGAGATCGTTTTGCAACCAGAGATCGGCCGGATCGACTTCCAGAGCGCGTTTCCAGTGTTCGACCGCCTGGGCCCGATCGCCCCGCTGTCGGGCGACGAGCGCCAGCCCGCGCCAGCCGAGCATCAACCTGGGATTATTGGCGACCATGTCGCGGTAGGTCGTGGCCGCCTCATCGAGGCGGCCAAGTTCGCGCAGCTCGATCCCGATTTCCAGCCGCGCGGAGACATTTTGCGGGTCGAACGCCGCTGCCGCCCGGAAATGCTCCAGCGCAGCGACACGATCGCCTTGTTGGCGCGCGGCCTTCGCCTGCGCCATATGCGTTGAAAAATCTGACACGACGTCGGTCAATTTGCGTCGCCTGAATGGAGGTTGAAAACGCTGCGGGGCGGGTGGAACAATTTCGGCCAGGACCAGGGTTTGGCGCCTAAGCGCCTCGCCTTTTGGGGCGTCGAACAACCAAGTTGACGAGTCGAGATGCACGTTGAGTGCGGATTGTTTATTCGAGCGAATTTAGAGTCGATCGCGGGCGTACTGCCGGTTTCGGAAACAAAATCAAGCAGATTTATTGCATTCATGCGATCTTTATTATCTAAGTGGCGGCCGTAATTTTTTTGCATATCGCCATTTCTACATGTATTTTTTTAAGAAACTTCAGCAGAATTGACCCAACGCGTATATTGCTGAACTTGTCAAAAATATATTAATTCGACGTTTGGTCTCTTCGACACGACGTCTGGCGCGCGCCATCTCGCAAAACAAAATTGAATTTCCATCCATTCGGCCGACGCGCCCGCCGGGATGGATGAAAAGCCGGCCCAATGAACGCGTTTCGCCTCGCTCGCCATTGCCGCCAGCCCGACACGCAGCCCTCAAGCCAGACTCAAAAAGATGATATGCTCAAATAGCCTCAGGCGATCGCGTCCGTCAAGGTGGCGGAAATTCAGAGCCGGTCCGCGCTAAGCCGCAGACGGCGATTTTTGGCGGGGACGCTGCATCTTCTGCGGGGCAGGTCGTGGCCTTCGGGTTCTCGTTGTCAAACGGTTCGGAAGCGGATGGACGTTTCCGCGGCGGCTTCGACCGGATCGTCGGGGAAGACGCATCGTCCTCATCAAACTCGATCTGGAGAGCGTCGATTTTCTGACGAGAGGGAAATCTCGGATTTCGACGATATCGCCTTCGAATTCACCGGACTGCCGAAGGAGGCCGCCAGCCGGAACCACCATGTGCTCGACGTGATGGCGTTTATCTGGAGCGAAAACGAGAGCACACCCATCGTTCCCGAATGAACGGATGGCGCCATGGCGGTTCGCGACGCGCCCGATTACAAGACCTCTCACCACAGCCAGGCGGGGCTTTCCCCGCTGCGGTCGGCGGTTGGATCCCTGCCGCGCCGGCCATCCGGCTGACACGCAGCGTCCCGACGCAAAATTACCGGGGCGAGGAAAGTTGCGCCATCGACCTGGTTTCCGCACCCGCCGGTGCGGCGAGAAGGCGCAACAATAAAATTTCGTCCGGTGAACAGGGAATTCCCAGGCCCGTCCATAATCTTCTAACCACCTGAAGTAAAATAGATATTTGTCTTTTCAGCCAAAGCTCGAAGTGTCTCGTTGTCGATGTTCGTCAAATCCCCTCCCTCCATCGGTGGATGTCGACCGATTCAGCTTTTCACGCCAAAGTTATCAACTTCTTGACCTGTTTGCCCCCGGTTGCGGATCGCCCCACTTGAAATTGATTGCCTCCTATGCAAGTGTTATGGCGAAGCTTCTTAACGTCAATTTCGAGGACCAATGGCTAGTTTAGCATCAATATCGGCTTCAGCCGTGGACGACAAGGTTCCCTTGGTGGTAGACCTTGACGGAACTTTGATTAAGTCCGATCTATTGGTTGAGAGTGGTTTTGCGCATTTGGGAGCCGATCTCTCCCAGGCTTTCTTGCTTTTCTCTGCTCTGAGAAGCGGCGGCAAGGCGCGGTTAAAAGCGGAAATTGCGAACGCCATCGAAATCGACGCCGCGCATTTGCCCTACGATGCGCGGGTTATCGAACTGATCGAGCAGGCGCGCGCCGAGGATCGCCCGGTCTTTTTGGCTTCGGCCAGCAATGAACGCTATGTGCGGGCGGTCGCGGAGCACCTTGGATTATTCGACGGCTGGTACGGATCGACCGCAATCGCCAATCTAACCTCCAAGTCCAAGACGGATCTGCTGGTGCGCGCTTTCGGGGTCAAAGGCTTCGATTACATCGGCAACGACAGCGCGGATTTGCCCGTCTGGTCCGCCGCCAGGAATTGCATTGCGATAACGTCGTCGGCCTCTGTTCGTCGAAAATTATCCGTCATCGACGGCGACGCCTTGGTGATGGACAGACGAACCGGCGGCATGGCCGCCTGGATGAAACTGCTGCGTCCGCATCAATGGGCCAAGAACGCGCTCGTTTTTGTTCCGCTGCTGACGGCTCACCTGTTCAATTTCTGGTCGATATTGTTCAGCGTGGCCGCGTTTATCGCGTTTTCCGCGGCCGCTTCTTCCGTCTATATTATCAATGACCTGGTTGATATCGAAGCCGATCGCAAGCATCCGAGCAAAAAATGGCGACCGCTGGCCGCGGGGACCGTGCCTATCTTTCCGGCCATCATGGTTGCTTTGTTGCTCGCCTTCTGCGCGCTGGCCGCGGGCCTTGTCATAGGGACGAGTTTTTTCGTTGTTCTGGCCGCCTATTTGATCTTCACCACCGCTTATAGTTTTTTCTTGAAGCGCAAGATGATGATCGACATCATCGTTTTGGCGTTGCTCTACACAATCCGGGTCATCGGGGGCGCCGAGGCGATATCGGTGGAGATTTCCGAATGGCTGCTTGCCTTTTCCATGTTCATATTCACGTCTCTTGCCCTTATCAAACGTTATATCGAGCTCGCGACGCGTATCGACGCCGGACTGCCCGAACTTAGCAACAGGAACTATCGAAAGGGCGATCTCGATATTGTGGCCATGCTTGCGGCCGCCGCAGGCTTCAATGCGGTCACGGTCTTTGCGCTTTTTGTCTCGTCGGATACGGTGAGACAAACCTATCGTCACCCTCAGGGCCTGTGGCTCGTCTGTCCCCTGCTGATGTATTGGATCGGCCGTGCGCTGATGATGGCGCATCGACGTCTCATGCACCATGACCCGATAATATTTGCACTAAAGGATTGGAATAGTTTGGCGACATTTGGTCTTATCGGTCTTATAATGCTTTTGTCTTTTTGATCAGGGGTTGGGGCGTGGTGGAGGACACCTGTAAGAGCTATGACAGCTATTTAGCTGATCATGTCCGCTTTTTGTGCTACGTGCTTTTTGCGGCGGGCGCGGGGCTCGTCGCTCTCGCATTTCGGGAAATGGCGTTGCGGTTCCTTCCTGACCAGCCCTTGACGGCGTCCTTCGCGATGGGACCCGGCGCCGGTTTTGTTTGCAACGCGATCGAGGGCAAATTTTTTGGCTCTGGAATGCGCGAGAAGGCTGCTTCTCCCGCGATCCGGCCTGAAATCATGATGCAAGAGCGACTTGCATGACGCTCGTTCACGGCTGGGGCCGCTATCCGGTTTACGAAAGCGAAGTGTGCGCGCCGTCCTCGTCGGACGAGGTTCCGGCGCTTGCCAAAGCCAGCACGGATTTTGTCGCGCGCGGCGCCGGACGTTCTTACGGCGACGCCGCGATCGGGACGGTCAGGACGATTTCAACGCGGGCGCTCGATCGGGTGCGCAGTTTCGATCCGGCGACCGGCAGGATTGTCGCCGACGCTGGCGTCCTGCTCGCCGATCTCATCAGAACGTTTCTGCCCCAGGGCTTCTTTCCGAAGGTGGTTCCCGGAACGCGGTTCGTCACCATTGGCGCCGCGATAGCCGCCGATATTCACGGCAAGAACCATCACCGCGCCGGCGGGTTTGGCGATCATGTCGAAAGTCTTTTATTGGCCACCGTCGATGGTGGCGTGCTTCGCGCTTCCCGCGAGGAAAATTCCGACGTTTTCTGGGCGACCATCGGCGGCATGGGATTGACCGGCATAATTCTCGAGGCGACGCTGTGCTTTCAGCGCGTCGAGACCGGCTGGATCCGCCAGAAGACGATCGTCGGGAGCGATCTGGCCGCCACCATGGCCGTGTTCGAGGCGAACAGCGCGGCCACCTATTCGGTCGCCTGGATCGATGGCCTCGCGCGCGGCGCCAAACTCGGGCGATCTCTGATTTATCTGGGCGAACATGCAAAACGCGGAGAACTCGACAACAAGGCCGCGAACCGGCTGTTCCCCGAAATCGGTCACCCGCGGCTCTCGATACCGTTCACTTTGCCCAATTTCGTGCTTAACCCGATCAGCGTCGCGGCGTTCAACGAAGCCTATTTCCGCATGGGGGCGCGCAAGGCGGGATCGCGGATCGTCGTCGGAGCAGACCCCTATTTCTTTCCGCTGGACGGCATCGGCGAATGGAATCGCATTTATGGCCGTCGCGGCTTCGTTCAACATCAGTGCGTCATCCCGGACAAGACCGCCGCGTCGGCACTGTCCGATATGCTCGATCTGATTACCCGCCGTGGCGACGCCTCATTCCTCGCCGTGTTGAAAAAGCTCGGGCCGGCGCAGGGGCTGCTGTCCTTCCCGCTCGAAGGCTATACGCTGGCGCTGGACTTTGCAGTCAAGCCCGGTTTGTTTCCCTTCCTGGACGCGCTTGACAAAATCGTCGTCAAAGCGGGCGGACGCCTTTACCTGGCCAAGGATTCGCGCCAATCTCGCGCGACTTTCGAAGCTGGCTATCCTGCGCTTGAGCGTTTTCGCCAGGTCCGGCGGGCGCTCGATCCATCGGGCCGCATTTCCTCGCGTCTTTCCCAACGGCTCGGTCTTTGAAGGAACGTCAATGTCCGATCCCCCAAAAAGCTTTTCGCGCGCGGAGGCTTGTCCGATCGTCGACCGGAACCCGCGTCGGCTTTCGCGATGATAAAGGATCGGCCGCTTGGTCGCTTTGAAAATGTCTAAAACTGAAGAGATGCCCAATGTCCTTGCCGTTCGATCTGGAAACCAAACAATCCCCTGCAAATCCAAGGGTGATCGCCCTTGGCTACTACCTTCTTGTCGGCGCGATTCTGCTGGCGTTTTTTGTCACTTTTTATCCGGAGGTCTACGCACACTTCGTACCGGCAGAAGATGAGCCAGGGTTTTTTGGCGGATCGTTGAAAATAGATCCCTATCATTGGCTCTCCAGCGGATACTCGAAGTATTTTGCCGTTTATCCCGAGTGGTTTGCGCCTTACACCAACTTCATCCGGCCCGCAACCAGCGCGCTGGCCTGGGTATTGTATCAGATTTTTGGCGACAGATTCGGTTATTATATTATTCCATATTATATCTTCATCTTGCTCGCGGCCGTCGTTCTGTTCAGATGTCTGAAGGACGTGGGCGTGAGCGGACCGATCCTGTTGTTTGCCGCGATCCTTTGGCCGCTGTCTCCCCCCGTGATCAGCATGGGACTGTGGAATTTCCCCTTTATCTTCGATGTCGCGACTGCCCTGATCGTCATCGTCGCTTTTCGCGCCGTCCTGTACGAGCAATACGCGCTCGCCTTCCTGGCTCTCGCGCTGGCGCTCGCCACCAAGGAAACGGCGGCTTTCGCGCCCGTGGCCGCAGCCGCCACAATTCTGATCTTCCGCCGGTTTTCCCCGACTAGCTGGGGCCTTGCCACCTTGATGCTGCTGCCGGCGGCCATTTGGGCGGGCGGCAGGCAATATTATCTGGGGCAGTTTTCCGGCGGAACCTACGCACGCATCGGGTCTGAATCCGTCGCCCATGCGATCGGCTATTGGCCCGTCGGGTTAAGTCCCGCGTTTGTAACGCTGAAGAATTTGGCGCTTCACCCCGGGATGCTGGGGGATGTCAAATTCATCCTCGATCTTGCCGCGGCAGGCGTCAACGCCCTTGTGTGGGTCGCGATCGTCGTCATCTATGCGAAATATCTGCCTCGATTGCTCCAAAGCTTTGTCTTTGATCGAAAAAGCGAGCCGGCGCCGGTCGACAAATGGCTGCTGGCGATGCTGATCTGGCTTGGCGGCTCCTTGGCCTATCTGTTGGTGAATAATTTATACGGGCGTTACGGTGGCTGTTTCGCCTTGTTTTTGATCATGACGCTGATTGCTGCAGCCTATCTCGATCGTCAGAGCCTCGCCGGGCGGCTTTCTTTTGCGTCGCTGATTGCTTTGACGCTGTTGTACGTTACCTCAGGGATATACCAGGTGAACGCCTTGCGCGTGCAAGCCAGCATCGCTCAGAAACTTCACGCGTCCCTGGACAAGGCCCTGACCGGCATTGGCGGCCCCCGCCACAAGGTCTATGTTGTGAATGCCGCGCGCGGATTTTCTTCCCCGGATTACCTCGCGCGATTGCTGAATTCCCCGCATGAACTGATCTATGTGAATCAGTTCGACGCCTGCACGAAATCCGCCGGGTTTTCAGGCGTCCCGGTCAACACGCCGCAAGGTCTGCACGTCACCCTTCCGGAATGCGCGCAACTGGTTTTCAATGCGGTGACGAACCCCGAATTCGCGTCCGGAACGGTCGATGTCGTCCAGCGGGAGGGCGTCGGGACTTACTCTTTCGGATCCCAGAAAACCCAGAAGTTCAGCATCGTGCCCGGATATACGCTCGACGGACATGAGTTCTATTTTCAGGGCGTTCCGGACTCGGCCGATGTCATTTACTACAATTGGAGCAACGAAAAGTTCGAGCGCCTTGGTGCGGATCAATAAGTAAGCAGATCGGTAAATCCTGTGAAGGTTTCGGGTGCGCTTTACTGAATCCGGCCGGCGATTTGGCCATGACGGTTGTCGGACAGGCCTCGGGGTTCGAAGCCAGGCGCGCCTGGCGGTTCCGATTGGCGGCAACAGGCGCTCTAGCCCATTGAGATTGCTTAGAAACTAAAACTTTGACAGCGGTTTCAAAACGGAAGTCGACTGGTCGGCTGCCGATGCGGTTCGGAGGCCATCTGGATCCGTGGAGCGCCGCTGTTGATCGAGGCGCTGACTTTGGCTTTCTTGGCCATTCTTTTGGCCGACGACTCGGCTATGACGAAAGTGATTCCCAACAATATAAAGAACAGCGTTTGATTTTCGCGCTGGGACAGAACCAGGCGATATACGCCATAGGCGATCAGCGAACAGGCGACCGGCGCGCTGATTTCTGCCGCGGGATCCTTGTCCCTGAGATAAATTCGGATCAACATTGCGGCCGCCACAAATATCATGCCGAAATATAACAACAGCCCCGGCACTCCGGTTTCGACGACAACGCTGAGCACATAGGAGTCGATGCTCATAGCGCCAGCTGGGGTGTGATAATTGACGGTTTCGGCCGCTCGTCCGATGCCGTGGCCGGTAATGGGGTTGGAGAGAATATGAGGCCAACCCAATTGCCACTGTATATTGCGGGAATCATCGCTCGATGCGGTGTCGCCGCCGCCGAGAACGATATTGTGAAGTCGTCGCCACGTCAGAATGAGGGCGAAAAGCGCTGCAATGCACATGGCAGAAGCGGTAGCGAACAGCGGACCAACCACGCTGCGGGGATTCAGCGCCGAATAGCGAACGACCCACAGGCCCAGAAGTAGCGGCACCGAGATCAGAAAGGCGACGTTGCCGCCTCGCGCCCCACTGACGAAAAGGCTGAGCATCGCGCCGACCAGAACGGCAACGCCGAGAAGTCGATCTCTCATATTGCGGGTGTGCAAAATAAAATACAAGCCGATCGGCGCGACCATGGCGGCGAATTCGCCATAGCACAGAGGGACGTTATAAATCGACGAAGCGCGATATTGGCCGTTGCGAAAGGGATTGGAGTTCACGACGCCGGCGACGGAAGGATTATCCCGCATCATCTTGTTCAGCAGGCTTCTGGGGATGACTTCCACCGCCCAATTGTGATGGGTGATGAAGTCGACAATCCCCAGCGCGGCGACGAACAGGGAGAGAATTGCAACGATTTTGTAGAGAAGGATCACATCCTTTTCAGAACGAATAACGATCAGACAAGCAAAAAACGGCAGGTACCAGTTCAGGAAATATTCGAAAAACTGGCCAATGGACTGCGTCGGTTCCTTTGAAAAAAAGATCGAGACGAAGGCCATGAACAAATAGCCGATGATACAGAAGCTCAGCCAATATTGATCCGAAAGCACCTTGGAAAGGGATCGGCGTTCGTCTCGGGAGACGGAAATGGAATAAAGAGTCAAAAGAACCAGAATTAGAACCATCACTCGGCGAATGGATATCCAGGGAATTCCTGAGATCTGCACCATATAATAGGTTGGAATGGTGATTTCGACCGCGACCGTAAGGAAAAAAGCCCGCCTCAAGCTTGCGGCGGGAATCGTCGGCAAATCTGGCAGCGCCCAGAACAGGACCGGGGCGCTCAAGGCGACGAGGCCAATCGGAGCCATTGGCGGCAGCAGCACCGATGCGGCGCCAACGATGAGTCCATACAAGGTTGCAAACAACGCCCAACCGATCGTGCGAAGCACGCCGAATTTGAAAGCCGGCTTGTTCCAGCGGGTCCATGCGCGGAACAACAGGATCTTGAGCGCAGCGATGGCGCTTTTGATGGTTGCCGAAACGTTGGACGGCTGAAGACGGTCCCGAATGCGCAGTCCAAGTGAATTGAAATCCATAAAGGTCCTCGTTGCCGAATCTGGCGAAGCCTTTTATCGGTCGCACGCCTCCTATGCGGCGCCGACCTTTGCTTGTCACCCTATTTGCTTCGAATCTGCACTGTCGCTCGTCGGCGGCGAAATATTTTTGCCGGCCGTCGCGGAGAGGGAGCCTGCTTTTCGATCCGATGACCCGTCTTCGGAGTTTGGCGTCGCGCTTTGCCCACGCGGCGCCATGACGTTGAAAAAAGGGCGCGCCGCGAGCGCCGCCCAGCAGGCAAAAACGATGGCGTAGTCGGCAAGCGCCTCCATGGTCGGCTGCCCATTCAGACCGACGGTCGTCACAAAAGTCAGGAGACTTGCTGATGAGATGACCAGAAAACCCAACAAAACCGAAAATTGCAGATCTTTTTCCGCCCCGCGCATCAAATTGCGGGTGAGGAATAAGGTGACGCCGAAGCTCACTACTTCGCCGAGAGCGCGGCCCGCGAGAGCGGATTCAACATATCGCGCATAATATAGGAGAATGGCGCTCAACACCAAGGCAAAGATGTTGGAGAGATTGCCGATCGCCAGTCTCTTGGTTCGCTGGCTCATCAGGAGCAAGGAACCGAAGGGTTCGCCGCGCGCGATGCGAAAATATGCGCTGAAGGCGAGCAGCGAAAGCCCCAGAATTGAAATCTGGAATTTTGGACCGAAGACGATGGGCAGCACAATATTGGTGAGGGTCAGCACGCCGACGGCATAGCCGGCCGCGAGCAGCGGCGAAAGCCGGGCGGCCAATCGCACTTTTCTTGTCCAGTTTTCGGCGAGGTCGCCGGCATTGAAAAGAGCGGCGGAGGTCAAGGAGCCCATGACCCGGTAAACCATGTTGATTGGAAGGATGGTGGCCAGCATGACAACCGAATAGACGCCGAGCGCGGGCAAGCCGAGCATCGCACCGACCAGGAAGCGGTCGCCCTGCGACGAAATCGCCAGACCCACGCCATTGAACATCAGCGGATAGCCGAAGCGGAATGCCTTGAAGAAATGCGGCGAGAAAAAATTCAGCCGATAGGGCAAACGACTGACGAAGTGGCTCGCCACGACGCCGCCGATCGCCTGTCCCACCAGCGAGGCCGTCAAGGCCAGATGATTATGCCAGATGGCCAGCGCGGCAATCAGCGCGCCCAGACAGAGCGCATTGGCCGCAACAATGCAGATCAATTGGGGGCGGAAATGATAATCGCGTTCAGCAACCCTCGGTTCGAGATTTTCAAACGATCTGATGAGGATCACCGCCGCGAGGAGGGCGAAATCGCGCCATTCCGCGTGCAAGGAAAAAGCGTCGGCGATCAGAGGCGAAACGGCGTAAGCAAAGAGGGCGACCGCAAAGCCGCGCAGCACCGAAAGCGCTTGCGCGCTGGCAAGCGCTTCGACATATTCGTCGCGTGGGAGCGAATAGACATAACGATACATGGCGATGTCCGTGACCTGTTCGAACATCCCGTAAGTCGCAGCAAGAGCCGACGCGAAACCTAGTTCGGGCAAATCGAGCGCCCGAGTCATGATCAGCATGCGCAAGAAAGGCAAGCTGATTTCCAGCCCGGCAATGACGATCAGCGATTGACTTTTCTTGATGACGTTGTTCGACGTCATTAATCTGCTCGCTTTCATTCGATGGGCAACGGCGACGGCAAACGCATTGTCGTCGATCGTTGCCGTCGATCGTTGCTCAAGATACGACGCCCAACCCGACGCCTCTTTTATGCCCTGATAACAGCGGCTTGTTTCTAAAGCGACGTTGCGCCGCCTGACCGAGATATAGCCGGTCGTTAGATTGCATGCACGGGCGACGAAGTCGATTGGAATATTTTTTCCGCGAGGCCGCCTCCGTATCGGCTGCCGGGCGCCGCGAAGGGCGGTTCGCCGATCTCATGCCGACAAATGTTCGACCTTTCCCAAGCGGCGCGATCATCCATCGTCCTGTTCCCGGGCTGCGGCGGCAAGCGCTTCCTCATACGCATCCAGGAGAATGCCCCATTCGCGGGTCTGGATTCCCGAGCGCAGAATTCGGGCGGGATTGCCTCCGACGATGCTTCCCGGGGGAACGTCCTTTGTCACGACCGCGCCGGCGCCGACGATGCATTGGTCGCCCACTTTTATGCCCGGCATGATAATTGAATGCGCGCCGATGAAGCAATTGCGTCCGATATAGGTGTGCGTGTGGAAATGACGGGAAAGGTCGTGGGCGAAAACGACCGCGTGAAAGGCGATGAGAGTGCCGTCGCCGATATGAACTCCGCGAGGATTGGTCATGTCCAGATCTGCCCGAAGCGAAATCTTGGTGTTTTGCCCGATATCCATTCCGACAATTTTGCGCAAACGCCAAAGCCGAAGCTCGATCAGAAGATTGCGAACGGCGAGAGCCGCCTTGCGCACGGGACCCAGTGGATGAGGACGGTGTTTTACGCGGTTCATTCTTGCCTCTCGCAGTTGCAGTCCACGTCGATAGCGGTCCGGGGCGCGGCCCCCTTCCGGCCCGGCGGGGAGCGCGGCAGTCCTATACCGTCTTTGCGCCCGCGGCAAAACATCCGCCAGTTTTTTGTGCTGCGGGCGAGATTTTCCGACCGGCGCGCGCTGCCGATGGGTTGCGCGAAGGCTTTGGCTTTCTGGAGCTTTTTCGAGCGGAGCGGAGGCCGGTTCGCGTGAAGAAAACGCCTCAAAACCAGAACTTGAGCCCCTTTTCCGTTCCATTGGATCGGAACAGGGGCTCCAGAGGCGGCGCGCTTATCGGGCTCCGGCCCAAAACGCCATTTTTTTTGACGTTCATTTCCTCAGTGTGTCGTCTGGCGCGCACAATCTGCCCGCAGATGATTTATCGTAAAATATATCGCTTTCCAGAAAATCCTTTTTCAAGGAACCCAAATTTTAAAATGCCTTACCACCGATCACAACCCGCTGATTGTAATTGGGCTGCGCATGTCTGGCTATAGACGGACGTAGATGGATCAGTACGATTTTCTTAAAGGGCGTATCATTTTTGTCATTTATTTTAAATGTGATACGTCTAAAAAGCTCGACCGCGATAAAGGAGTTGGATGAATGTATACGCTCGCTGAACTGGCAATGCTACGTGCGGTCGATCATAACGCCGTCCTTCCCGGCATCGACACAAAGACTGGAAACCAGGTTCCAGCGTCTTCATTGACGCAGTTGAGTCAGATTTCTCAGTTAAAAACCTCTGACTACTGGTACGATCCCGCCGCAAATATGGTCCGTGTCGTCA
>NZ_CAIUXT010000229.1 GCF_903903185.1 uncultured Rhodoblastus sp.
GCGGGCGCGCCGGACTTGCTGCTGATCAGCCGCTTCGGCCGCGCCGAGGCGGAGAGCGGCGGCTTTTTGGCCGAAATCGGCGCGGCGGCCTGCGCCGAGACCCCGACCCTGATCGGCGTTCCGGCCAGGCGCGAGGCGGAATGGCGCAGCTTCGCCGGCGATTTCGCCGATGCGCTGCCCTTTTCGCTCGAAGCGCTGCTGGCGTGGTGGGACGAGGTCGCGCCGGAAAGGCCGTAAAGCCTTATCCCCGCCCGAAAGTCTCGTCGAAAGCATAGCCGGAGCCGCGCACCGTGCGGATCGGGTCTTCCTGCTCGTCCTGCGACAGCGCCTTGCGCAGGCGGCCGATATGGACATCGACGGTGCGTTCGTCGATCTCGGCGGAAAAGCCCCAGACGCTGTCGAGCAATTGCGACCGCGCGAACACCCGGCCGGGCTTTTCCATCAGATATTCGAGCAGGCGGAATTCGGTCGGGCCGAGGTGGACGTCGCGGCCCGCGCGCCGCACCCGGCGGGTTTCCCGGTCAAGCTCCAGATCGCCGGCGAGCAGCTTGACCGCCACGCGCTCCGGCCGCGCCCGGCGCAGCAGCGCCCGCACCCGGGCCATCAGTTCGGGCACCGAAAAGGGCTTTACCACATAATCGTCGGCGCCGACCGACAGGCCGCGCACCCTTTCGCCTTCATCGCCGCGCGCCGTCAGCATGATCACCGGCAGGGTGCGGGTGATTTCGCGGGCGCGCAGGCGGCGGCAGATTTCGAGGCCCGACACGCCCGGCAGCATCCAGTCGAGAATGACCAGATCGGGCGCCGCCTCTTCCAGCCGCAATTCGGCTTCGTCGCCGCGCTCGACCCGCTCGACGACATAGCCTTCGGCTTCAAGGTTGTAGGCGAGCATCAGCGACAGCGCCGACTCGTCCTCGACAACCAGAATGCGGGGAGCGCCGCCCGGCGAGGCGGCGCCGACGACCGATGCGCGCGTTTCGTTCATGAATTCAGCAAGGCTCCCGATTTATTCCGGAACGACAGGCCGGCGACGGCTTTCACGGCGTGGAAGCGGAATCCAGCCCGCGCGGCCGCTCGACCGGCAGCGATTCCCCGGTGACGATATAGACGACGGTCTCGGCGATATTGGTGGTGTGGTCGCCGACCCGTTCGAGGTTTTTCGAACAGAACAGCAGATGGGTGCAGAAGGTGATGTTGCGCGGATCTTCCATCATGAAGGTGAGCAGATCGCGAAACACCGAATCCTCCAGCGAGTCGAGTTCGGCGTCGCGTTTCCACACCGACTTGGCGCGTTCGGGATCGCGCTGCGCATAGGCGTCGAGCACGTCGTTCAATTGCGTGGCGGCGACGTCGTGCATCGACCGCAGGCCGACCACGCTGCGGGGAATGCGCATTTCGCCGGCGATCAGGGCCGCCCGTTTGGCGATGTTCTTGGCGAGGTCGCCGACCCGCTCCAGATCGGCGGAAATGCGGATCGCGCCGACGATCTCGCGCAGGTCGACCGCCAGAGGCTGCCGCTTGGCGATGGTGTGGACGGCGAATTCCTCGACCGTTCTTTGCAGCAGATCGAGGCGGGGATCGGAGGAAACGACCCGCTGCGCCAGCTCGACATTCATGCCGGCGAGCGCGTCCATGGCGTCGGCCAGCATTTTTTCCGCGATGCCGCCCATTTCCGCAATATAGCGGTCGAGCGTTTCCAGCTCGACATCGAAGGATTTGACCGTGTGTTCGACCATTTGAGCGATTCCTGTCTGGCCAGCGAATTCGGAGATCAGCCGAAACGGCCCGTGATATAATCCTGGGTGCGGCGCTCGGTCGGCGCGGTGAACACCTTGTCGGTATCGCCGAATTCCACCAGTTCGCCCAGATACATGAAGGCGGTATATTGCGAGACGCGCACCGCCTGCTGCATGTTGTGGGTGACGATGGCGATGGTATATTCGTTACGCAACTCGTCAATCAGTTCTTCCACCTTGGCGGTGGAGATCGGATCGAGCGCGGAACAGGGTTCGTCGAACAGAATGACTTCCGGCTGGATCGCCACGGTGCGGGCGATGCACAGGCGCTGCTGCTGGCCGCCGGAAAGGCTGAGCCCGCTGGCCTGCAGCTTGTCCTTGACTTCGCCCCAGATCGCCGCGCCGCGCAGGGCTTTTTCGACCCGCTCGTCCATTTCCGCCTTGCCCAGCTTCTCGTATAGGCGGACGCCGAAAGCGATGTTTTCGTAAATCGACATCGGGAAAGGCGTCGGCTTCTGGAACACCATGCCGACGCGGGCGCGCAGCCCGTTGACGTCGAGGCCGGGATCGAGAATGTTCTCGCCGTCGAGCAGAACTTCGCCCGCCGCGCGCTGGCCAGGATAAAGGTCGTACATGCGGTTGAAAACCCGCAACAGCGTCGACTTGCCGCAACCCGACGGGCCGATGAACGCCGTCGCCAGATTGGCGTAAAGCGGCACATTGACCGATTTGAGCGCCCGGTTGTCGCCATAGAAGAAATCGAGGTTCCGCACGGTCATTTTTTCGGGGAATTTTTCCAGCGACGCGGGCGCCTGTTGCGACGAAACTACATTGGTCATTGGCTGGTCCTTTGCGCGCCGAGAATTCGCGCCGTGATCGACAGGGCGAGAACCGCCAGGGTGATGAGCAAGGCGCCGACCCAGGCGAGTTGCTGCCATTCCTTGTAGGGCGACATCGCGAACTGGAAGATCACCACCGGCAGGCTGGCCATCGGCTTGTTGAGGTCCGTACTCCAGAACTGGTTGTTGAGCGCGGTGAACAACAGCGGCGCGGTTTCGCCGCTGACGCGGGCCACCGCCAGCAACAGGCCGGTAATCAGTCCCGCCCGCGCCGCCTTGTAGGCGACGAAGCGGATTACCAGCCAACGCGGCAGGCCGAGCGCAGAGGCCGCCTCGCGCAGCGGGCCGGGCACCAGATTGAGCATGTCCTCGGTAGTGCGCACCACCACCGGCACGACCAGCAGCGCCAGCGCCAGCGATCCGGCGAGGGCCGAAAAATGCCCCAGCGGCACGACGGCGATTTCATAGACAAACAGACCGATGACGATCGAGGGCGCCGACAAGAGAATATCGTTGATGAAGCGCACCACCAGGGTCAGTTTCGAACCATGGCCATATTCGGCCATGTAGGTGCCGGCGAACAGGCCGAGCGGCGCGCCGAGCAGCACGCCGAAAGACGTCATCACCAGCGAGCCGAAAATGGCGTTGAGCAGGCCGCCGCTCGACCCGGGCGGCGGCGTCATCTGGGTGAAAACCGCCGGCGACAGGCTGGAAAAGCCGCTCCACAACAGGGCGCCGAGGATCAGCGCCAAAGCGATCAGGCCGAGGGCGGCGGCGACGATGCACAGAACCATGATAATGCCGCTGCGCGTCTTGCGCGTGGCTTGCAGCCGGGCTGCCAGCGGCCTTGAGGATTGCACGGCGGCCATATCAGCGCGCTCCCTTTTGCTCGATGCGCATCAGCAGAAGCCGCGAAACCGACAACACGATGAAGGTGATGACGAACAGCACAAGACCGAGCGCAACCAGCGATGAGGTGTAGAGCTTGCCGTCGGCCTCGGTGAATTCATTGGCGATGGTCGCGGAAATGGTGGTGCCCGGACCCAGAATCGACGGCATGATCTTGTGGGCGTTGCCGATGACGAAAGTGACCGCCATGGTCTCGCCGAGCGCGCGGCCGAGCGCCAGCATGATGCCGCCGACCAATCCGACGCCGGTATAGGGCGCGACGATGCGGCGCACGACTTCCCAGCGCGTGCAGCCAATGCCGAAGGCCGCTTCCTTGAGCACCGGCGGCACGGTGTTGAAGACGTCGCGGGAAATCGAACTGATCAGCGGCAAGATCATGATCGCCAGGATCAGGCCCGCCGTCGCTATGCCTATGCCATAGGGCGGGCCGGAGAATATCTGGTTGAGATAGGGGACATTGGCGAAGGCGGCGATGATCGCCGGCTGGACGTGTTCCTGCAGGAACGGCGCGAGGATGAACATGCCCCAGATGCCGTAGATGATCGAGGGAATGCCGGCGAGCAATTCGACGGCGATGCCGATCGGACGGCGCAGCGCATAGGGGCAGAGTTCGGTCAGAAACACGGCGATGCCGAGGCCGATCGGCACCGCGATCGCCAAGGCGATGAAAGACGTGACCAATGTGCCGTAGATGGCCGGGGCCGCGCCAAAATTCTCCGTTACCGGATTCCACGCCGAGGAAGTGAGAAAGCCGAAGCCGAACTGGCGCAAAGCCGGCGCCGCGCCTTCGACCAATGAGACAATCACGCCGCCGAGCAGCAGCAGGACGGTGACGGCGCAGGTCTGAGTGACGATACGGAATGACTTGTCGCCAAGGGCGAAACCGCGCAGCACCCTGTCGCGCAAATCGTCTCGCGGCGCTGGCTTGGCGTCCGTGCTCAAAAGCGCCTCCGTCATCGATCAGACCCCGAGGTTAGAACCGGAACGGGGAAAACGTCCCGTTCGTTAAGTCGAAACCCCGATCCGATCAAGTCGGACCGGGGCTTTTGACGCGCAGGATCGATCAATTGCCCAGATAGACGGCCTTGCCGTCGGCGGCCTTGATGTCGGCGGCCCAGGTCTTCTTGATCAGGCCGACAACCTTGTCGGGCATCGGGATATAGTCGAGCGCCTCGGCTTCCTTGTCGCCCTTGGCGAAGGCCCAGGAGAAGAACTTCAGCGCGTCGCCCGTCGCCGCCGCATCGACCGGCTGCTTCTGAACCAGAATGAACGTGGCGGCGGTGATCGGCCAGGAGGCGGCGCCCGGTTCATTGGTCAGGATCTGGTAATAACCGGGGGAATTGGCCCAGTCGGCGTTGGCGGCGGCCGCCTGGAAGGCCTCCTTGGTCGGCGCGACGGTCTTGCCCTCCTTGTTGATCAGCTTGGTGTGGGTCATCTTGTTCTGCTTGGCATAGGCATATTCGACATAGCCGATCGAGCCCCTGGTGTTGGCGACCGTATTCGCGACGCCCTCATTGCCTTTGGCCGCGAGGCCGGTCGGCCATTCCACCGCCGCCGCCGATCCGACCTTGGTTTTCCAGTCTTCGGAAACCTTCGCGAGATAATCGGTGAAGTTGAAGGTCGTGCCGGAACCGTCCGAACGATGCACGACCAGAATGGCCGTTTCGGGCAACTTGACAGAGGGGTTGAGCTTTACGAGGGCCGGATCGTTCCAGGTCTTGACTTCGCCGAGGAAGATTCTGGCCAGCGTCGGGCCGTCGAGGACCAGATCGCCGGCGGCGACGCCGTCGAGATTGACGACCGGCACGATGCCTCCCATCACCTGCGGCCATTGCACCAGGCCGGATTTTTCAAGGTCGTCGGCCTTGAGCGGCGCGTCGGTGGCGCCGAAGGTCACGGTATTGGCCTTGATCTGCTTGATGCCGCCGCCCGAGCCGATCGACTGGTAGTTGAGGCCGAGGCCGGTTTCCTTCTTGTAGGAATCCGCCCATTTGGCATAGATCGGATAGGGGAAAGTGGCGCCGGCGCCAGAAATATCGGCGGCGATGGCGGCCGAGCCGACGCCGACGAGAGCCGCCACAAGGGCGGAGCGCAAAAGAATTTTCGACATGCCGGACCTCTTCTGAGGTTGAGAGGATCGCCCGTGCTCCGCCCGCAAGCGAAGACCGGCGAATGCGCTGGGGCGTCGCGCCGCAGCCTGGATGCGCTTTGAGCGCTGCCATCGTTTACGACGCACGGATGACGGTTGCGTGACAGCCGCCGTCCGCTTTTCGCATGCGGCCGCCGGCAGCCTTCTTTGAAAAGGCGCTGCCCGCTTCACGGTTCATAAAGCGGCGCCATGGCCGAAAAAGTCGCGCCGCGCCCCGGTTCCGAACTTATTTCGAGGCGGCCGCGATGACGGGCGAGAATATGCTTGACGAGCGCCAGACCGAGGCCGGTGCCGCCCTTGGCGCGGCTCTGGCCGACATCGACGCGGTAGAAGCGCTCGGTCAGGCGCGGTATATTCTCCGGCGCTATGCCCGGCCCTTCGTCGTGCACTTCGAGCACGCCAAAGGCGCCGCGCGGCGCCACGCGAATCCAGACCCGCCGCGCCTCCTCGCCGCGCTCCGGGGCGCTATATTTGATGGCGTTCTCGATCAGGTTTTCCGCCACTCGCACCAATTCGTCGCGGTCGCCGCGCACCAGCGCCGGTTCGGTGTCGATCTCCAGCACGAGCCGATTATCCTGCGCGAGCGGCGCCAGCGCGTCGCGCACGTGGCGCGCCAGACCCGCGAGATCGACGGCGGCGCGCGGACGCAGGTGCAGGGTCTGCTCGATCCGGGACAGCGACAGAAGATCGTCGACCAGCCGCGCCATGCGGCGGGCCTGTTCCAACATGATGCCGAGGAAGCGCTCCCGCGCCTCAAAATCGTTGCGCGCCGGCCCCTGCAAGGTTTCGATAAATCCGAGCAGCGAGGCCAGCGGCGTGCGCAATTCGTGGCTGGCGTTGGCGACGAAATCGACCCGCGTCTGTTCAAGGCGCCGCGATTCGGTGGCGTCATGCAGGGTCAGGGCGACAAAGCGCGCCTCTTGCGCATGAAAGGCGGCGACATGAATCTGGAACAGCCGTTCGACCGGCACGCGATCGAGCCAGGAAATATTTTCCGCCTGCCCGGTATGCAGCACCCGCGCAATGGCGTCGTGCAGATCGACCGCGCGCAGGCTGGTCGTCAGCGGCGCCTGCGGGCGCAGATGCGGAAACAAGGCCCAGGCCGGCGCGTTGGCCGCGACGAGCCTTACCGTGTCGCTGACCACCAGCACCGGTTCGGGCATGGCCTCGATCAGACCGGACAACAGCGCGCCGGCGACTTCGATGGCCTCGTTCATGCCAAGCCAATCCCTGTTCAGGCGTCCTTGTCCCGCTCCGCCTGCGCCCGGTTCATGGTTTCACGCAAGGCGTCCCAGCGGCGCCCGCCTTCGTTGGCGCCAAGCAGCGCAAGAGCCAATACGAAAGGGATGACATAATAAAGAATGCGAAACATCAAAAGGGAGGCGAGCAGCGCCTCCTGCGAAGGCGACGGAAGCACTTTCAGCATGGTCGCCTCGAAAACCCCGATCCCGCCCGGCGCATGGCTGACGATGCCAAGCAGGCTGGCGAAGACATAGACGGAGGCGAAGGTGAAGAAATCTACCCCGGCATGGCTTGGCAGCAGCATATAAAGCGCGCCGGCGGCGCAGCAAAGGTCCATCACCCCGAGGCCCATCTGGCCGAGCGTCAAGCCGAGGCCCGGCAATTCCAGGTTCAGCCCCTGCCAGCGGGCGCGGCGCGGCCGCGCCGAAACCCAGGCCAGATAGACTAAAATCGCCGCCAGAACGCCAACGCCGATCAGCCGGTTCCAATTGACCGCGAGATGGTTGATCTCGGAAAGCGGCTCCGCCTCGATCAGCAGTCCCAGGCCGATCACCACCGCCATGCCGAGCCAGAAGGTCACGCCGGCGACCACCGTAAGGCTGGCGATCTTTCCCGGCCGCACGCCGGCGCGCGAATAGATCCAGTAGCGCACCGTGCCGCCGGTGAAGATCGGAAAGCCCAGGGTGAAGGACACCGCATAGGAGGCGAAGGAGCCGAGCGCCGTGGTGCGATAGGGCACGTGCAGCTTTAGCTGGTAAAGGGCAAGAGCGTCGTAACCCGTCAGGATCAGATAGGACATGGCGGTGAAAGCCAGGCCGAGCACGATCTGGCGCGACGAGGTGGCGGCGAAGGCGGCGCGCAATTCGCCGATATCGAGGCTGGCGATGGTGCGGCTGAGCACGAAAATCGCCACGCCGACCACGAGCAGGCTGATCGCCGCACCGATTCGCGTCCAGAGTTTGCGCTTTTTCGCCGCCGCATCGCCAGCCTGCCGGCGGGGAGAACGGATGGATTGCGTCGGCGCCGGTTCCGGCGCCTCGACGGCATCCTCGCTATCACTCCCCATACGTTCCATCGCTGACGCTACCACCAGGCCGGCGAACAGCCGGACGCTCACGGCTCCTTTACGGCGCCGCCCCTTTTTGGGCAAGTCGTCGTTCTTTCGACAATTCGTCCTTCTGTCGGGAAATTAGGCCTTTTTATGGGAAAGCATCGCCTCGAAGGACAAAAAAAGCGGGCGCGGGTTATCCCCGCGCCCGCCTCGCCCTCCCTTGTTCGTGAAATCAGACGGCGTGCTTGGCCGACAGCCATTCCTCGCGCGCGATCCAGGCTTCGAGGATTTTCACATGCTCGGCCTCTTCCTTGACGAATTCCTTGGCCATCTCCACGATCTCATCGTTTTTCGAGGTGCCGGCGACGCTGTAATAGAATTCATAGCCGCGCTTCTCGCCGACCAGCGCCGCACGCAGCGCGTCGAGACGCGAAATATCGGCGTCGCTGGCGTAAAGCGAGGTGCGCTCCGGCGTGGCGTGTTCCGGCCAGACATAGTCCGGCGGGATCTGCGCGGTCAGGTCGAGGTCCTTGGCGCGCGTCTTGGCTTCCTTGAGGTGCAGGCGCGAATAGCCGGCGAGCTGGCGGAACAATTTGCCGACTTCGCCGTTGCCACAAGCCTCCATGCCGGCGGCGAGGCCGTCGAAATGGATCGCGGCGTCCTCTTCGACCTTGATCGCATGGGCGAGGAAGTCATCGACCGATTTGAGCTCAAGCCCGCCCTTGAACACTTTGGCGGCGCTCGAGAGATGCGGCGGCTGCGCCGGCACGGTCTCGTCGCCGACGAACGACACCTGAATGTCCTCGTTACGCACGAAACACTGGCAGGCCAGCCGATAACGCGGCGGAATGTCGTTGACCTCGGCCTGGACGATTTCCTCCTTTGTGATTTTGCCGAGCTGGCGCAGGGCTTCCTTTTCCTTTTCGGTCAGCGCGATGCCATAGGGGCGCTTGTCGCTGAGCGTCTTGACCTCAACCAGGCAGGAGCCGCATTCGCCATCCTGGCAGTCGAACGGGATCGGAATCTTGTTGGCCTTGGCCACCGCGAGGATGGTGCCACGATCGCCGGCGACCGCATAAACCGTCACGTCGCGTGACAGGGAAGGCGAGGTAAACGTAATATTAGCCATTGGAATTGCTCCCGGAACAGGTTGAAGCCGCTTTTGCTCCCGGCGCTCCGGCAGCAAGAGCCGTGCCCGAATAAAATTATTTAAAAACAAAGAATTAATGTGAGCGCCGGCTTGGCCGAACCAAACAATTTGTTGCGGCCGGCGCAAAAGCGAAAAGAAAGCGACAGGCTTTGTTTCGTCCGCGTCGCAAGGACGACAAGCCTGTAGCGAGCGGTTCCTATCGTCCCGGCATGAATTGCAGCAGACCCCTTGCCGGTTCGAAACGGAAGCGCACGCGATGGGCGCCGGGCGACAGGGCTACGGCGCGAAACATCAGGTTCGCGCGCAAAATCGGCGCCTCGACCCCATCGACGGAGGCGCTCTGCCAATCCTGCCAGATATCGTTGAGCACCAGAAAGCCGCCCCCGGACGGCGCCTCGGCCTCGATGTCGATCAGCGTATTGCCGTAGCGCAAAATCCTGGCCGCGCCCGACAGCGCCGGCGGCGCCGCCTCCTCCTTGCAGGAAAGCTCGGGCCGCGCGGCGCAGGTCGCGCGGTCGAGCAGCACATAGAGGCGGTAGTCGATGTCGGGCGTCCCGCCCTCGGCGGCGATCTTGGCGAAATCCGCCGCCACGGCGCGCCCCGGCGCCAGCACGCGCGGCAGAGCGTACTTGTTCTCATATATATAGGCGTCGACGGTGCGCTGGACCAAAGGCAGGTCGCCGGGCTTGAGGCTCGTGTCTATCTCCTCGGCCGGGACGCCCGTGGCGATCCAGCGCAGTCCCAGCAAGTTGGCCATCGGCGATTTATAGGAAGGGAAAGCCGGCGAGAACACGCGCTGTTCGGGGATGGCGACATGGTCGTTGGCGTGGGTCACGTCAACAAACAACGTCAGGCGGATCGGATTATAGCCAAGGCTCATGTCGAAGCCATGGGTCAGCCCGGCATTGGGCCAGTGGAAGCCGATCCCCGCCAGTTCGACGCGGTCGCGCCGGTCCGGTTCCCGGTTTTCGGCCAGCCTGTCCTTCAGAAAGACGATAGTGTCGTTCTTCGTCGCCTCGCGCAAAATATCGTATTTTTCCGGCGGCAGGCCGGTGGATTGGTTGGGCGCATTATTGAGCGACAGGTCCAGAGTCAGCAAAAGGCCGACGGCCAGCACGCCGAGCGCCGGTTTTTCGCGCCATTGGGCCAATTTTTCCAGCAGCCACAGCGATAGGCCGATGAAAAAGGCCGAAAACAGCAGCGCCGGCAGGGCGGCGGCCAAATGGCCCTTGGCGAAGGCGACGACGAGACAAAGCAGATAAAGCGCGCCGACCACAGCCCCGCCGATTTTTTGCCTGGCCGCGTCCGGCGGCGCGTCGATGGCGCGGCTGACGCAATAGCCGCCGATGACGGCGGCGAAAACGCAAAGCGGAAAAGTGGCGTCGGCGGGCCGGCGAAACAGATTGGCCCCCGGCACGTCGAACAAGGCGGCAAAAATCGGGGTATATTTCCCGAAAGCGTAAATCGCCATCACCAGCGCGGCGGCGCTGAAAAAACGCATCGGCCGCGCGAAAACCCAGCCGCGCGAAAAGCCGAAGGCGAGGAGCGCGATGGCGGGCAAGGCGCCGAAATAGATTTCGCCCATGTTGCGCGCGATATAAAGCCCGGTTTCACCCCAGTCGAGCGAGGGCGGCCCCCAGAATTGCGATTGCGCGCCATGAATATTGTAGAGATTGGCGACGACGGCCGTGAGCAGCGAAGCCGGATGCAAGGAGCCGCGCAGCGCGCCTTCGAGGGTGATTTCGGCGCGATTGGACTGCTGCGCCAAGGCTATGGTCCACAACAGCGGCGGACCGGCGACGATCAGGCCGACGATGGCGCCGCCGGCCAGCGGCGCGATCAGGCGTTTGAGCCGCGCGAAAAAAGCATTCTTGTCGCTTTGGGGCGGGGAAAACAGCCGCCAGATTGTGAAAAAGCTCAAGCTCAGCACGAACAGCCAGGCGATCTGGTCGCGGCCGAGCACCATCAAGGCGGCGAACAGCCCGGCCAGCGCGCCCCACCGGAAGGAGGCGCGGTCATAGGCCCGGTTAAGCGCCCAGAAGGCCAGCGGAAACCACGACAGGCTCAAAATCTGCCCGGTATGCTGGATGCGCCAGGCCGCCGAGCCCCCGTAAGCAAAAGCCAGCGCCGCGACCAGTCCGCCGGCGGCCCTCCAGCCGCGATCGCGGAAATAAAGCATCCAGCCTATGCCGCCAAGAGTCAGCATGGCGAAGGCGACGGCGTCGGCCTGTCGGAAGGTCGGCTCGGGAACCAGCGCCGCGAGCAGCAGGTAGGGCGGCGAGAAGATCAACGATTGCGGGTCGGCGATCTGCGGCATTCCCGCAAAGACGTTCGGCGTCCAGAACGGCGACTGCCCGCTGTGCAAGGCATGGGCGAGAAAGGATAGCTGCGGCTGGAAATGGGCCTTGGAATCCCACGGAATCGTCACCTGCCCCGATAGCCACGGCCAGGCCAGATAAAGGCTGGCGAGGACGAAGAAACCAAGGGCGAAACGAAAGATCTTAACGGATTCAGGCGCCGCCGGGCGGGGGAATGTCGACATCGAGGAAATGGCCTGCCCTGTCGCGTTTGGTGGCGAGATAATGAATGTTTTGCGGCGTCGGACGCCCCTGAATGCGCTGGTCGGCAACCTCGAGCCCGGCGGCGCGCAAAGCCTCGATCTTGGCCGGATTATTGGTCATCAGCCGCACCCGCGTCACCCCGAGCAGGTCGAGCATCCGCGCCGCATAGCCGAAGCGGCGCTGATCGAGGCCAAAGCCCAGAATTTCATCGGCGTCGTAGGTGTCGTGGCCCCGCGCCTGCAACGCATAGGCGCGGATCTTGTTGGCGAGGCCATTGCCGCGCCCTTCCTGGTCGAGATAGAGGATCACCCCGCCGCCGTTTTCCGCCATGAAACGGGCGGTATGGCGCAACTGGTCGCCGCAGTCGCATTTGAGCGAGCCGAACAGGTCGCCGGTCAGGCAGGCCGAATGCAGCCGCACATGGACCGGCCCGGCGAGATCGGGTTTGCCGACGATCACCGCCGCCTGATCGCGAAGACCCTCGCCGCCGCGAAACACCGCGATTTCCGAGTGCGGCGCGCCTTCGAGTGGCACGGGGGCCCGCCCGACCATATTCAGCGACAGGATTTTCTTGGCGCGAAATCCCCTTATGTCGTGGCCCGACACTTCCTGCAATTCCGGCGTCGGTCCCGTCAAGGGCGCCAGCACGGCGCCCGGCAGCAGATGGGCGAGGCGCAACAGGTCGAGCGCCGCCTCTTCCGCCGGACCGGGATGCGCCACCGGCGCGTCGATGCGGGCGTCCTCCTCGGCAAGCAGGGCGGCGATGCGTTCGAGGTCGATTTGCGGCAGGGCGATCAGGCCGGGACCGCCGCGCTCCACCCCGAGCCGCCGCAGCCTTTGCGCCGACACGATCAGATTGGCGCGCCCCGGCGCCAGTTGGTCGAGCGCCTGCGCCGAATTCACGTCGAGAAGCTCCGCCGGAAACACCAAGAGCCGAGTAGCGCGCTCGGTGACGACGATGGGCCGCCCGCCGCGCAATTCGGCTATGCCGCGCTCGACCGCGACCGCGCCGGAAACCGCAAGCGAAGGGAAAAGCCCGGAAAGTTCAGACATTTTACAGGATAACCTTTTTTGCGCCGCAACGCACTCGTGCCTACATAAGGGTTCGGCGACCCAAGAACCAGCTTTAAGCGAAATTTGCGCGTTGCTTGCCTTCGAGGCGGCGGCGGCTTAAAGCCGCAGCGACGTTTTTGCCCGGATTATGCCATGCGCCCGTTTCGCCTCGCCTGCCTCCTGCTTTGTCTCGCCGCGCCGGCGCTGGCCGCCGGCTCGCAAAACCTGGTCAACGAAATGGCGGTGCGGGTCCTTAACAAGTCGACGCCCGAGGTTTGCGCCGAGCGCGACAATGTCGAACTCGATTTCGTCTCGCCCGAACTGCGCCACATGGAGATCAAGGCGGCGCATCCCGCCTTTATCGGCATGATCGTCACCGACCGCTGGGCGCCCGATTTTTCCGCCTGCAACATTCCGCATGGCGAAGGCTTTTTGCCACGCAAGACCTTTTACGAATCCCCGACACTCTGGCTCACCGGCCTGACCGATCCGGACTTCTGGCGCCCCGCCAATGTTCCGGTCCGCGTCGGCGACCATGTCGAGCCGGGGTTCAATTACATCCAGCTGTGGATGCTGTTTCGCGAGCGCGCCGAAGAGATTCTGGTGATGTATCCCTCCGACGGCAATTGGCGCATCCGCCCCCTGCCCTTCGGCGACCTGCGCTGGACGGCCTATGGGTCCTCGTTCCAGATCGGACCGCTCGAAGTGCAGGACGGCCCCGGCGGCCCGCGTCCGATCGTCGCGATCAAGGACATCATGTTCGATCCGGCCAAAAAAGCCTTCACGCTGAATTTCATTCGCGGCGGATCCGCGACCGTGACGCTTAAACAGGTCGACCAGGACCATATCGCGCTCGATGTCGATTATTCAGGCGCCATGCCAGAAAATTTGCCCTTCGCCGCTCTGCGCTCGATGTATACGGCCGAAGGTAATTCCGACGTCGCCCGCATCGCCTGGCGCGAAAAGAACGGCAAGGGCTGGAAAGAATCGCCGGTGCTGGATTTCCCCGGCGCCTTCGTCACCGAAGTCTGGGCCGGGCGGCTGACGCCCTCGCGACATAATCTGTCTGCGCCGGACATGATCTTTTCGCACTTCCAGCCATGACCGCCGCCGAACGGGGGGGGCCGATCCGTTTGCCCCTCGTCGATCTTGCGCGCGGGTTGGCGTTGTGGGCGATGCTGGTCTTCCATCTGATCTGGGATCTCGCAGCCTTCGGCTGGATCGACGCCGACGCGCCGCATACGCCTTTCTTGCGATGGTTTGGCCACGCCATCGCCGTGAGCTTCCTGCTGCTGGTCGGCTACAGTCTCGTCCTCGCGCAAAACGCAACGGGGCTTGAGCAGGGGCCGCTCTGGCGCAGCGCGAAATTCTGGCGGCGCTGGGGCCAGATCGCGCTGGCCGCAGCCGCGATCAGCGCGGTTTCCTTCTTTCTGTTCGCGGAGACGCCGATCTTTTTCGGCATGCTGCACTGCATCGCGCTGTCCAGCCTGATCGCCCTGCCCTTGCTCGCCGCGCCGGCGGCTCTCGCCTTTGTTCTGGGCGTCGCGGCGCTGGCCGCGCCGCATTTCCTGGCCTCGTCCCTGTTTGACGCCAAAATCTTCTGGTGGACGGGCCTCGGAACCTACCAGCCGCCAAGCAATGATTTCCGGCCGCTGCTGCCATGGCTGGCTTTCGTGCTGTTCGGCATGGCGCTGGCGAAGTGGGCAAAGCTCCCTCTCCCGGTCTCGACGAGGAGAGGGCGCGGGGAGAGGGGGTTAGGCCGCGCCCTGACCTTCTGCGGGCGTCATTCGCTCGCCTTTTATCTGATCCACCAGCCGGTGCTGTTCGGCCTCTTCACCCTGCTCGGCTTTTTCGTCACGCCGACGCCCGACGCCGGCCCGTTTCAGCGGCAATGCGCCATGCAATGCGTCAACGCCGGCGCGGCGGCGGAGCTTTGCGAAAAATCCTGCGCATGTGTGATCGACCGCGCCAAAAGCGCGGGCCTTTGGAATGTGCTGGCGCGCGACCGGCTCACGGAAGCGCAGAAAAGTCTCGTCCACGACGCCGCGATGGCCTGCTATGCCGATTCCGCAACGAAATAACCGTTTGAACTATCAGTCTTTCGGCGCCAGCATGTTTTGTGGTCGCACCAAAGCGTCGAATTCCGGCCCCGTGACGAAGCCGAGCCGCAAGGCCTCCTCGCGCAGGCTGCTATTATTGGCCTGTGCCGCCTTGGCGACCTGCGCCGCCTTGTCATAGCCGATTTTGGGCGTCAGCGCCGTCGCCAGCATCAGCGAGCGGCGCATGGTTTCGTCGAGCTTGTCCGCGTCGGCCTTGATGCCCTCGATGCAATGGAGGGCGAAGCTGCGCGTGGAATCGGCGAGCAGCCGCACGCTTTCGAGAAAGGCGAAGGCGATGACCGGCTTGTAGACGTTTAGCTCGAACTGGCCCTGCGAAGCGGCGAAAGCGATGGTGGTCTGGTTGCCGAACACCCGGGCGCAGACCATGGTCAGCGCCTCGACCTGGGTCGGATTGACCTTTCCCGGCATGATCGACGATCCCGGCTCGTTCGCCGGCAGGATCAGTTCGGCGAAACCCGCGCGCGGGCCGCTGCCGCCCAGCCGGATATCGCTGGCGATCTTGTAGAGTCCGGTCGCCGCCGATTCCAGCGCGCCATGGGCGAAAACCAGGGCGTCATGGCAAGCCAGCGCCTCGAAGAAATTATCGGCCGGCTTGAACGGCAGGCCGGTTTCAAGCGCCAGTTCATGGGCGAAACGCGCGCCGAAATCCTTGTGGGCGTTGAGCCCGGTGCCGACCGCCGTGCCGCCCTGCGCGAGAAAATAAAGACCGGGCAGGACCGCTTCGATCCGCTCCGCCGCAAGCGCCAGTTGCGCCGCATAGCCGGAAAATTCCTGGCCGAGCGTGATCGGCGTCGCGTCCTGCAGATGGGTTCGGCCGATCTTGATCAGCCCGGCGAATTCCCGCGCCTTGGCGTCGAGCGCGCCCTGGAGCCGGTGCAGCGCCGGCAGCAGATTTCGCTTGAGCGCCGAGGCCGCCGCCACATGCATGGCGGTGGGGAAGGAATCGTTCGAGGACTGGCCGAGATTGACATGGTCGTTGGGGTGGACCGGCTGCATCGCGCCACGCGGCGCGCCAAAGGATATCTCGTTGGCGCGATTGGCGATCACCTCGTTGACGTTCATGTGCGACTGCGTGCCCGATCCCGTCTGCCAGACAAGCAGCGGAAAATGATCGTCGAGGTTGCCGGAAATGATTTCGTCGGCGGCGGCGACGATCGCTTCGGCCATGGCCGGATCGAGCAGGCCGAGTTCCGCGTTGACCTTGGCCCCCGCCTTCTTGCCGAGCGCCAGCGCGTGAATGATTTCGCGCGGCGTCCGCTGCGCGCCAATGGCGAAATTCTGCAAGGAGCGCTGGGTCTGCGCGCCCCAGAGCCGATCCTCGGCCACTGCAACCGGGCCGAATGTATCCATTTCCGTGCGCGTCTGGGTCACGGGTTTCTCCCTTGTCGGTTGACGCCGAGCTTAGAGCTTTCCCCGCTCCGCCTGAAGCGGGGAAAAAAATCTGGATTTCTTTGAAAACGCCTGTCCTTTTCGTAAAACCGGCGTCCACTTTTGCGGGATAGGCTCCAGCCCGGCGGGCGCCACACGCGATCACGAATTCGTGATCACAAAAAATTCATTTAAGCGCAGCCGAAACGCGTTTCGCGCGTTTCAACCTGACGCGTGCAGGCGGCGTAGTGTCGCCTGCAATCGCCAAGAGGAAAGTCGATGATTGACCTAGCGAAAAAGCCGAAACGCGGTTTCGCCTCGATGGATCCAGAAAAGCAGCGCGCCATTGCCCGCAAAGGGGGCGAAAGCGTGCCGCGCGAGAAGAGAAGTTTTTCGCAAAACGCCGAGTTGGCCGCCGAAGCCGGGCGCAAGGGCGGCAAAAGCGTCAGTCCGACCAACCGGAGTTTCGCGCGCGACAAGGATCTGGCTAAAACCGCTGGCCGCAAGGGTGGCCGCGCCGCCCATACGGCGGACGAAACCGGACGTCGGTAAAGAGACCGGACCGGAGCGTGGCGATCGGCGCCTTCGAACTGGCGGCCATGGTAAGCAAAGAGTCCGAAAAAAGGCGGAGGTCACGACCTCCGCCTTTTCATTTGCGTTCGCCGGCGGGATCAATGCGCGACGTCGGACCAGACGCGCTTCTTGGCGAAGTAAACCAGACCGGCGAGCAGGAACAGGAACAGCATTACGCGCAGGCCGACGCGCTTGCGCACCTCCAGGGTCGGTTCCGCCGCCCAGGCCAGAAAGGCGGCCACGTCCTTGGAATATTGCGACAGGGTCGTCGGCGCGCCGTCGGTATAATCGACCTGGCCGTCGGCCAGCGGCTTGGCCATGGCTATCTTGTGGCCGGGGAAATAGAGGTTCCAGTTCGGATCGTCCTCCTTGGTGTAGCCGTGGAGAATGGCGTAGATCAGATCCGGACCCACTTCCTGATAGATGCCGAGGCCTGGAATCGGCAGCGCGTCGAACACGAAATTGGGGAAGCCGCGCTCGAACTTGATCGACTTGGCGATCAGCGACATTTCCGGCGGCACCGCGCCAAGCGCCGCCGCGGCCGCTTCCGGGTTGGGAAAGGGCGGCGGGAAATAATCGGAGGCGCGGCCGGGACGGTCGAACATGTCGCCGGCCAGATTGGGGCCGTCGTGGATGGTATAGGTCGCCGCCAGCGCCTTAACCTGATCTTCGCTGAACCCCGGTCCGCCCGGCTGGCCCAAGGTGCGGAACGGGATGCGCAGCTCGTGGCAATTGGAGCAGACTTCCTTGTAGACCTTGAAGCCGCGCTGCAACTGCGGCTTGTCGAACGTGCCGAAAAAGCCGGAAAAACTCCAGTTCTGGCGCTCAGGACTGGGTGCTTCGGCAAATCCGGGCGGCTCTTCGGCGCGCAGGACGGGAGAGGCGATCGCAACGGCGGCGAAAACGGCGGCCGCGACAAATCCGATTTTCCTGGTGAAAGCCATGGTCTTGTTGTCCCTCGAAATCGGCCGATCAGCCCTTGGTCTGCGGAGCGGAGGCGGCGCTCGCCGCGACCGATGAAGCGGACCCAGTCCTTGCGAGCACGGCGTCGGCGATGGAGGCCGGCACCGGCGTGGTTTTTTCGAAAAGGCCGAGCAGGGGCAGGACGACCACGAAGAAGCCGAAATAAACCACTCCGAGAATGCGCGCCGCCAGCACATAGCCGCCTTCCGGAGGCATGGCCCCGAGATAGCCGAGTCCAATGCCGCTCGCCACGAAGATCCAGAAGAATATCCGGAAGATCGGACGATATTTGCCCGAGCGCACTTTCGACGTGTCCAGCCAGGGCAGGAAGGCGAGGATGGCGATGGCCGCGAACATGGCGATGACGCCGGCGAGTTTGTTCGGGATCGACCGCAAGATCGCATAATAGGGCAGGAAATACCATTCCGGCACGATGTGCGCGGGCGTCTTCATCGGATTGGCGGGAATGTAATTATCCGCGTCGCCGAGATAGTTCGGGATGTAGAAGATGAACCAGCAATAGAGGATCAGGAAAAATGCGATCCCGACGCTGTCCTTCATCGTCGCATGCGGCGTGAACGGCACGCAATCCTTGTGGATGTCCTGTACTTCGACGCCGTCCGGATTGTTCTGGCCACAGACATGCAGCGCCCAGACATGGAGGGCCACCACGGCGACGATCATGAAGGGCAGGAGATAATGCAGGGCGAAGAAGCGGTTCAGTGTCGGATTATCGACCGAAAAGCCGCCCCACAGCCAGACCGTGATGTCGTCGCCAACCAGCGGAATGGCCGAGAACAGGTTGGTGATGACGGTCGCGCCCCAGAACGACATCTGGCCCCAGGGCAAAACATAGCCCATGAACCCGGTGGCCATCATCAACAGGAAGATGATCACGCCGAGAATCCACAAAACTTCGCGCGGCGACTTGTAGGAGCCGTAGTAGATGCCGCGGAACATGTGGATATAGACGGCGAAGAAGAACATCGACGCGCCATTCGAGTGGGCGTAGCGCAGCATCCAGCCCCAGTTCACGTCGCGCATGATTTTCTCGACCGAACCGAAGGCAAGGGTCGATTCCGGCGTGTAATGCATGGTCAGCACGACACCTGTGACAATCTGGGCGATCAGCATGAAGGACAGGATGCCGCCGAAGGTCCACCAGTAATTGAGGTTTTTCGGGGTGGGAAAGGCGACGAAAGAGCCGTGAGCGAAGCTGAGAATCGGCAACCGGGCTTCGAGCCACTTCACGAAGCCATTCTTGGGCTCAAAGGTTGAGAGTCCGTGCATGTGAGATCTCTCCAGATCAGCGTTCGGGACGGGCCGAGGCGCCCGGCTGCAAGCCGGGCCGCACCTTCAGCCGATTTTGACTTTGGCGTCGGTCAGGAAACTATAGGCCGGAACCTCGAGATTCCTCGGCGCCGGGCCAGAGCGGATGCGGCCCGAAGTATCGTAGACGGAACCGTGGCAGGGGCAGAACCAGCCGTCATATTCGCCCGCATGACCGATAGGGATGCAGCCGAGATGGGTGCAGACGCCGACGACGATCAGCCATTGCGGCTTTTGCACGCGGGCCGAATCGGCCTGCGGATCGGGCAGGGTCGCGATATTTACGGCCTCGGAGTCCGCAATTTCCTTGGCGGTGCGATGGCGGACGAACACCGGCTTGCCGCGCCACTTGATGGTGACGATCTGGCCTTCCGGAATGGCGGAGATGTCCAATTCGGTCGAAGCCAGCGCAAGAGTCGAAGCGTCGGGGCTCATCGAGTTAATCAAGGGCCAGACGGCGGCGGCGGCGCCGACGGCGGCGACCGCCCCGGTGGCGATATAAAGGAAATCTCTGCGGGTCGGTTCGACCGTCGTTGCGGTGGCCAAGTTTTCGTCCCCAAGGTTTTGAACCCGACCCCGCGCCCGAGGCGCCGGCGGCTCGCTTCGCCCAATCCGGCGAAGCTGTTGACATTACTTACGCGAGTCCGGCCGGGCCGGTCGACGCACGGCGAAAAAAATTTCCGCAACGAGCGCCTCCGCCTGCCGGCGAGCGGCGCGGTCGAGGGGAAACCATGGCGGAACCTGACTGAGCAAGCATCGCTATTTGGCATCGTTCCGACGCCTTGTCCATAGTATATCCTGTACGTCAGGTTTTGCGCCAGACCGCTTTGGCGCCATGCCCGCCCCCGATTTGGCTCCGCTGGACCCGGCCGCCGCAAAAGGCGCCGAAGTTCCGGGCAAAGGTCGCCGCTGCAAACGGCGACGCGCCGGAAGGTGGAAAGCTTGGCGGCGCGGCGCGGCGATGCTATCGAGCGCCATGGTTTCGCAAGTCCCTTTCTGTCTCGCCCTTTACCAGCCGGACATTCCGCAGAACGCCGGCGCGATGCTGCGTCTGTGCGCCTGTCTTGGCATCGACGCCGCGTTGATCGAACCGGCCGGCTTTCCAATGTCCGACCGCCATTTCCGTCGCGCCGGCATGGATTATCTCGACCATGTGCGCATCGACCGGCACATATCCTGGCGGGCGTTCGAGCAATGGCGTGCGGCAAAGGGTCGCAGACTGGCGCTGTTGTCGACGCGCGGCGAAACATCTTACGCGGATTTTGCCTTCGCGCCCGGCGACGTCATCATGGTCGGACGCGAATCGGCCGGGGCGCCGGAAGAGGTTCACGCCAGCGCGCAGGCGCGGCTGCGGATTCCGTTGCGCGCCGGTCTGCGTTCGCTCAATGTCGCGATGGCGGCGGCGATGGTTCTGGGCGAGGCGCTGCGCCAGACCGGTAGCTTTCCGCCGGGGAATTTTGTGCATCCGCAGGGAGATTTTTGGTGAGCCTTTCCGAACTGGAAGCCCGCAAGACGGCGGCGTCAGAATGGTTTCTGGCGCTGCAATCGCGCATCGTCGCCTCATTCGAGGCGCTGGAGACGCGCGGGGACGCCATCCTCGCCGAACCGGACGCCGCCCCGGGAAAATTCACGCTTTCGCCTTGGCAGCGCACGAATCATGACGGCGCGCCGGGCGGCGGCGGCCGCATGGGCCTGCTCAAGGGGCGGATTTTCGAAAAGGCCGGCGTGCATTGCTCCGTCGTTCATGGGACTTTCGCGCCGGAATTCGCCGGGCAGATTCCCGGCTCCGACGCCGACCCGCGGTTCTGGGCGGCGGGCATCTCGCTGATCGCCCATCCATGGAACCCCAATGTGCCGACCGTGCACCTGAACACGCGTCTGGTGGTGACGAGCAAACACTGGTTTGGCGGCGGCTCCGACCTCACGCCGGTGCTCGGCGCCCGGCGCACGCAGGACGACCCCGATACGCTGGCCTTCCACGCCGCCATGCAGCAAGCCTGCGCAGGCCACGCCATCGCCGACTACGCGCGTTACAAGGCGTGGTGCGACGAGTATTTCTTCCTCAAACACCGCAACGAGCCGCGCGGCATTGGCGGCATTTTCTACGATTATCTCGAAGCCGGCGGCGAGGCCTTCGATCCCGCCTTCGCCTTCACCCGCGCCGTCGGCGAGGCTTTCGATGGCATTTATCCGAAAATCGTCGAAGCCAATATGGGCAAGAGCTGGACGCCGGCGCAGCGCGAGGAGCAGCTGGTGCGGCGCGGACGCTATGTCGAGTTCAACCTGCTTTACGATCGCGGCACGATTTTCGGCCTCAAGACCGGCGGCAATGTCGACTCCATTCTGTCATCCATGCCGCCTATCGTGAAATGGCCGTAAGACTTCCGGGCGGCGCCATCCGCCGGACGCAGACAAAGACCCCAAACAGCGAGCAAGGCGATGGAATTCAAACCCGGCGAAATCGTGCAGTTGAAATCCGGCGGCCGCAGCCTGACCGTGGTCCGGCAGGTCAAGGAAAACGTCGAAGTGATCTGGTACGCGGACGCCGACGACGTCGTGCGAACGGCGACCGTCCCCGCCGTCTGTCTGGCGCTGATCGAATTCGCCGACGACGAGGACGAACTCGACGACGAGTGAGTGTGCCGGGCCGCCCGACTTTTCGGGCGCGGTTCAAGGATCGGGCGAAGGGGTTGTGCGCGCGACTTGGCGTTTCACGCCGCTTCTCGTCTTGCGGGGACGGATAAACCGCGCTTGTGCGTTCAATACCCGAACCCGGAAGTCTTGATTTCCGGGTTCGGGTCAGGAGCGAACGTGACGCCGAGCTTAAGCGAGGGATTCCAAAATCGCGACGGGTCGCGATTTTGGAGGCTTGGTATCGGACACCGCAATATGTAGAGGGGGCCGCGCGCTCGTTGCAACGGCAAGGATCGGCGGAAAGCCGTCGTCCGGGAATGCGGGCGGCAAAGGCGAGGATGCGCCATCAACGCAAGTCGCCATGCGCGAAACGAAGAAGGATAGCCGCCCGAAGGCAGTTCGCAATTGCAATCCTGATTATGATCGATCAGGCCGCCAGCAATGCCGGCTTGGATTTCCGGCGATAGGCCATGAAGGCGACGCCCGCAAAGCCGAGCAGCATCGTAGCCCAGGTCGCTGGCTCCGGCGCAGATGGCGCCGACGGCGTGTAGTCGTAGGTTACCGTCTCCCGATAAAAAAAGGTCGAGGTTGCATTGCCGATATAGGACGTATTTCCCGGTAAAAGGTAGACATAGGCCAATACGGGCACATAAATTGTATTGACGAAGAATGGTCCAAACGTTGTTGACAAGTTGTTTGTGTAGGAGCTTGGCCCGCTGCTGCTGGTTTGGACGCCAGTGTCGAAAAAGCTCGGATTCCCGCTACTCGAAAATGTAAAAGGCAAACCGGCGCCCATGCCGCCATACGGCGTTCCTCCGCTGATATACAATACTGCATTTAATATATTCGTCGGAGCGCCGTAGATATTATAAGCTTGCTTGAATTCGAGCGAACCGCTGACAAGCGTCGTCAACGTCACCGAGTTGAGCGCGCCAAGCGCCGCATTGAACCCGCTTAACGTAATCAACGCATCGTATCCGCCCAGGTTTCCTGGCGGGCTATAGCCGGTAGCTGGACTATAATCCGTTGCGGGATCATAGATTAGCGCGTTTCCGGTAACGCTGCCGGTGAAGGAGACCGTGGCGGCAAAACAGGGACTGGATACCAGCAACAGGGCGCCGATCATAAAGGCTCTGAACGAAGAGGTGTCCATCCGCAAGCTCCGCCGCATTTTACGAACCGCACTGCAAAATTGCTGTAGCCGATATAAAACCATACAATGGCGAAAAAGAATAGTTTGGTCGCTGAAAACGCTTTAACCCTTGTGCGATTTTGCATCGTTGGAAATCGAGCGCAATAGCGAAAGTTGCTGGATTTTGCGGCATCTCAAGGACGGCTCCTCACTGCCGCCGCAGATATCCGCGTTGATCGACCGCGCGGAGGGCTGCTGTTCGATGAAAATCCGTTTAGGGTCGGATTGGGACAATCTGGCTCTCCGCCATTTCTAAAAGGAGCGCCTGTGCGCGTCCGCCTCAACGGGACAGGCGCGCAATCGATAGGCCTCCCGCCGCCGCGCCCAATATCAACGCTGGAATCGCGAGGTCGGCAGGTCGAAATCGGCCGGCCGGCCTTCGGGGACGAAGACGCCGTCGTCCCTCATCCGGCCGCGCGCGGGCGGCGGCGGCGGAGTTTCGAGGACAGCGGGCGCATGAAGCGCCAGCGGCCCGGCAGCCAAGGCTCCGGAAGCCGCCTGCCCTGAAGCCGCCGTCCGGCGGGGCGGCAGGGGCGGCGCCTGCGGCGCGGAAGGGTCAATGCGCGGCGCTGGCGGCGGGTAGGGGTCGATGCGCCGCGCCGGCGCGGCTTCGATGGTCGCGGCGGCGAGGGCCAGATCGGGACCCGAACGGCTGACGTAGGCGGGGCCATTGGGGACGCCGACCTGCGCGATGTCGAGATCGTCGTCGATATCCGGCGCGTCGGGCAGACTGTCCTTGCGCGACGGCGGCTCGGTCATTTGCGGCGCCGGCTTGCAGATGCGGCGCGGTCCGGTCGAGGTCATGCCGTGCTGCGCCAGATCGACGTGAATGTGGTTATAATGAAAAAGGTTGGAGCCTGGGCTCAGCACGGTGGCGAAATGGCCGCAGGCGCCATTATGCACGTCGTGCAGGAAAGCCCGGGTCTGCAAATCGCCACGGGTCCAGTCGCGGGCCAAAATGATTCTGCGCCCGTCGGCGAGTTCGAACCCTCCGATGTCGATAGCGTTGCCGAAGGAATGTTCCGACAGCCGCGCGCCCATCTGGTTGTTCATGCCCCGGCAATTATAGGCGCCCATCGAATCGAGCTGCGCCACCGGCGCGCCGAAACGCGCAACCGCCGCCGGCTGCACCACCTCGTAAAGCCAGGCGTCGAGTTCGGCGACCATCGGGCAATCGAGCGTCTGGGTCGCGTTGAACAAGACCGTGCCGCCCAAAAGCGCCGTCACTTTCAGAGGACGTGTCAGGCCGCAGATCGAGGGGCCGTCGATTTCATGCGAGGCCGGCTGGATGTAGTTCGACAGCGTGACGCGCCTTTGCGCGAAACAGGCCGCCTCCGCCCGCGTGCGCCAGGCCGGGCGCTCGGCGCGTTGAAACTTCGAGCACCCGGCAAGGGCGCCGAGCGCAAGCAAGAAGACAAGGGCTATTTCGCCATGGCGCGCCATGATGCATTTTCTGCAACCGGCGTGTTAATCGGCGCTGAAGCAAAATAGTTAATGTTGAAATTTAACCGACTGCGGCATGCGACTCCACCGCGCAAAGCATTTTTCGTTCGGGCGTTCCGACCGTCGACACGGCGGACAGATAAAAAACGGCGGCCCTGAAGCCGCCGTTCATCAGGCAAAAGTTCAGCTTTGCGGCGCGACCGGGCCCTGGCTGGCGCGGCTGGCCATGAAGATTTCGAATTCCTCGCGGTCCTTGGCGCGGCGCAGACCTTCGAGGTAATCGTCGAACGCCTTTTCAGCCTCGAAAATCTTGCGCCTCTCCTCTTCGAGACGCTTCAGTTCGGCCTTGCGCCAATCGTCGAAAGCGGAATTGCCGCTCGACGGCCATTCGCCGGAAAACTGGCGCGCCATGTCGGCCAGTCCGCTGCGCTTTTCGAATCCGCCCCATTGTTCCTGGGCGAATTGGCCGAAGTCGCCGGCATAGGCGGTTTTCGACTGGTAGATTTTCCATCCCAGTATGGCGAGGCCGGCGGGGAAGAAAAAGATGAAGCCGAGAATCATCGCCATAAGTTCGATCGGCTTCCAGCGCATGCGTCCGCGAGGCGAGGCATGCGTCCGGGAATAAGCCGAGGCATAGGCTCGGTTAGAACAGCTCATGTTACAGCTCCGTTCATCGCCGGCCCCCAACGGCTGCGATGTGAATGTAATATACATTTACATCGTAGCCCTTTCCAGAGGCGCGGCGAAAAAATTTTGCGATCACTTTTTTGGAGAAATATCTTCCCTCGGAAACACCGGCTTTACGCCAAGCGACTGACGGATTTCGCCTTCGACCAGAGCGGCGACGGCGGTTTCGAGCACGGCGCCAGCCTGCGCCGCCTCACCGCAAAAATGGCCGGCGAGCAGGAGTTCGACGACGCCATGGGTCATCGCCCAGATCTGCACCGCGAGGCCGCGGGCGTTGTTTTCCGGAGCGCAGAAATGACGCAACACGGCGACGGTGGTGCGCACCAGTTCGTCGAAGGCCTTTTGCGCCGCGATTTTGGCGTCGGGCGGGGCGGTGGGCCCGGCCAGAAAGCCGGCGTCGCCGAACATCGCCTTGTAAAGGCCCGGTTCGGCCTTGGCGAAAGCCAGGTAGGCGTTGCCGCGCCGGCGGAGCGCCGTGACGGGATCGGGACGCCCGCTGTCCCAGGCGCTGCCGAGCTTTTCGTTGAAATGCTCGAACCCCTCCTGCGCCAGCGCCGCCACCAGGGCGTTGCGGTCGGCGAAATGGCGATAGGGCGCGGCGCCGGTGACGCCGACGCGCTTGGCCGCCTCGGCCAAAGTGAAACCGGCCGGGCCGCGTTCGGAAATCAGCCCCCGCGCGGCCGCAAGCAGCGCCTCGCGCAGCCGGCCATGGTGGTAGCCGCGTCCCTTCTTGCCGAAGCCGCCCCCGGCCGACCAGCCGCATCCGTCCGTTTCGGCGCTCATCGAACATCCTGTCCGCCGTCGCGAAGAGGCCCAGTGCCCCCGCGGCTCGATTGAAACCTGTAAAATGCGCGATTCGCGAGCGAAACATCGATCGCAACAGCGATATCAGCCGCCGGAGAATCGAGATTCTCCGAATTCGCGATGTTTGCGCAACAAGCCGGCAAGCCGTTTTTGCACAGCGATCCCCTTGTCGCCACGATATATTTTTCTCCTGCCCAATTTTCGCCGGCTAATCCCTCTATCGATCAATGGCGCGTTTCGTCCCGGCGCCACGGTAGCGGTCGATTCGCCTTATTTTTGTGCAGCTTTTGCCGATTTGCGCAATATTCCCGCCGGTTTGCCCTTCATTTGGCATGGTGGAATGTTTTAATCATTATTACATTATTAAGACGTAAACTCTCGGTTATGTCGGAACGGTCAAGTGGCCCTGGAATCAAGGCTGTTTCGTCGAAAATGTCCATCCGGTCAAAAGACGCGCGTTCGGCCGAAGCCTTTGGAGAACCCGATGATGTCGACCATGGTAAAAATAGAAATCCTGTCGATCTGCGCCGCTTTCGCGTTCATCACCAGCGTGCTTGTCGCGGTCTGGTAAAAAGCGGTCGCGCGGCCAGTCCGACCGGTCGCACGAAAAACCGACGGCGCACGAAATGGCGCGCTTGCTCCTGGCGCGCAACACGTCGCCGTCCACCAAGGGCGTCTGGAAAAGTTCCAGACGCCCTGTTTTTTTTAAAGGCCTTTTTTTTGCGGGTTGCCGTCGCGGAACAGTCTTTGGCCCGGCCCTCAGGACTGCCTGAAGCGCTGGCTGGCCGCCTGCTGGAACAGCCGATCCTGCGACATGGCGAGCATTTCCATCTTTCGAAGGTTGATCGGAGCGAGATTCATCACCGATTCAACCCAGATGTCGGTGATGTCGCGCAGTTCCTCGCGAGTCAGCGGCGCGATCCGCCGCCGCACCTTGCCGATGGCCCCCAGCAGCGCGTGGCGCTTGCCGTTGTCGGCGATGAACCTTTGGGCGCGCGCCTGACCCTCGCCTTTTTCGGCGAGGATGTCGATCAGGCCCATCTCATGCAATTCCTCGGCCTTGCACATGCGCCCGGACAGGATCAGCTTTTCCGCGCGCGCCGGATCGAGTCGGCGCGACACGAGGCTATAAGCGCCCATGCCGGGGAAAGTCTGAAACAGGGCTTCGGGAAAACCGAGATTGACTCCCCGTTCGGCAATGACGAACTGGCAACTCAGCGCCGCCTCGAAACCGCCGCCCAGCGCGTCTCCTTCCAGCAAGGCCATGGTGACGACCGGCGAATCGAAGCCATGGTAATTCTCATAGATCGCCTCGACGCAGGCATAGGCGTATGAGCGCAGGCCCTCCGTGTCGCGCGCGCGCACGCGGTCGACAAAGAAAGGCAGGTCGCCGCCCATGCTGAACACGTCGGGCCGCAGCGAACCACCGATGAAGAATTTGATCGGCGGTTCGACGAAATCATTCTGCTCATACAGGGCGCGGATGTCGGCGTTCAGCGCGTTGAGTTCCTGCAGCAAAGGCAGAGTCCAGCTCACGGTGTTTTCGTGGCGCATGGCGCACCAAACGGTTCTGGAGACCGGATCGAACCGTACATCCAGCATGTGTCGCGGTTTGGCCAGAAAATCGAGACATTGCGGCAGCGCCTCGTCGCGGGTTCCGCCCGGCGTTGGCGGATCGCCCAGTGGGCTGGGAACGGGCGAAGCGGTACGCACAGACAAAAACTCTAAAGACTGGATCATGACTCGAACATTCAAGCGAGATCAGGGGCACGATAGAAAAGCTTAACAAACCTTTAAAGCCCCAAATGTTATTTTGGGACGCCAAAGCCAAAAACAGCCAAAAATTTATATCAGAAATTATTGTTTTTAATCAGTAGTTTAAAATGCATATACTGCTAAAGGCGCGACGCCTCGCCCCCCCGCGCGGCCTCGATCAGCGGCGCGCCGAAGCGCGCGAGCTGGCCGCTTTCGTCGCCGCAGCGGGAGACCAGTTCCGCCAGATCGACCGGAGGCGCGTCGATGAGGCTCGCCAGCGCCGCCTCATCGATAAGCCGCGCCGGAGCGACGCCGGCTTTCCGCGCAATCGTCAATCGCGCCTCGCGCAAGGCGCGAAGACGGCGCGTCTGTTCAACATTGCGCGCCGGTTCGGGCGGGGAGGGAACAAAGGGCGCCGCGAGTCCCGCCGCCTCGGGCTCGTCCGGCGACGGCGCGCGCGACAACCGCGCCATTCCCGACGTGATGGCGCAGCGGGCCAAAGCCCGCGCCTCGCTCGGCGCCTCGCGCGCCAGCCGCGCCAAACGCCGCGACAAGTCGAAACGCCCAAGAAAACCGGACCGCCGCCGGCAATTGTCGCATTGGCCGCAGGCCGGGCTCTGCTCCCCCAGCGCCGCGAGCAGGCGTTGCTCCCGGCAATCGCCGGCGGTGAAATATTCGGCCAGGATTTTCATGCGCCGCGCCGAGACCGGATCGAGACGCGCCAACTCGAATCGCGCCGCGCGCAATTGCGACAGAGTTTTCGGCGCATAAAGCGCGATGGCCTCGGCTGGGCGCCCATCGCGCCCGGCTCGGCCTGTCTCCTGATAGAGCGTTTCGAGATGATCCGGGATGTCGCCATGGATGACATAGCGCACATCCGGCTTGTCAATGCCGAGGCCGAAGGCGACCGTCGCCACCATCACCGCATCGGAGCGCGCCAGAAATTCGTCCTGCCGCTGCGCGCGCAAGCGCTCTTGCAGGCCGGCGTGATAGGAGGCCGCCCGGCAGCCGGCCTCGACCAGCGCCTGCGCCACGCGATCGGCCTTGCTGCGCGAGCCGCAATAAATAATTCCGCTGACATCGCGCCGCGCCACGACCAGATCGACAATCTGGCCGATAGGATCGCGTCCCTGCGGCAGGGCGGAAAGCGCGATGGCCTTGCGGCGGAACGAGCCGATCAATTCGCGCGGCGGGCGGGCGAACAGGTTTTCGACGATTTGCGCGCGCGTCGCCGGCGCCGCCGTCGCGGTCGTCGCCGCCATTTGCGGAAAGCCCAGAGTCCTGGAGGCCTCGCCGATCCGGGCATACTCGGGGCGAAAATCATGACCCCATTGCGCGACGCAATGGGCCTCGTCCACCGCCAGCAGGCGCACATCCGCCGCCCGCAGAAATTCGACCGTTTCCGGATCGGCGAGCCGTTCCGGCGAGAGATAGAGCAGGCTCAAAGCGCGGCGCTCGACATCCGCGCGGATCCTGGCATAGGCGCCCGTCGCCATATCGGCATGAAGCGCCGCCGCCGCAATTTCTTGCCTTTGCAGCTTCTGCGCCTGGTCGCGCATCAGCGCGATCAGGGGCGAGACCACCAGGGTCAGGCCGGGACGCAGGATCGCGGGCAATTGGTAGATCAGCGATTTGCCGCCGCCAGTCGGCCAGACGACGAAAACATCCTCGCCGTCGAGCACGGCTTCGATCGCCTCGCGCTGGCCGGGCAGGAAATCGTCGAAACCGAATTTTTCGCGCAAGATTGTCCGCGCCGCAGCCAAATCAGCCATCGCCGTCAGCCACGGAACGAATCGCCATTTTACGGCTTTCTTCAGCCCCCCCGCCCGCAAAAATCGGCGCCCCCGACGAAAAGGGCGCCAAAGTCGAAAGCAACATTGCCGCGCGCCCGATTGTCATGAACCGATCCAAAGCCTAGATTGTCGCCGCGCCGCGCGATGGCCGGTCGCAGGCTGCACTATTTTGCACCGATTCGGGCGCCTAGTCCCGACCGCAAGGAAGGAAAACAAGCATGAAACTGATCCAGGCTCTGTCGGCCGCCGCCATATTTGCGACGATGTCCTCGACCGCCTTCGCCGCGGCCGGCGACCCCGAAGCGGGCGCCAAGGTTTTCAACAAATGCGCCGCCTGCCACAAGGTCGGCCCCGGCGCCAAGAACGGCGTCGGTCCTGTTTTGAACGGTCTCCAGGGACGCAAGAGCGGAACCGCCGAAGGCTATACCTATTCCGACGCCAACAAGAATTCAGGACTGACCTGGGACGAGGCGACGTTCAAGGAATATATCGCCGGGCCGCAGAAGAAGATTCCCGGCACGAAAATGACCTACCCCGGCCTGCCGGTAGAGGCCGACCGCGACAACATCTGGGCCTATCTCATCCAGTTCAAGGCCGACGGCTCCAAATAGGGTTTATCTGAAGTAACGTCGTTCGGACGAGATGGCGAGGGTTCTTCCCTCAAATCGATGTTCTGAACCATTGGAGCGGGCCGTTGCCCGCTCCAGGCATTTTTGGAAACATTGGAGCGGGCTCTTGCCCGCTCCAGGCATTTCTGCGGGATGACCGCCGGCTCGACCCGGCGTGCAGGCGACTCAAGAGCAACGGACCGGCCGGCGCCCGCTGCAACAGACGAAAGCGGCATGTCGCGCCCGATTGTCATGCGCTCTGCCAAAGCCTAGATTGCGGTTGCGCCGCGCGACGCCCTGTCGACGGGCGGCGCCAATTTGCACCGAATCGGGCGCCAAGTCCCGATAGCAAGGGAGGAAGCAAAGCATGAAACGGATACATGCCCTTTCGGCCGCCGCCATCCTGGCGATGGCCTCCTCGACCGCCTTGGCCGCCGGCGACCCCGTTGCCGGCGGCAAGGTTTTCAACAAATGCGCTTCTTGCCACAAGATCGGCCCCGGCGCCAAAAACGGCGTCGGCCCGCAATTGAACGGCCTCGTCGGCGGCAAGGCCGGCGGCTACGAAGGCTTTGCCTATTCCGACGTCAACAAGAATTCCGGCCTGACCTGGGACGAGGCGACTTTCAAGGACTATATCGCCGCGCCGCAGAAGAAGATTCCCGGGACCAAAATGTCTTTCCCCGGCCTGCCGGCTGAGGCCGACCGCGACAATCTCTGGGCCTTTATCTCCCAGTTCAAGGCCGATGGCTCCAAATAGGCCGTTTCGGGCCTTGCCCTGTATTCGACTCCGGTCGCGCCTGTCGCGGTCGGCTTTTTGTTGCTGGCGCGGCGATTCCGCAAATTGGCGCTTTCCCTTTGCCGGCCGAAGTCTTAAACGGCGCGGATGACCGATCTGTCGCTCGATTATGCGCTGCAAACCGCCGCCGATCTGCCCGCCATCCGCAAGCTGGAGGCGCGCGCCTTCGGCCCCGGCCGTTTCGCCAAGACCGCCTACCGCCTGCGCGAGGGCGTGGCGCCGGACTGGACCCTGTCCTATCTGGCGCGAATCGGCGGGATGCTGGTCGGCGCCAATACCCTGACCCGCATCGCCATCGGCGGCGCGCCGGCTTTGCTGCTCGGCCCGCTCACGGTCGAGGAGGCGTTTCGCACCCGCGGCCTCGGCGAGGCTCTGGCGCAAAAATCGCTCGACACCGCCAGGGCCGCCGGCCACAAACTGGTCATTCTCGTCGGCGACCCGCCGTTTTACGAACGCCTCGGCTTTTCGCGCACGCCTTTTGGCCGTTTCCAGTTCCCCGGCCCGGTCGATCCGGCGCGGCTGCTGCATTGCGAATTGCAACCCGGGGCACTGGAAGATTATCGCGGTGCGGTGACCCTGTTTATTTAGAACCGTCGTCCATTCGGCGCGACGGACACTGCGGCGTCGCCAAAAAAATCGCTATAAAACAAGGATCTACGAGCAGGCTTTGGGTGTCGCGCCAGGCAAGGCCGGCGCGGACGCGAAGCCCTCGCCGCGCGCCGATGACAAAATCTCCCCCGGACGCCAAAAAACCGTTCCTCGCCTGTTGGAAGAATGGCGCTATTTCGCAAGACGCATCTGTGATGTAAACTCAAGCGCAAGCTTTCCCGGAGGCGCCGACAAAACAACAGAAGGCGGCGAAATGGCCCCCGCGAACGCCTGCAAAACCTGAAAAAAATCAAAAGCTGCGAAAAAAGTCAAAAAATCAAAAAGTCAAAAAATCAAAACGCGCAAAAATCGGAATATGCACTCAGGGAGGAAATGACATGGTACGCAAATTCATTATTGCCGCGGCGTCCGGCGCCGTCCTCGCGCTTTCGCCGACTTGTTTCGCTCAAGCCGCCGAACACTACTCGGATCGATACATTGCCACGGCCATGCTGTTGAATGTGGTGGCCGAGGTGAAAGTCAACCGGGAGCAGGCCTTCGACACGTTCAACCAGGGCGGAGGCCGGTTCCTGAACGGCGATATTTATGTGTTCTGCACCAATGCCGATACCGGGAAATTCGTCGCCACAGGCAACCCCAATGCGAAGGATTTGATCGGACAGGATATCCGGTCCCTGAAGGACGAGACCGGCAAGAACTTCGGTCAGGATCTTTTCGTCGCGGGACAGAAGCCGGAAGGCCAGATCACCGAGATCAACTACCTGTTCGCCAAGCCGACGGACCCGAGACCGGCCCCCAAGACGACCTTCGTGACGCGGGTGGACGAGGATTACGCCTGCGGAGTCGGCTATTACAAATAGCCCGCCCGCATCGAGCGGCGTCACGACAAGTTGTCGCGCCTCGCGCATGTTCCCGAAAAGTTGCAGACTTTTCGGAAAAGGACATGCGCTTGAATAAGACGCATGTTCCCGAAAAGTTGCAGACTTTTCGGAAAAGGACATGCGCTTGAATTAAAAAATTTCCCCGGAATTTAGGGACTTTTCGGAACGAAACAGGCGGTTGAACAAAGAGTTGGCGGGCTGAACAAGTCGTTCAGCCCGCCCTCCCCCGCCGCCCCTCCCAAGCCCAGGCGCCGACCAGCGCGCCGAGCAGCGCCAAAAGACCGAACAGGCCGACCGCGAGCGGCGCCAGTCTGATGCCACGCGCCACGCTAGCGCCGGTGCGGCGGACGCCGATATAGTCCTGGCCCGCATAGACTGGGCTGTCGCGCATTGCGACGATTCGCGGCAGGCGAATGGCGCTTCCGGACGCCTCGCCGATCCGCCGCGCCGAACCGCCGCCGGCTTCCGCCAGAGGCCGCAGTTTTTCCGTCGTCGAGACCACTTCGCGATATTCGAGCGGATTTTCCGGCCCGACATTGACCAGAGCCGTCAACTCCACAGCCGCAGAATCCCTTTGGCTCAACCGATAAAGACCTAGTTCTTCCGCGCTCAGCTTGCCGCGAAACAGCCCCGGCGCCGCCTGAGTCAGGGCGACATCGAAGTGCTTGCCGGACGGCGCCGCGACGTGGACGGTCGCGACCGTCTCGGCCAGCGTCTGGCGCTCGACCGAAACCTCCCGGCCCCTCGCGGTCGCGTGCAAGAATTCCTCTTCGAGCTCCGGCTCCTTCATCAGCCAATGCGACATGCGCCGCATCAGATCGTCATAGGGGCCGCCGCCGCGATAGCCGCGCGACCACAGCCAGCTCTGGTCGGTCAGCAGCAGCGCCACCCTGCCCTTGCCCTCGCGCGACAGCACCAGCAGCGGCGCGCCGCCGTCCCCTTCGAGCACCGGAGCGCCGCGCATGAAAACGGCCTGTTCCTGACGGAACCAGGGGCTCCAGACGGCAGGCCTGGCGCCGGCGCCCGGGAGGTCGCGGGTCACCGGATGGCGGGCGCCAAGTTGCGACAGCGCCGGTTGAAACGGCGTCTCGATCGCTTCGCCGGTCGGGCGGGCCGGGATGACCTTGCCGATGGGAGTGTAATAGAGTCCGTCCGGCTGGGCAAAATTCGGCCCGGCGACGATGGCGAGCGCGCCGCCGTCACGGACATAGCGGACGATATTGTCGAAATAGGCCGGCGGCAGCAGGCCCATGTTGGAATAGCGGTCGAACAGGATCAGATCGAAATCGCCGATTCTCGCGCCGAATAATTCGGCGGTCGGAAAGGCGATCAGCGCCAGTTCGCGGATCGGCGTCCCGTCCTGCTTTTCCGGCGGCCGCAGAATGGTGAAATGCACCAGTTCGACATTGGCGTCGGCCTTGAGCAGGTTGCGCCAGGCGCGCTCGCCCGGGTTGGGCTCGCCCGACACCAGCAAGACCTTGAGATGGTCGCGCACGCCCTCGACCGTCGCCACCGCCTTGTTGTTGACGAGCGTCAGTTCGTCCGCCATCGGTTCGGCATCGAATTCCAGCACATTCTGGCCGCCATGGTCGAGCCGCACCGGAATTTTTACCGGCTCGCCGGGCCGCGCCAGCACGCGGGTCGTCACGGCGCCGTCGCGCTTGACCGTGACCGCGACCGGATCGCCCGGCCCGTTGGTCTCCTCGACTTTGAGCGTGAACGCCACCTCCTTGCCGATCAGGCCGAAGCGCGGCGCCTCGACCAGCACGATATGGCGGTCCCGTTCGCCTTCATGGCCGGTGACCAGCACGTGCAGCGGCGCCCTGAGATTGGCGCCGGCAAGCGAAGAGGGAATATCGTGGACGACGCCGTCCGTCACCATGATCACCGCGCCGAGCCGTTCGGACGCGACGTCGGCGAGGCCGGCGTTGAGCGCCGCGAACAGCCGCGTGCCGTCGCCCTGCCCGGCGTCCGCAAGTTCGGCGCTCAAAGGCGCCGCGCCGGCCTCGATCAAGCGGATATCGACATCGCCGAGCGCCTTGAGCTGCCGGTCGAGCGCATCGCGGGCGGCGTCGGTCTGGGCGCGGCGGTCGCCGAAATCCTGCGAGGCGCTGCGGTCGAGCACCACCGCTACCACATCGTGCAGATTTTCGCGCTGTTCCTCGACCAGCGACGGGCCGCTCAAGGCGCCGAGCAACAGGGTGAAGACCAGCGCGCGCAATAGCGCGCCGCGCCGGCGCAGGATCAGCGCGGCGGCGACCGCGGCCAGCGCCAAAGCCGCGAAGACCCCAAGCAGCCAAAGCGGCGCCAGTGGCGCGAAGGCGAGACTGAACTGCGTCAAGGACCAGAGCCTTCGTTCAATGGCCTAACCTTTCGAGCAACTCATGGACGTGGACCTGATCGGCCTTGTAATTGCCGGTCAGCGTGTACATCACGATATTGACGCCGGCGCGCAACGCCATTTCGCGCTGGCGCGGCCCACCCGGATCGAGCGGATAAAGCGCCTCGCCATAAGCATTGCCGGCCCAGGCCGCCGCCAGATCGTTGGAGGCGACGATGATGGGCGAGACCCCGTCGCCGGCGCGCACCGGACGATTGGCGGCGTCGGTCTCGGGCGGCAATGCCTCGATATAGGTCGGGCCGCCGGTGGTGCGGCCGACAAAACCATCGAGAATATAGAAGGTGCGGTTGACGACATGGTCGCGCGGCGCCGGCTCCAGCGGCGGCAGGTCGATATCTGCGAGAAAACGCCGCAGCCAGTTCTGCGCCGGCGTTCGCGGGCCGCCCTCGACCTGCATCCCGGCGTCGCGGGTGTCGAACAGCACCAGTCCGCCCTGTTTCATATAGGCGCCGATGCGTTTGGCCACTGCCGCTCCCGGCTGCGGCCGTTCGGGCGCGATGGGCCAGTAGATCAGCGGATAGAAGGACAAGTCGTCGCGCGCCGGATCGACGCCGCGCGGCGCCCCGGGAACCAGCGCGGTGCGATTGGAAAGAACCTCCGACAAGGAGGTCAGTCCCTCGCGGCTGATCCGGTCGGCCCGCGCGTCGCCGGTGACGATATAGGCGAGTTTGGTGGTCAGCGCCGCGTCGATATCGGCTTGCGGAATCTTTTCGACCGTTTCGGCTCTGGACGGCGGCGTCTCCGCTGTCGCTGGCGGCGGTCCCGCGCCGAACAACACGGCGAGCGCCAAACCGGCCAGCGCCGGTCCGGCCCGCCGCCGCCAGCGACCGCCAAGCAACAGGGTCGCCAAAGCGTCGGCGAGCGCCAGCACGAAGGCAGCGATCAGCAAGGGCGGGCGCAGATCGAGGGGGCGCGGACCCGCCAGTTCGGTCCGCTTGAGCCCGGTTGCGGCAAAATCGAGCGGCGCGAGCGGCGTCTCCTTCGAGGCGGCGTTGAGCGCGCGCGGCGCGTCCGGCGCCCCATACAGGCCCGCCGGGTGATCGCCGTCGGGGACGACGACGCCCGCGCCGGGCAAGGGCTTGACGGTCGCGGCGGGCGCGACCAGCGCCCCAAAACCGTCGAGCATCCGCAGCGGCGGCAAATAGGCCGCCGATTGGGCCGCCGCCTCGCCGGACGCGCCGAGTTTGCCTACGATGCCGGCGCGATCGACGATTTTGCGCAGCATATCGACGAACAGCCCCGACAGGGGCAGGTTAGACCAATTGGCGTCGGCGGAGACATGGAAAAGGATCAGGCTGCCCGACCCGCGCTTTTCGGCCGTGACCAGCGGCGTGCCGTCGGCCAGCCGCGCCCAGGTCTTCGCCGGCAGGCCTTCTTCCGGCTCGGCCAGAATCTGGCGCGACACCGTCGCCTCCGCAGGCGGCGTCAGGCCGAAGAACGGGCTGGTCTCGTCGAACGGCGCGAGCGGCTTGGGACGGTCCCAGGACAGCGCGCCGCCCAGCGTGCGGCCGCCGCCGCGCAGCCGAACCGGCAGGAAATCGTCGCCGCCGGCGGCAAGGCGCGGCCCGGCGAAACGCAGGATCGCGCCGCCGGACCGCAGATAAGCGTCGAGTTTTTCGCGCGTCTCCGGCCCGCCGACTTGCGCGTCGGCAAGGATCAGCACATCCACGCCCTCGTCGATCAGATGGGCGATGGCGTCGGGATCGCCGGCCTTTGGTTCGCGCAGGTCGGCGAAAGGCTTGAGCGCGTCGCGCAGGTAATGCAACGGCGAGAGAAACGGCTGTTCCACCGCGCCGCCCGAAACCAGCCCGACGCGCCGTCGCCGCGCGCCCGCGTCGAGCAGGAAGGTTGCGCCGGCGGAATTTTCGAAGGCGATGTCGAGACGGGCGATTTCATTGCGTAACGGCGTCGGCAGATCGAAATGCGCGGCGGCTTCCAGCCCGGCAAAGGTGAACCCGACCTCGCCGAGGCTTGCGCCCCTGGCGTCGAAAGCCCGGATCTTGCCCTCGGCGGGGCCCGTCGCAGCGGATCGCCGCAGCAAAACCTCCATCGTCGCCGCGCGATTATCCGCGCCGGCGAGCGCCCGCACGGCGCGCAAATCGTTCAGAACTTCCGCCTCCGGAGCCAAAACGGCGAGTTCGCGCGCGAAAACCTCTCCGTCGCACCCCGTCAGCCCGTCGCTGAGCCAGACCACATGGGCGGTCGGATGGGCGTTGAGGAACTGCGCAATCTTCGGCAAAGCCGGAGCCCGCGCGGGGAGGAAGGCTTTGGGCGCAACCGCCCGCGCCTGCGCCAGCGCGGCGGAAACTTCCTGCAACCGCGGCGCCGCCGTTTCCGACAGGGCGAGCACGGCGGCGGGCTGTCCAAGCCGCCCCGCCTCCTCCAGCCGCGCCTCAACGGCGCCCACGCGAGAACTCCAATCCGGGGCGGCGGTCCAGAAATCGTCGATCAGCAGCAAGAGCGGGCCCTTGCCGGCGCTTGGCGCCCCGGCGGGCGCAAACACCGGCCCGGCCATGGCGAAGACCACCAGAACCGCCAGAACCAGGCGCAACAGCAATAGCCAGAGCGGCGTGCGCGCCGGGGTGGCGTCGGGCTTTTTCTGGTCGAGAATGAGCTTTAGCGGCGGAAAGGCGACACGTTGCGGCGGCGGCGGCGTCACCCGCAGCAACAGATAGAGCAAAGGCGCGCCGGCCAGCGCCAGCAGCACCCAGGGAGCGGTAAAGGCCAGCGGGAAAAAACTCATCGCGCGCCGTCCGCCGTCAGCGCCAGCCGCAGATGGAGCAGGGCCTCGGCGGCGGGGCGGTCGGTGCCGTGGAGGCTCAGCGTCCACCCCTGCGCCCGCGCCGCCTGCGTCAGCGAGTCGCGATGGGCTTCGAGCCGCCCGGAAAACACGGCGGCAAAATCCTCCGCCCGGCCCGCGCGCAGCAGCGCGCCCGTCTCGTCGAAAAACTCGGTCTGGCCGGCGAAGGGAAAAGCCTGTTCCACGGGATCGAAAACCATCAGCGCATGGCCCCGCGCGCCCTGGGCCGCCAGCCTTTGCACCAGATCGGCGAATGCTGAGGGCTCGACCAGAAAATCGCCGATCAGCACCGCCTTTTCGCGCGGACGCAGCGGCAGGGCCGGCGGCAGGTCTTCGAAACGCTCGCCATTGCGGCGGGCCTCGGCGATCAGCGCCACGGCGATCCGATCGACAATGTCGCGCGCCGAAATCAGCCGCGTCACGCCGAGCCAGCCGGTGCGTTCGCCGGCGCGGGCGCAGGAATCGGCCAGAGCCAGCGCCAAAATCAAGGCGCGGTCCAGCTTGCTCGGCAAAGCGGCGTTCGAGCGGAAATTCATCGAAGCAGACAGATCGGCCCAGACCCACAGGACCTGCGCCGCCTCCCATTCCCGTTCGCGCACATAGAGCCGGTCGTCGCGCGCCGAACGCCGCCAATCGACATTGGCCGCCGCCTCGCCGGCGATGAAGGGGCGGAATTGCCAGAAATTCTCGCCCATCCCGGCGCGCCTTCGGCCATGCAGCCCGCTTTGCAGCGAGGCCGCCGCCTGCCGCGCGGCCAGCGCCAGAGCCGGCAGCCGCCGCGCCAGATCGAGCGCGTCATGCCGCTTGCCTGGATCGGGACGGGCGGCTTGCTGAGGCAAAAAGGCGGGTTCTGGCGCCATCAGGCGAATCTTTGCGTCAGCTTGTCGATGACTCCGGCGACGCTTTCGCCATCGGCGCGGGCGCTATAGGTCAGGGCCATGCGATGTTTGAGGATCGGCGCGGCGAGCGCCAGCACATCGGCCTTGCCGGGCGCGAGGCGACCTTGCGTCAGGGCGCGGGCGCGGCAGGCCAGCATCAGGCTTTGCGCCGCGCGGGGTCCCGGCCCCCACGAGATGTGCCGGGTCAGTTCGGGATCGCCTTCGCCCGGCCGCACCGCGCGGACCAGATCGAGTATGATTTCGACAATTCCCGCGCCGACCGGCATCAGCCGCACCAGCGCCTGAATCTCCATCAGCCCGGCGGCTTCGAGCACGCGCGACGGTTTTGGACGCGCCTGTCCGGTGGTTTCGATCAGGATGCGGCGCTCCGCCGCGCGGTCGGGATAAGGCACGTCGATCTGCATCAGAAAGCGGTCGAGCTGGGCCTCGGGCAGCGGATAGGTGCCTTCCTGTTCGAGGGGGTTCTGCGTCGCCAGCACATGGAAGGGCTTGGGCAGGTCATAGCGCTCGCCCGCTATGGTGACATGATATTCCTGCATCGCCTGCAACAGCGCCGACTGGGTGCGCGGGCTGGCGCGGTTGATTTCGTCGGCCATCAGCAATTGCGCGAATATCGGCCCTTTGATGAAGCGGAAGGCGCGGCGATGGTCGGCGCTTTCCTCCAGCACTTCCGAGCCGAGAATATCGGTCGGCATCAGATCGGGGGTGAACTGCACCCGGTTGGCGTCGAGCCCGAGCACGCGGCCCAAGGTCTCGACCAGCAGCGTCTTCGCCAGTCCCGGCGCCCCGACAAACAGCGCATGGCCGCCCGAAAGCAGCGTCACCAGGGCTTCCTCGACTACCGCGTCCTGGCCGAAAATCGCCTGGCCGATCGCGGCGCGCGCGACGCCAAGCGTATCGAGGGCGTTCTGAGCCCTGGTCTCGATCGGCGCCTCGGACAGGGAAGCGGTTTCGGGCCGGAGGGCGGGTTCGGCATTCATCCCAGATTTCTCCATGGGCGGCGGCGCGCCAAGACTTGTTTGGCGAAGCTTTGAGTAAGATTCGATACGCAATTTGTCGGGCTTCGGCCTACCATATAGGTTGGCGCGGCTTTGCATAGAACCCGATCGCTGCGGTCGTGTTCTCCATTGGCGTTATAAAATGCCGCGAAATCATGGCGGCGGAGTTTTGCGATGAGCGAGGGAAACTTGAGGTCTGAGCCTTTGCGGGGCCTGGAGGACCTGCACAAAACGCGCGGGCCGGCGCCGGTTCATTTGTGGAACCCGCCCTATTGCGGCGAGATCGATATGCGGATCGCCCGCGACGGGACCTGGTTCTATAAAGGGACGCCGATCGGTCGCCCGGCGCTGGTGCGGCTGTTCGCAGGGGTGTTGCGCAAGGACCCCGAGCGCTTTGTGCTGGTCACGCCGGTCGAGCGTGTCGGCATCATCGTCGAGGACGCGCCCTTTCTCGGCGTGGAATTGCTGCGCGAGAGCGAGGGTCCGGCGCAGGTCTTGCGCCTGCGCACCAATGTCGAGGACTGGGTGGAGATTTCGCCGAAAAATCCGCTCAAATTCCTGCCCGGCGACAGCGGCGGCCTGAAACCCTATGTGCTGGTGCGCGGCGAGCTGTGGGCCTTGGTCAAACGCGCGCTGTTTTACGATCTCGTCGCCTGGGGCGAGTCTTGCATAGTTGGGGCCGAGGAATTTTATGGCGTCTATTCGGGCGGCGGCTTTTTCCCGATGGCGACGATGCGCGAACTGGCCAATTTGACATGAATTTTACTGAGCCGATTTTCAGCGCCGAGGATTTTTGCGACCGCGCGCGCAACAACCTCGCGCAATCCTGGCCGGAACATGCTTTCGATCCTTCGACGCGCCCCCCTCATGGCGACCATCGCCTAAACGAGCCCTTGCCCGACGAGGCGGCGCTGGTTCCGGAGCCCGCCCGCCCCGCCGCCGTGCTGGCGCCCATTGTCGCGCACGAGGGCGCCGCCACCATGCTTTTGACGCGGCGCGCCGCCGCCTTGCGCGACCATTCCGGCCAGATCGCCTTTCCCGGCGGCAAGATCGAGCCGGGCGAATCGCCGCTCGACGCCGCGTTGCGCGAAGCCCAGGAGGAGATCGGGCTGATGCGCGAAAATATCGAAATTCTCGGCTGTCTCGACCCCTACCAGACTTCGACCGGCTTTCGCGTCTTTCCGCTGGTGGCGCTGCTGCGCCCGCCGCTGAATCTGTCGCTGAACCGCGCCGAAGTGGACGACGCCTTCGAGACGCCTTTGTCTTTCTTGATGAATCCGGCCAATCATCAGCGGCTCAAGCGCCAATGGCAGGGGCAGGAGCGGCAATTTTACGCCATGCCCTGGCAAAACCGCTATATCTGGGGCGCGACGGCCGGCATGATCCGCAATCTTTACGAGAGGCTATATCGCTGAGACCGAGCCCTGCCGAGGCTTTCAGATCGAAGGAGGAAAGCTTGGCCCGTTGGAATATCGCGGCGATCGCAGCCGTTGCGGTCGCATTGTCCGGATGGAGCGCCGGGGCCGATCCATGGCGTTCCTGCCATAATTCGCGTTTTGGCGCGACCGCCGATTATCCGTCGGGATGGGAAATGCAGACGGCCCCGGAAAACAAGGACGGGCGCGTGTTCGTCTCGCCCGACGGCCGGGCGCGCGTCACCATTTCCGGAATTTTCGCGCTGGAATCCCGCGCCAGGGAATTTGCCGAAAAAGCCGAGCCTCTCGATGGTGCGACAGTGACCTTCAGTGCTCGTAAAGGCGACGGGATCGTCATGTCGGGCTTGCGCGGCGCGACTGTTTTCTACCGAAAGGCGCTGCTTTCGTGCAGCGGCGCCGTCTGGAGCAATGTTCAGATCGAATATCCGCTCGAAGACAAGGCGAAATACGATTCCCTTGTCGCCCAAATCGCCGCTTCGCTCAAGTCCGGAAGCGGCTACGATGCGCAATGCAAATGAACGGGGCGGCATTTGCCGCGCGGCGTCCGCTCGGTCGGGTCAGGTCGAACCGGACGCAAATCTGGAGTAAGTTTGGCAATGGCGCGCTCGCTTCTGGAAACCCTCGGCCTGTTCGCCTTGCCTTTTTTGCTTTATGCGCTTTTTCTGGGGTTTCGGGCGCGTCATCCGCTGGTGGTCGAGCACTGGTCGCGCGGCGCCGTGTCCTGGCTGGCGCTGGCCGGGCTGTTGCTGGCGATAGCCGGCTTTCTCGTCGCCGGCTTTTTCGACGGCCGCAGCCGGGGCGCCTATATTCCCGCTCATATGGATGAGAATGGCCGTCTCGCGCCGGGACACTTCCAGTGAAGTTGGGGAGACACTTCCAGTGAAATTGGAGAGACACTTCCAGTGAAGTTGGAGAGGCGCTTCCAGTGACTTCGGAAAATGCGCAGAAAGCCATTGAACGACTGCTCGCCCACGCCCCGCTGCAAAAATTGTTCAGGGCGCTTTCGGGCGAGGAAATCCGCGTCGTCGGCGGCGCGGTGCGCAACGCCCTGATCGGAGCGGAAATCGCCGATATCGACATCGCCGCTGCGGCCCTGCCGCAGGTGATCGCCGAAAAGGCCGGCAAGGCCGGGCTGCGCGTCGTCCCGACCGGCGTCGAACATGGCACCCTGACGCTGGTGTTCGACGGAACCCATTTCGAAGTGACTTCTTTGCGCGAGGATGTGGAGACGGACGGGAGGCGGGCGAAAGTGCGGTTCGGCCGCGATTTCGCCGCCGACGCCTTGCGCCGCGATTTCACCGTCAACGCGCTTTCGATCGACGCCGACGGCAGGCTCTACGATTACACCGGCGGGCTCGAAGATCTGGCGGCGCGGCGCATCCGCTTCATCGGCGCGCCGGAAAAGCGCATCGCCGAGGATTTCCTGCGCATCCTGCGCTTTTTCCGATTTTCCGCGTCCTTTGGCGAAGGGCCGCTCGACGCCGCCGGGTTGGAAGCCTGCATCGCGCTGCGCGCCGGCCTCGCCCATCTGTCGCGCGAAAGGCTCGGCGCGGAGACGTTGAAAATCTTCGCGGCGAAGCGCGCCGCTTTCGTCATCCAGGCCATGTCCGGGGCCGGATTGCTGAGCTATCTGCATGTCGCGCCCTGGCCGGTTCGGCTGTGGCGCCTCGCGGCGATTCTGGCGGCGCGCAAGACCGCCGACCCGCTGCTGGCGCTGGCTTCGCTCGCCCTGCACAGCGAAGCCGATGCGGAAATTCTGGGCGAAGGCCTGCGGCTGTCCAAGCTCCAGAAGCGACGGCTCGCCGACATGGCGAGGGTCTACGCCGTCTGGCATGGTTTGGCGGCTCCGCCAGAACCCGGCTTGTTGCGCGAGGCTTTGTTCCTGCATGGCGCCCCAGCGGCGCGCGACGCTCTGGCGCTGGTCGAGGCCGAAAGCAGCGTTGCGCCCGACGACCCCGGCTTTGCGCGCGCCGACGCATTTTTGCGCGACACGCCAAGACCCAAAGCCCCTTTCGCCGCCTCGGACCTGTTGGCGCGCGGGCTGGCGCCGGGCGCGGAACTGGGCGAAGCGCTGAAGCGCCTGCAAGCCTTGTGGATTCGCGCCGGTTTCCCGCAGGAGCCGCAAATCGTGGCGAACCTGATCGACGAAGCGAGAGCAAGCATTGGCGGATAGAATCGCACTGGACGCGCCGGCGCCAATAATGGTTTAATTTTCTGCGGAGAAATTATGGCCGTCGATAACAAACATCCTGGCGATCTCGCCGCACGCCTGGCGCAAAATCTGTCGCGGCTTTCCAGAGAGCGGCGGACGGGCGATGGCTTTCGTCGCGAGTCCTTCACTTTGCCGCGCGAAAAAGCCCGGGAAAAAGCCCGCGAATGGTTCAGCCGCTTTCCCAAGGCCGCCTATATGACGGAAATCGAATCCTGGCGCGAACTCGATGACGGCGCCATCGAATTCACCATGCGCCGCCTGCCCAGCGCCGACTGAAGGCGTGGAAAATCGCGTCTATTCGCAACGTGAAACACGTAAATAAATTATTAACCACAATATTCATGTCTATTGATGTAATTTTGATCGACATTTTTCCGCAATTCCTTCCAATCCAAGCCCGATACTTGGGTTATTTTTATTTGATATAAAGCCCTTTGTTTATGCCTTTGTTTGCCATTAGCGCACCTCAATTCCTAATATAAATAAACCATTTATTTTTACCCGGCAATTACCATTAAAGTTCTAAATCGCTTGAGACGGGCCGCGCTCTGGTCCGAATCCGGAGTTTGTCTGATGAAAAAGGTTCTGATCGCCATGGTCGGGGGCGCGGCGCTCGGCGCCGCCTCGCTCGCGCAGGCCGGCGATCTCCCCGGCCGCCCGTATGGGCAAAGCTATGATGCTCCGCCAAGCTTCACCTGGACCGGCTTTTATGCCGGGGCCCAGCTCGGCGTCGGCTTCGGCGGCTTCAACGGACCGGGCGCCGCTTATTTCGGCTCGTCCCCTTCCGGCGGCCTGATCGGCCTGACCGCCGGCTATAATTTCCAGTCCGGCAATCTAATGGTCGGCGCCGAAGGCGACTATGCCTGGAGCCATATCGCCGATCAGGCGACCTTTATGCCCGGCGTCAGTTCGACCGGCGTGGTGCAGAATATCGACACCATCCGCGCCCGCTTCGGCTATGCCGCCGAGCGTCTGCTGGCCTATGGCACGGGCGGCTACGCCGGCGCCAATATCCGCGGCGTGCTTAACAACGCCCCCGCCTCCGCCGTCGCCGACCAGACGTTCTACGCCAATGGCTTCACGCTGGGCGTCGGCGTCGAATATGCGATCACCCCGCATATCACCGCCAAGGCGGAATATCTCTATGTCTCGCTGGGGACCAATTCCTATTTCAACAGCACCCCAAACTACACCAGCGTCGGGACCAATCTGAATCTGCTGCGCGCCGGCGTGAACTATAAATTCTGACTCAGTTCCAGCCTCCCGAGGGCGGCCGGACAACAAGCAAAACCCTCCCGCAAATTCCCGCCCCGGCGAAAGCCGGGGCTTTTTTTGTCAAGAGATTTCGCCGCGACAGGCGCGACTGCGCTTTGACCCCGGCGTCAGGCGGCGGTGGCGGCGAAAGCCGGGACGGCTTTGGAAAAAGCGTCGAGCCAGCCGACGAGTTTGGGATGATCGGCGCGCCAGGCGCCTTCGAAACGCAAATCGAGATAGCCGAGCGCGCAGGCGACGGCGATGGCCCCGACGTCGGCGACGCCGCCGCCGGCAAAATCCTGCGTCGGCGGTTCTGCTTCTAGATGCGCCAGGGCGCGGGACACCTTGTCCTGCTGATGCGCAACCCAACGCGCGCTGCGCTCGTTTTCCGTCCGCATGCGGGTTTCGTAGACTTGCAGGATACCGGCGTCGTTCACGCCGTCGGCCAGCGCCTCCAGCGTCAAGGCGGAATGGCGCTTTCCCGCGTCGCGCGGAATCACGCGGCCCCCGCCCGCCAGATCGTCGAGGTAACCGACGATCACCGCGCTGTCGTATATGCTGGCGCCTTCGTCGGTTTCGAGCACCGGAATTTTTCCGAGCGGGTTTTTGCGGCGGATCGCGTCGTCGGGGTCGAGCGTGTCGGCGACGACAAGCTCGAGACGCGGCCCGAAACCCAGCAAAGCGGCGACAATCCGCGCCTTGCGCGAAAACGGCGAGGGCGGCGAATAATATAATTTCATGGCGAGAACTCCGGGCGCGCCTTAATCGGGTTAAGCGAAGCCAACCCGGTTCCCGGCGGGGACACAAGACTTTCGCGCGATCGAACGCCGGCCCGAAATTTTCGACGGATCAATCCAGGTGCAGATTGACCGCCTTGGGGCCTTTGCCCTTCTTGTCCGGCTCGACCTCGAAGGAGATTTTCTGTCCCTCGTTGAGCGAGGCGAGGCCGGCCTGTTCGACGGCGGTGATATGGACGAAAATGTCCCTGCCCCCGTCGCTCGGCTTGATGAAGCCATATCCCTTGTCGGCGTTGAAGAATTTGATGGTGCCCTGTTGCGGCATGACTTTTTCCCCTCCGGTCAGGGCCAAATCGCGGGGGAGGGAGCGCCGTGGTCAACGACGCAAGGATTGCAGTTCCACAAAATGCAGCCCACCCGGCCCAGTCGCGATCGGCCGGTTGGCGGTTGTCCTGCTTCGATCGACGCCGACCGGCAAAACAACGCTGCGGATTTTTCCGTCAGCGGCCGCGCTTGCGCGCGGCGCCCCCAACTGTCAATAAACTGCGACAAGTTGTCGCTGTTGGCAAGTCTTGACGGATTCGTCTTAAGTCGCCTTCAGGCTGGAGCGCCCAGAAGCTCAATCGAAAATTCCGCCCCCGGCCCGCGCGCCATCAGCCGCGCGAGAACCGGCAGGATGATTTGCGCCTGGTCTTCCAGCACCCAGGGCGGGTTGACGATGACAAGGCCGGCGCGCGCCAGCGGCCTGCCGCTCGCGGGCGTCTCGACCTGCAAATCGACGCGCAGGCTGGCCGGCGCCAAGGCCGCGATGGCGCGGCAAAAGGCGTCGACCACGTCCTTCTCCTTGACCGGCAGCCAGATCACGAAAATCCCGCCGGACCATTTGCCGAGCGCCGCGCAAAATGTATCGAAAACCCGCTCATATTCGTCGCGCCGCTCATAGGGCGGATCGATCAGCACGAGACCGCGCCGCTCCGGCGGCGGCACAAAGGCTTTCAAACCCCGGTAGCCGTCGGTCTCGACGAGTTTGGTCCGAATATCCTTGTTGAGCGCGCGGCGCAGGCTTTTGGAGGCCTCAGGCAGCATTTCGCAGAAAATCGCCCTGTCGCCGGCGCGCAGGAATTTTTGCGCGATCAGCGGCGAGCCGGGATAGAAGCGCGGCGCGCCAACAGCCTGGACCGCCGCCAGCCACGGTTCAAGCAAAGGCGCCGCCGCGCCAAGATCGGGGGCCGCCAAAAGCCGGCCGACGCCGTCGCGCGCCTCGCTCATCCGCGCCGCCTCCGGCGAGGTCAGATCGTAGAGTCCCGCCCCGGCGTGGGTGTCGATGTAGCGGAACGGTTTTTCCTTGCCGTGCAGATAGAGCAGGATGCGGGTCAGAAAGACGTGCTTGAGCACATCGGCGAAATTGCCCGCGTGAAATTCATGGCGATAGTTGATGGACGATCTCCCTGATTTTTTCCCCTCTTCGAACCGGAACCGGCCAGGGGACGCTTGCTTGCCTGCCTGCCGCCGCCCCGATCAATCGAGCAACTTGTTCGGCCGCAGGGTGAAAGCGGCCATGCGGGCGATCGACCAACGCCCGTCCGGCTGGCGGCGAAAAACATCGATGCCGCCCTCGGGAGTCCTGTCCTGCGCGCCGCCCTTCCGGACGGTGAGCGTCCAAAGGACGCGAACGACGGCGATATCGCCCGCGACGATGATCTCGCGAATATCCGGATCGTCGTAATGAAGCCGCAGATCCGGCCTTGCGAGCAGCCGGTCGATATTGCCGCAGATCGCCGCACGGCCGGTCTCCAGCCGCGGAGGCGCGGTCGCGATCAGGTCGGGCGCAAATATGTCGCAAGATCGAGCTTCATCGCGCGCGTTGAAGGCGTCCGCGAAACCGCGCAGCCGCGCGGCGACCGCCGCCTTGTCCGCCGCCTCGTCGGCGCGCGCCGCCGCCTGGCTCAAACCGAAAGCCAGGAGGCACAGGCAAGCCAATAAACGTGAACGAAACATAAGGACCCCTCCGCGCCCTGGGCCGCCATGTCGAGCGCGCTCATCCCCCCGCCGGCACGACGAGGCTCTGGCTGCGGCAGGAGGCCCGCGCGACCTGCGGACAGGCGACAAAATCGCGCAGATCGCGCGAAAGGCACAGCCGCGCCTCCTGCAAGACGCCGCGCCGGCAGGTCACCGCCATCATGCCCGGCCGCAGGCGCCGATTGGCCTCGATAAAGGCGCGCTGCACGGCGAGCGGCGAAAATTCGCGATCCTGTTCCAGCGCCTTGAAAGCCGAGGGAATCGCCACCGCGTCGCGCGCCGCGCGCACATCGGCGAAATAGCCGGCCGGGGTCTTGCCCGAACAGACGCCATGCTGGCGCCATTCATGCCGCGCCAGACCCTGGTCGGGATAGAGCCCATCCAGACCGGCGAGAACCGAAAACGGCAGAAAGCCGTCACCCCGGCATTGCGAGGGATAGCCGGAAAAATATTGCGGCCACAGGCCGTGGACGACAAAGCCGGGATTGGCGCCGGGCGCGCATTGGCCGCGCGACCTTTGCGCGCCGCCCTCGGCGCAGAAACTCGGCGACCAGGACAAAGCCAGCACGTAAAAATCGAAATCTCCGGCCGGCGCCGCCCCGCCCCGGCGCGAATTGAACTTTTCGTCGCGCGGCGGCGACGGCCTTCCAAACCCCTGCGAGTCCGTTTCCGGCGTTGTTCGCTGGTCGGCGCAGCGATCGAGCAGGCAGTCGCGGGCGTCGAGACCGAAGGCGGGCGTTGCGGCCAGAACCAGCAAGGCCATCGCAAACAGGCTTTTCATTGCAAATTTCCGCGAAAAAACCGACGCTCAGGGGCCGGCGGCGCGGCAGGCGGGCGAATAGACATGGAACGGGTCTTCGCCGACCACGCACCATTCGACGCCATTGCCCAGGCCGACGAATCCGCCGCGCTCGATCACATTATATTTGACCTCGCGCTCGCGGCCGTCGCTGAACCAGGCGCGGGCGACGCAATAGCGCCGCGGAATGAATTCGCGGCCATTGGTGCGGAAGCCGACCTCCCTGACCGTTTCGAAATGGTCGAGTGCGAGCCGCTCATGCGAATACCAATATCGGGAATAATTGAAGGCCCGGGCGATCTCTTGCAGCGTCCAGCTATCCTCGCAGGGCGGCAGGTCGCCGGAATAGGGAATGGTCCGGCTTTCGGCCGGGAAAGCCCAGGCTGCGCTCGATGACATGACGCCCGCGCCAAGCGACAACAACACGGCCCCAAGGGCGGCGCAACGTGAAATCAGCATGATATCCCCCTAACGGCGATCATCCGGGACGATGCGCGAATTGCGCAAGCCCCGTCAAGGCGGTTTTTTTCGCGCGCCCCCAGCCAAGTGAAAAAGCCCGGCCCCCTCAGCTTTTGCCGACCTGATAATCCTTGATGTCGGCGAAACGGATCGCGGGCCAGCGCTCCTGGTCGTAGCGGAGCGAAAACGCGGATTGCGCCAGAAACACCGGCGCGCCGTCGAGATCGTTGGCCATGGACGAGGGATAGGCGTTCTTGAAACGGTCCAGTTCGGCGGACTCGTCGGCGTCGATCCAGCGGCAGATTTCGAAACGGCTGTTCTCGAAACTCACCGGCAGGCCATATTCGGCCTGCAACCTTTCGGCGAGCACGTCGAGTTGCAGCGCGCCAACGACGCCGACCATCGCCGGGGCGCCGTCATGCGGCAAAAACAGCTGCACCACGCCCTCTTCCGCCATCTGCTGCAAAGCTTCGCGCAACTTCTTGGCCTTCATCGCGTCGCCGAGTTTGACCCGGCGCAGGATTTCCGGCGCGAAACTGGGCACCCCGCGAAACACCAGATTTTCGCCCTCGGTCAAAGTGTCGCCGATGCGCAGGGCGCCGTGGTTAGGAATGCCGACGACATCGCCGGCGAAGGCCTCTTCCGCCAGTTGGCGGTCCTGGGCGAAAAAGAATTGCGGCGCGTTGAGCGCAATATTTTTCCCCGTGCGCGACAGCCGCGCCTTCATTCCGCGTTGCAAGCGTCCCGAGGTGACCCGCAGAAAGGCGATGCGGTCGCGGTGGTTGGGGTCCATGTTCGCCTGAATCTTGAAGACGAAGCCGGTCATTTTCGGCTCGCGCGGATCGACCGTGCGGGTGGAGGCGGCGACCGGCTGCGGCGGCGGCGCGAATTCCGCCAGCGCGTCGATCAGATCCTGCACGCCGAATTTTTTGAGCGCCGAGCCGAAGAACACCGGCGTCAGATGGCCTTCGAGAAAGGCCGCGACATCGAACGGCTTTTGCGCCTCGCGCGCCAGGGAAATTTCCTCAGCCGCGATTTCGGCGTCGGCGGGGTTGGAAAGCGCGGCGATTTGCGGATCGTCGGGGCCGGAAACCTGGATCGGCTCGGCGTCCTCCTCGAGCCGGCGCACGACATTGGCGCGCAGGTCATAGGTGCCGGCAAAGGTCCGGCCGCGTCCGATCGGCCAGGTCAGCGCCACCGTGTCGAGCGCCAGCGTCTTCTCGATCTCGTCGAGCAGATCGAAGGGATCGCGGGTTTCGCGGTCCATCTTGTTGATGAAGGTGATGATCGGAATGTCGCGCAACCGGCAGACTTCGAACAGTTTGCGCGTGCGCGCCTCGATGCCCTTGGCCGCGTCGATCACCATGATGGCGCTGTCGACAGCGGTGAGGGTTCGATAGGTGTCTTCGGAAAAGTCCTCGTGGCCCGGCGTGTCGAGCAGATTATAGACGCAATCGCCATATTCGAAGGTCATCACCGAGGTGACGACCGAGATGCCGCGCTCGCGCTCGATGCCCATCCAGTCGGAACGGGTCTGGCGGCGGTTGGCCTTGGCGCGCACTTCGCCGGCAAGCTGGATGGCGCCGCCGAACAGCAGCAGTTTTTCTGTCAGCGTGGTTTTGCCGGCGTCGGGATGCGAGATGATGGCAAAAGTGCGCCGCCGCGCGACGGGATCGCGACTTTGGGGATCGGGATTTTGCATATTCAGCCGGGTTTGGGGTGTCTGTCCGGCTGATTAACGCGATTGACGCTTGCAAGGCAAATCGCCGAACGCGCCCAAGGGCTTCCACACCGCCGATCAGCGAACCGCGACGATATCGACCGCCTGTTCTTGCCCAAAAAGTCTGCAACTTTTTGGGAACAGGCGCTCTTTACCGCCTGTTCTTGTCCAAAAAGTCTGCAACTTTTTGGGAACAGGCTAGTCCGCCGGGGCCGTCATTCCGGCTTCGCAGGCGACGATCCACTTGTTCAGTTCGGCGACATGGCCCGCCTCTTCTGCGACAAATTCCGCAGCCAGAACCTTGACTTCCGGATCGTCGGTCGTATCCAGCACCGATTTATAATAATTATAGCCGGCGGTTTCGGCAGCGAGCGCGATCTGCAAGGCCTCGGCGCGACCGATCATCGGGTCTGCGCCCCAGATCGCCGCTGCTTCCGGGCTCTCCAGATCGGGCCAGACGAATTCCTCGGGGCCGATTTCCGGAATTTCGCGGAAACCCGCGCGCGCCTTCGCGTCGCCGAGATGCAATTTGGAATAATCGGACAGGCGCCGGAACAATTGCGCCACTTCCTTGTTGCCGCCCGACGTCATTGCATCCGCCAGCTCGCCAAAACGCGACGCCGCTTCCTGCTCAAGATGAATCGAATAGGCCAGAAATTCTTCGACCGTCTGCATAAATCGCCTCCCGTACCGCTTGGCGAATTTCAACTGCGAATAATTTTCATACACCGGCGCGGCGATAGGACAAGTCGCTTTTTTAGGCAAGTAGCAAAAATGGGCAGCTTTGACATTAAACTTTAGTTTAATGCTTTCACCCGATCTGCCGCCGGACCCGCGTTTTCGCATTGAAATCGATGCCTGTCGGTGGAAACTTGGTTATGGCGCCACAAGTTCCGGCGCAGAACAGCCGGGCGGGAAAAACGCCGAAAATTCCGGCCTTGCTTGCGTCCCGGACCAGTGCGGCGCAGGCTCAAGGTTCTATCGCGCCGATTCAATGGCGCAATAGATAAGGGCGCGACCGCAAGATTTTAGTAATATTCCCTGCAAACCGACGTAACGCCATCAGACCCTCGCCGGAGCCAAGCCCATGCCGCGCCGCCTTCTCTTAACACTCGCCTGCCTGTCGTTCGGCGTCGCGGCGCCCTTTCGCGCGCTGGCCGTCGAAGCGCGGCTCGCCTTTCCCTCCGCCTATTCCGGGGATGTCTTCGTCAAATCGCTGTTGTCGAGCAAAATTCTCGCGCAAGCGGGCGTGACCTTGATCGCGAAACAGCAGGCGGGCGAGAGCGCGGCGATGGGGGCGGTCAAGACCGGCGCGGCGGATATCGGCGTCTTCACCTTGGCGGACGAGGACTTGCGCAAGCTGCAAACGGCGGGTTCCGAAGCCTCGCTGCTGACACGGCCTTTCGTTTTCCAGTCGGCGAAGGAGGTTTTTCTGATGCAGAACAGCTTTCTCGGCGACGCCACCGCCACCGGCGCCGGCCGCTCGGGCCTGTTTCCGCTGCAATTATGGAATCACGCCATCACCTATTTCCTCACCCGGGAGCCGATCCGCTCGACGGCGGATTTCGCCAAGCTGACGGTGGCGGCGGACAAGGGCGCGCCGGATGTCAAAATTCTCAACTCCCTCGGCGCGAAGATTTCGCAGTCCAGGATGAGCATGAAGGAGGGCGCGACCAATGCGCTGGAGACGCAACTCGGCGCGGCGACCAGGGATTTCGCCAAAAAATTTGGCGGCAAGCTCTATCTGACCGTTGGCTGGCCGGAAACCGGGCTGCTGGCGGCGGCGCCCGATTTCTGGCTCAAGCTCAGCGAAGCGCAGAAAAACGCGCTGAAAATCGCGGCGAAACAGGCGCGGGAGGCCGCCGACGCCGAACTCATGGCGCGCGAGGAGGCGATCGTGACCATTCCCAATGTCGAGTTGACCCATCTCGACCAGCGCATGGACATGACGACGAACGTCGCCGGGAAACCGGCGATGCGCAAGGAAGGCGACAGTCCCGCCGCCATGGGCAAGGAAATGGAGCTTTGGCGCAAGGCGGAAGTCGAGGTCCATTCGCCGCCGGCGCCGGCGCTGCAAAACGCGGCCCCGCCCGCCCCCGAGCAGGCCCGCAAAATGGCGGCGCGCTCGCCGGTGTTTTTCGTCACCGACCGCAACGACGAGGCGACGCTGGACTACAAGACGCGTTTCGGCGCCCGCCGGCTCGATCCGTTCGAATATACCTGCGGCTATCTCGGCGCGCCGGCGCGCAACTCCGGCGAGCCGCAGATTCCGCCTGCGCCCAAAACCCTGATCAAGGGCGTCGAGGAATGCGCGAAGCTGATCGTCGCCAAGACCCGCGAAGCCGGCGGCTCGAAGGTGATGTTCGTGATCCACGGCTTCAACATTTCCTTCGACAGCTTGCTCTGGCGGGCGCTGCAACTCGGATCGGAAGCCGAGTATGACGGCGCCATCGTCGGCTGGAGCTGGCCCTCGGAAGGCTCGGCCTTCGGCTATGCCTATGACGAGGACTCCAGCGCCTGGAGCGAGCCGCATCTCGTTGAACTGGTGAATGAAATCGCGACGGCCGGGCCGGAATTGCAGCTCGATTTCGTCGCCCACAGCATGGGGAACCGCATGTTGTTGCAGATGTTGCGCGAATTCGCGCTGGCGAAGTCGGGCCTGCGGATCGGCGCGGCGATTTTCGCCGCGCCCGACGTGGCGCAGGATGTGTTCCGCGACCAGATCCGCATGGTGCGCAAGATCGGCGCGATCCGCACGCTTTACGCCTCGCAATATGACCGCGCCATATTGATTTCGGAAAGCTATCACCGGGCGCCGCGCGCCGGCAGCGGCGGCGACAATATTTTAGTCACCGGCGGCGTCGAATCCGTCGATGCGCGGCTTGGCGGCCATTCCTATGTGTTCGACGAACCCAAGGCGATTCAGGATTTCAAGCAGATTCTGAACCAGGCGACGATGGCGGGCGCGCGCGGTCTCGAAGCCAAGGAAAAGGCGGGAGCGGCCTATTGGGTGATCCAGCCGTGAGCGCTCTTGCTGGCGCTTGTCGCCCAGCAGGAAAAGCGAGGCGCGCCTGCCTCACCCGACCGCCGCATCGGCTTCGGCGTGCGCCGGGGCGAGCGCCGGCGCCGGCCCCTGCGGGCGCGCGGTTTTCTTCGGAACGGCAGCTGCTTTCGCCCCTTCGTCGCGGTGATCGCGCGCCAGCAGCGAATAGACCGCCGGAGTGACGAACAGCGTAAACAACGTGCCGACGCTCATGCCCGACGCGATGACCATGCCGATCGCGGCGCGCGAGCGCGCGCCGGCGCCCGCCGCGACGATCAGAGGCAACATGCCGACCACCATCGCCGCCGTGGTCATCAGGATCGGCCGCAACCGCACGCCCGCCGCGTGTTCGATCGCCTCGCGCGGCGAAAGCTGTTCGTTGCGCTGCATCTGGTTGGCGAAATCGACCATCAGGATGCCGTGTTTGGAAATCAGCCCGATCAGCGTCATCAGCCCGATCTGGGTATAGATGTTGATCGAGGCCGCGCCGAACACGCCCATGACGTTCAAGGGCAAGAGCGCGCCGAACATCGACGTCGGCAGGGCGATCAGGATGATGAACGGATCGCGGAAGCTTTCAAACTGCGCCGCCAGCACCAGATAGATGACGATCAGCGAAAACACGAAGGCCAGCGCCAGCGTATTGCCCTCCTGCTTGAACTGCCGGCTCTCGCCCTGAAAATCGTATGAAAAGCCCGCCGGAAAAATTTCCGCCGACTTGTCCTGCAGGAAGCCCAAAGCCTCGCCGAGCGTATGACCGGGGAAGGGCACGCCGGTAAGCGTCGCCGAATTCAATTGCTGGAACGAGGTCAGCGCGTTGGGCTGCACTTTGGCGGTTACGCTCGCCACTGTCGAGAGCGGCGCCAAAGCACCGCTCGCAGTGCGCACCTGATAGCGGGTCAGCCAGTCCTCGCTGAGGCGGAAATCGCGCGGGGCCTGCGGAATGACCTGATAGGAGCGGCCATCGAGATTGAAGCGGTTGACATAATTGCCGCCGAGAAAGGTCGCCAGCGTCGCGCCGATGTCCTGCATCGAGACGCCGAGATTATTGGCCTTGGCGGCGTCGATTTTGATTTCGAACTGCGGCGTGTCGAACTTGAGATCGCCGTCTGTGAACAGGAACAGGCCGCTCTTGTTCGCGGCGGCCTGAAGCTGTTCGAGGACGCCCGAGAGCGTGCGGTAATCGCCCGCCGTGCGGATGACGAATTGCACCGGCGGGCCGCCGGTCGAGCCCGGCAGCGCCGGCAGCGAAAAGGCGAAGATCTGGCCGCCGGTCTCGTCGGCGAGCGAAGGTTGCAGGCCGCGCAGGATCTGGCTCTGGGTGCGCTTGCGGTCGCCCCAGTTCTTGAGCAGCAGGCCCGCCATGCCCTGGTTGACGCCGCCCGAACCGTTGATCATGAACACATGACTCTTCTCTTCGACCTTATCGAAGACATTGGTCTTGAGCCGCGACGTAACCTGTTCGAGATAATCGAGATTGGCCGTTTGCGGGGTCTTGACCACAGTCAAGAGGATGCCCTGGTCCTCCTCCGGGGCCAGTTCGCGCGGCGTCGAGACATACATGATCGCGGTCATCGCCAGAACGCCGACGAGAACCATCACCGTCACGGCGCGGTAATTCATCGTTTTGCCGAGCAGGCGCTCATAGCGGCGGCGCAGCGCCTCGAAGGTCTCGTCGAGAAAGGTCGCAAAACCCCGGCGGCCATTCGCCGCCGCGCTTTGTCCCGGTCCCGTCTGGCCTTTGGGGCGGTTGTGGGGGCGCAGCAGTTTCGAACACATCATCGGCGACAGGGTCAGGGCGATGAAGCCCGACACCGCCACCGCACCGGCGAGCGTGAAGGCGAATTCCTTGAACAGGGCGCCGGTGAGACCGGAGACGAAGCCGATCGGCGCATAGACCGCCGCGAGCGTAACGGTCATGCCGATCACCGGCAGGGCGATTTCGCGCGCGCCCTTGAGCGCCGCCTCTTTCGGCGCCAATCCGTGCTCGATGTGGCGGTAGATATTCTCGACCACCACGATGGCGTCGTCCACCACCAGGCCGATGGCGAGGACGAAGGCGAGCAGCGTCAGGATGTTCATCGAATAGCCCATCCACATAAGGAAAGGCATGACGCCGATCAGCGACAAAGGGATGGTGACGATGGGAACCAGCGTCGCGCGCAGATCGCCGAGAAACAGAAAGATCACGACGATGACGATGGCCGCCGCCTCGATCAGGGTCTTGGCCACCTCGTCGATCGAAGCGCGAATGAATTCGGTGGCGTCATAGGCCACCGCCCCGGTGACGCCGGCGGGCAGCGCCGCCTCGATCCCGGGAAAGGCCTTGCGCACGTCCGAAATCACCGTCAGCGGATTGGCCGTCGGCGTGGCGTAAATGCCGATGAACACGGCCTTCAGTCCATCGAACACCGCCGAGGAATCGACGCTTTCCGGCCCCAGTTCGACGCGCGAAACGTCGCCGAGCCGCACCAGGGCGTCGCCTCGGCTCGAAATCACCAGATGCGAAAAGGCCTGGGCGTTGTCGAGCGAGGTCAGGGCGTTGATGCTGGTCTGGGTGAAGTCGTCCTTGACCTGGCCGGCGGCGGAAGTGAAATTATTGGCGAGCAGCGCGTTGCGGACGTCGGCGGCGGTGACGTTGCGCGCCGCCATGCGGTCGGGATCGAGCCAGACGCGCATGGCGAAATTCTGCCCGCCGATGATCTGGGCGCTGGCGACCCCCTCGATGGTCTGGAGGCGCGGCTGCACCACGCGGGTGATGTAATCGGTGATCTGCGACGGCGACAACACATCGGAATTGAACGACATGTAGAGCAGCGCCGTGCCCTGGCCCGCCTCCTTGACCACCACCGGGTCCATGGCGTCGCGCGGCAGTTGATACTTGACCTGGTTGACCTTGGCGAGAACGTCGGTCATCGCCCGGTCGGCATTGGCGTTGAGGCGCAGGTTGAGCGTGACGGTCGAGACGTTCTGCTGCGAATTCGACACCAGCGTATCGACGCCCTCGGCGCTGGCCACCGCCTGTTCGATCGGCGTGGTGATGAAGCCCTTGATCAGGTCGGCGTTGGCGCCGGGATAATGGGTGGTGACGGTGATGGTCGCCTGGGACAGAGCCGGATATTGGCGGATCTGCATATTGAACCCGGCCTGCGCGCCCACCAGCAGGATCAGCAGGCTGACCACGATCGCCAACACCGGACGGCGAATGAAAAGATCGGTAAAGGCGCCCATTTGTCTTTCTTTTCCCAATCGATCGCGACCGGCCGCAGTCCGTCCCTCGCTCAAACTCCGAAGGGCGGCGCCGACCGCGCCTCCAGCTAAGCGGAACGGTTCCCGTTCTGTTGCAGCGGCCCGCTATTGCAGTGGCCGGACCGCCTGCGGCCGCAGCGCCAGACCGGTCTCGATCCGCACGGCGGCGTTGGGCTGGAGCTTGATCTGCCCCTGCGAAACGATCTTGTCGCCCGCCGCGACGCCCTGCTTGAGGACGACGCGATCCTCGCGCGACTCGCCGATGCTGACATTGCGGCGCTCGACATGGAGCGGACCGTCAAAGCCTTTTTCGGCGTCGTCCGGCCGCACGACGAAAACCGAATCGCCGTAAAGCGAAAAGGCGACGGCGGTGCGGGGCGCGGTGACCATTTTCTGCGGCGCCCCGGCGTCGAGGGTGACGTTGGCGAACATGCCCGGCATGATCTTCTTGTCGGGATTGGCGATTTCCGCCCGCACCAGAATGGTGCGCGTGTCGCGATCGACGCGCGCATCGAAATTGCCGATCTTGCCGGCAAATTCGCCGCCGCCGAGGGCATCGACCCGGGCCGAGACCTTTCCGCCCAGCGCCAGCGCCGCGAAATTCTGTTCCGGAACCTGGAAATCGAGGAAGATCGGGTCGAGTTGCTGCAGCGAAACCAGCGGCGCGCCGGCGGCGACATATTGGCCGACGTCGACCTTGCGAATGCCGAGCCGCCCGGCGAAGGGCGCGACAATGGTTTTCTGCGCGATCAGCGCGCGGGTGCGGTCGAGCGCGCCGGCGGCCTGGTCGCGCACCGCATTGGCCAGATCGAAATTGGATTTGGCGGCGACGCCGTGGTCGGTGAGCATCTGCTGGCGCTGGAAGGCCAGTTCGGCGTTTTTCAGCATGGCGGCGTTGGAGCGCAACTCCGCCTGTTCGGTCGAATCGTCGATGCGCGCCAAGAGCGCGCCCTTGGCGACGTCCTGCCCATTGGCGAAGGCGATCTCCGCGACCATGCCCGCGACCTGCCCGGAGACGTCTATGCCCGGAACCGCCTTGAACGTGCCGATAACGCTGACGCGCGGCGTCCAGATTTCCTCGCGCGCCTCCTCCACCGCCACGCCGGAGACCGGCTTGGGAATGGAGGACATGATGCCGCGCATCATTTCCGGCTTGGCCTTGAACTGAAACCAGGCCATGCCGCCGACCAGGACGGACAGGCCAAAGAAAACCGCCAGAAAAACCCATTTGCGCATGAGATCAACCATTTTGGACGGGCGCCGATGGCCTGAGCCAACAAAAGCGCCGCCGGCATTTTTACATTTACAGAAACGCGCCAGCACTTTTAAGAGACGCGCCATCTGCGTGCTCGAGATAGGCGCCGCCAGCATGGCGTTAAAGAGGCGCCGCCGCTGTTTGGCGACCGCACCGCCGCGTTTTTAGACCGTCGGGGCCGCATAGGCAAATGCCGCCGCCCGCCTGTGCGCCGAAACTGGCCTTGCAAAATATCCGGCGCGCGCAGCATGGGATTTATTGTCGCGCCTAAAAAATAGGCAGAGACGGCGAGTCTGATCGGATTCAGGCACGAATCTCCGGCGCAGCTTAAAGTTTAGGCTGTCAAATCGGGCGAGGCGGCATTTAAGTTAGGTCAAGGCGGCGACGCTGAAGGCGGCTCATGATGAGTTGGAATCGAACCGCTCGCCGGTCGAGGTTCAAAGCGCAAAGGCGGATCAAGTGGACGAAAAAAGGCGATCGAGCCGATGACCTTGCCCTGTTTCGATGAAATGACCAGCGACGGCGGAGAACCGCGCGCGCTTTATAACCGGATCGCCGACTGGCTGGAGAAATCGCCCCCCGGCCTGCTCGATTCCCGCCGCCAGCAGGCGGAAATGCTGTTTCGACGCATCGGCATCACCTTCGCGGTCTATGGCGAAAAGGACGCGTCGGAGCGGCTGATCCCCTTCGACATCATCCCGCGCCTGCTGGGGCGCGACGAATGGCGGCGGCTCGAAGCCGGCCTGATCCAGCGCGTCAAGGCGCTGAACCTGTTCCTCACCGATATTTACGGCGCGCAGGAAATTTTGCGCGCCGGGATCATCCCGGAGGACCTGGTGTTCCGCAATCCGTGCTACCGCCCGGAAATGCAGGGAAGGCCGGCGCCGCACAACATCTGGACGCATATTTCGGGCATCGACATCGTGCGCGTCGACGACCACGATTTCTATGTGCTCGAAGACAATGTCCGCACCCCCTCCGGCGTCTCCTACATGCTGGAAAACCGCGA